>NZ_JBILTE010000163.1:0-5669 GCF_044371705.1 Flavobacterium sp. | reverse complement strand
CTTTTACATTTCGCGTAGCCGAAGCAAATTCGCGATTTCTATCATAATACAAACTATCGCCTTCAATCAAACGATTGTTGTATTTGATATAGGAGTTTTTGACAAAATGAGCCAAATTTTTCTTGGTGTCGTAAAAACCTTTTTCTGTATATATAAAATTTTCTTTACTGGTAACGGTTGATGGGCCGAATAAATAGGAGTGACCCGAGTTTTCGTAATAATCCAAATGGTTCGTTTTGATCACTGTTTTTGGATTGGTAATCGTCACGGCATTTCGAAATTGGTACATGCTACTATTGACGATGTAGGTACCCGATTGACTGGTGAGTACATTATCTTTATCCGTTATTCTTCCGCCGGTTCTGTAAAAAGCTTGCTGACTGGCTCGGTCAAAATACACTTGTTCCGATGTAAGTGTCGAACTAGGTGATTGCATAATCACATTACCCGATGCCATGGCCAATTTGTTTTCGCCATTGTATTCGGCATAACTGCTGGTCATGGTGATTGTATCACCTTGAACGATGCGAACATCACCAAACGCTTTGATGTAATTTTCTTTCTGAAAAACGTAGGCTTTGTTGCAAAAAAGAATGGCCCCGTCATGTGAAACACGGACGTTTCCATAGACTAGTATTGCATCCGGGACTTCCGTTTGGTCGACATTAGCAAAATCCGAATATTCAACTTTGATAGGTTTTGCTTGTTGAGCGAAAGCCGATTGAGCGTAAATGAAAAAACAAAAAAGTAGTAAACTATTTCTCAAGAGTAAATTTTTGTCAAAATTACTAAAAATGAGGGAAGGGCAAGGGGTATTAAGAATTATTTAGGGATGCAGTTTGTTGATGAGTAAGTTTAGATTGTTTAAGATTGTTTAAGATTGTTTAAGATTGTTTAAAGTTGTTTAAAGTTGTTTAAGATTGTTTGTTATTGTTGGGAAATGAGTATTTTTAAAAATTCATATAAATTATTAGACGATGCTTGGATTGATATTTCTCTATTTTGTGGGTAGAGCATTTTACAGATTAGCCGAATTATACAAACAAAATAAATGGTTATACGGCATTTTGGGGGTAGTTGTGTATTATGCAGGAATTATTTTTTCGGCTGTTGCGATTGGTGTGATTGGTGAATTGGTTTCACCCGGCAGCATTGACGGATTTGAGGAATCCGGTATCGCATTACTAACGGTCCCGATTGGTATATTATGTTGTTGGGGATTTTACAAACTGCTGGAACACAAATGGAAAAAAATTGTAGTGGTAGAGATTGAATCGATTGATGAAATTGGAAAAGCTGCGGATTAATTAAAAATCGCTCCCAACAATGTACTTTCAAAAAGTAGCATTATGCTTTGCATCGATTTGAGATCATCGATTAGCAAAATGCTTTTTGGAAGACTTCTAAGAGTGGGGGAGAATTTTGATTTAAAAAATAAAATAAATGAATAAACAATTTAATTATCCAATATTACATCTATTTGAGAATGATAAAAATATCTATGCTCAAAAACAAGGTCCTCAAATAGCTTCGGTTTCAAAACTATGTTTTTTTGATAATTCAATTATTTTGGATGTAAATGGCTATTGTTATTTAGTTAAAAAAGCTAATAAAGTTGGATGGCTCAATTTTTTTGGATTTCATCCTTTAATCAAGGGAAGAACAGCTAAGATTGATTACGAATTTTATAAGATTGAAAAAATATCAGTCGAAGAATTTAAAGGTGTTGATGAAAATTTTTGGTATTCAAAAAAACAAATTCCAAATCTAATAAAGCAAGTACAGGATTGTAAAGATTTTATTAAAATAATTAAAATTTTTATTTAGTAATCCAGTAAGGTAATGTTCCATAATTACCAATTCCTCAATACCCCGCTCTCGCCCGAATCCTATTGTTAGCTCTACTTTACAAAGAAAGATTTTACTATTTTTGAATTAGAGAAGCACATTACAAAATAGCTCCAAAAAAGTTCCCTAAAATTAAAAACCCTGTAAATCAAACATGTACAGGGTTTTTTGTGGAGTCGGAGAGAATCGAACTCTCGTCCAAACAAGCAACCAAAGAGCTTTCTACGCGTTTATCCTCTGATTGAATTTTCGACAGAAAGCAAGGCCAAAGGCAGCCACTTCCCGCTTAGCTTTATTATTTAAAATGGGATTTAAAGCATTACCCATTCTAGGTTTACATTTACGGTTCCTCTTGATCAAACGCTATAAACCAAAGCTTCTGAGAGGAATCTAGCTTCCCAACCTTGTTGGGACTAGGCAAATCTTACTATAATTCAGATTAAGCAGCTAAAGCGTAATTATTTTCGCCGTGTAAAGTTGTTGAACCTTGATATTTACGAGCCAAATGTCCAATGCTCGACGTGCTTACTGTCTAGTTCCACTCGCTGTCAAAACCAGTCGACCCCATTTTTTTAGTCTTCAGTCTTCAGTTTTCAGTTTTCAGAACCTCAGAACCTCAGAACCTCAGAACCTCAGAACCTCAGAACCTCAGAACCTCAGAACCTCAGAACCTCAGAACCTCAGAACCTCAGAACCTCAGAACCTCAGAACCTCAGAACCTCAAAAACTAAGCCACAAAGATATAACAAAAAATGACCATTATTAAATTTGCCTGAATAAATCAATATTGTTATATTTGTAACAAATACCATCAGTAACCGTATAAATATCACAAATGATTTTCGGACTTATCAAAGAACGTAAAAACCCGCCTGACAGAAGAGTCGTTTTTTCACCGGATGCTTTGGTGGAATTACAACGGCAGTTTCCGCAGGCTCAATTCAAAGTAGAGTCTTCGGATATTCGAGTATTCCCGGACGCAGCTTACATTACCGCAGGCATAGAAGTAACGAATGACTTATCCGATTGTGATGTTTTGTTAGGAGTAAAGGAAGTTCCTGTTGATGCACTGCTACCAAATAAAACGTATTTTTTCTTTTCGCATACGATTAAAAAGCAGCCTCATAACCGCAATCTACTGCAGGCAGTTTTAGATAAAAATATCACACTTTATGACCATGAAACTATTACTGACGCCACCAATAGCCGTTTGATTGGTTTTGGACGATACGCAGGAATCGTTGGTACCTACAATGCTTTCAGAGCTTTCGGAATAAAGTATGAATTGTATAATTTGCCTAAAGCTGAAACTTTGGCAGACAAAGAGGCATTAATCAGTCGTTTAAAAAGGCCCTTTTTGCCACCCATAAAAATTGTTTTAACCGGTAAAGGCAAAGTAGGAATGGGAGCTAAAGAGATTCTTACCGGCATGAAATTAAAAGAAGTTTCTGCAGATGATTTTCTGAACAAAACTTACACGTTTCCTGTTTTTACAAACATTGATGTGTTAGATTACAACAAACGTAAAGATGGCAAAACCATTGATAATAAAGATTTTTACGAACATCCAAAAGAGTATGAAAGCGATTTTGAACGCTTTACAAAAGTGGCCGATATTTTTATCACCGGTCATTTTTATGGGAATGATGCTCCAACTATTTTGACTCGTGAAATGTTACAGTCAGCCACCAATAAGCTCAAAATTGTTGCAGATATATCTTGCGACGTGCAAGGTCCGATTGCTTGTACACTCAGATCATCCACTATTGCAGAACCTTTTTATGGGTATTTGCCGAATGAACACAAAGAAGTATCCTACACCCATCCGGCTGCAATTATGGTCATGGCAGTTGATAATTTGCCCTGTGAACTTCCGAAAGATGCCAGTGAAGGGTTTGGTAAAATGTTTGCCGAACATGTGATGCCGGCGTTTTTTAATGCTGACCAAGATTCACTATTAGCTCGTGCTAAAATTGCAGCAAGCGGCCACTTGACGCCTAAGTTTGCGTACCTGCAATCGTATGTTGACGAAAATTTAATTAAGTCCCATTAGGGACTTTTTTTTAGCACCACTCAACTGCGGTTTGCATTTTTGTTTTTACATTTGGGAAAACTACCGTTCACTTGAGAAATTATTTACTTGTTCTTTTAGTATTTTTTAATACTTGTTTGCACTTGCAATCGCAGGAGTTACTTCCTTTTGTTGAGAATTTCACGATGACCAACTATGAAGGTGATAATCAGGTGTGGGGTGTAACGCAAGGCGAAGACAATGCCATGTATTTTGCTAATAATCACTATTTTTTAAGATACAATGGGGTGAAATGGGACAAGTATATTTTACCAAATAAAACCATCATTCGTTCTGTTTTCGCAGATTCCAATCGAATTTATTGTGGTTCGTATACCGAATTCGGCTATTGGCAACGAAGTAATGGTCAAATGATTTATCAGTCGTTAAGCAAAGGGAAAAATCTGTTTACCGGTTATTCCGACAATGAAGAGATTTGGAAAATTTTTAAATTTCAGGGTAAAATCTATTTTCAATCATTCAACGAACTTTTTGTTTATGATGGTAAAAGTATTGAAAAAATCCGAATACCTTTTCAGATATCCTATTGTTTCATTGTAAACAATCAAATATATGCTGCCTCTGTCAGACAAGGGGTTTATAAGTTTCAAAATAAAGTATTTGAGAAAGTAGAACACTGGGACGAATTAGAAAACAATGTCGTTCATGCAATCGATTCGTACCAAGGAAAAACTTTTGTATTTACTCAAAAAAATGGAGTGTTTGCGGAAGAGGGAAAAAATTTAGTTCCGTGGCAAAACACCTTGAATAACGAGCTAAAACAAGACATTATCATTACAGCAAAGTTTATATCAAACAATCGACTGGCAATCGGAACAGCCTTCAAAGGGTTGTATTTGATTGATATGAAAACCGGAGCTTATAACAATATTAACCGTAATAATTCTTTAAAAAATAATTCGGTTTTAAGTATAGGTTTCGACAAAGAAAACGACTTATGGCTGGGATTAGACAACGGCATTGCACATGTGGAAATCAATTCGCCATATTCCATTTTTTCTGACAATACAGGTCTTTTAGGGTCGGTTTACGCTGTTTCTTTCGTAGATAATGGGTATTTATTAGGTTCCAATCACGGATTATTTGTCTACCAAGATAAGAAACTGACTGTTTTACCAAACTCACAGGGCCATGTGTGGGAAATAATGAAGGAGAACAATCAATTTATCATCGGGCATAATGATGGAACATTTGCCTACGATTCCTCAAAATTGACCAAAGAAAATGCCATCAGTGGTGGTTGGAAAATGTTGAAAAGCTCTTTTGATACTAAATTATACCAGGCCAATTATTCCGGAATTGTAAGGTATGATTCGCCGGATGATTTGAAATCATTCGCTATTATTCCCAGCCTCACTAAACCTATTAAAAATATTGCTCAAACCAAACCTAGAGAATTATGGGCGGTTGATAACTATAAGAGTTTATATCGGATTCAATTTAAACCCGATTTTACTTTGGATACTATCGAGAATGTGACTCAAAAGAACAATCTGAAAAATGATTATGAAGTGAAGTTATTTCAGTTTAAAGATCAATTATTATTCAACATTGACAACCTTTGGTACCATTATAACTCATTAACGGATCGATTGGATAAACATGATTTATTCAATACAAATTTTTCTGCGATTACCGAGATTATACCCATTAATAATGAGAACTTTCTGGTTTTGAAAGACAAATTGCTTTATATTATTCATCCAAGCAAAGGACAGTTTGTTTGGGA
>NZ_JBILTE010000162.1:0-5674 GCF_044371705.1 Flavobacterium sp. | reverse complement strand
TTGACTAATAGTAAAACAATAGATTTCTTATCGTTAACACCATTAAATTTAGTAGTAAACTTATTGGTACTTCTTTTAAATCATCAAAATGCAACTTTAAAACAATGGTTTCTTTTTGTATTTATTGCTTTTGCCGGCTATTTTATAGAAGTAATTGGCGTAAACACAGGTGCAATTTTTGGAAATTATGTTTACGGGTCAACATTGGGTTTTAAAATTTTTGCAACACCTATTATCATTGGTGTAAATTGGCTTTTATTAACATATGCGGCGGTATATACTCTCGAAAAAAAGGTAAATAATACTTTATTAATTGCGTTTGGTTCGGCTTGTATTCTTGTGGTTTTGGATGTTTTGATTGAGCCTGTTGCAATGAACTATGACTTTTGGACTTGGGATGAGAGTGTGATTCCGTTTAAAAACTATGCGGCTTGGTTCTTTATTTCTTTTGTTTTTTGTTACATCCTAGCTTTGTTTAAGGAGCAATCTAAAAATAATGTAGCACCTTTTTTAGTAGTTCTTCAATTTATTTTCTTCGGAATTTTTAACTTTGTGACATGGATATAGTATTTTATATTTTTACAATAATTGCCACTTTTTTCTTTATGGAATTTATGGCTTGGTTCACTCATAAGTATATTATGCATGGTATTATGTGGTATTTTCACAAAGATCATCATCAACATGAGCCAGGTTTTTTTGAGAAGAATGATGTTTTCTTTCTTATTTTTGCTGTTCCAAGTTGGTTATGTATTATGCTGGGATTAATGAATTCCAACTACTATTCAGTATGCATTGGAGCAGGTATTGCATTGTATGGTTTTTGTTATTTTTTGATGCACGATGTTTTTATACATCAACGTTTTAAATGGTTTAGAAACACCAACAACACCTACATGCTTGCATTGCGAAGAGCTCACAAAATCCATCATAAGCATCTTGGAAAAGAGCATGGCGAAGTTTTTGGCATGTTGATCGTTCCTTTGAAATATTTTAAAAATTCTAGAAATAGTATCCCAAAGCGGTCTGCTTCGAAGTAGGCAAAAATTGACTTATATTTTTCGCACTCCTTTGTCGCATACTTTTGAAGTGTAGGTATCAAATGGAATAGTGGTTTTTGCGAAAATATTTTGTATTGCGTTTTCCACTTTTTTAGAATTTTCTAATCCTTTGCTTAAGCTGTATATAGAAGGACCTGAACCGGAAATACCGCAACCTAAAGCTCCATTTTCTAAAGCAACTTTTTTGATAGAATCAAATTCAGGAATTAAATTTTTTCGATAAGGTTCAGCAACTACGTCTTGCAGACAACGACCTAGCAGTCCATAATCTTCGGTATATAATCCGCTAATGAATCCGCCTAAATTTCCCCATTGTGTGATGGCTGTTTTCAGTGGAATTTCTTTTGGCAAAATACTTCTTGCTTCAGAGGTTATTACTTCTATATGTGGATGGATTATAGTTACATATAAATGCTTTGGACTTTTAATTTTAATCACTTCCAACGGGTTATAACTTCGAACCAATGTAAATCCACCCAGAATTGCAGGTGAAACATTGTCTGCGTGATAACTTCCACTAGCCAAAAATTCGCCTTCCATGGCAAACGGAATCAACTCTTTTCGATGCATAGGAATACCCAACAATTCATTGATTCCTACCACAACTCCGGCAGCACTTGCGGCACTGCTGCCTATGCCACTTCCGGCTTTGATTTTTTTATGAATTTCAATTTCGACCCCGAATTCTAAATCCAAGTGACTGAGCAAAGCCATTCCTGCGACTCCTGCCACATTTTTATTGGTTTCTAAAGGCAAATCAGCTCCGGTTATTTTGGTAATTCGAAGTCCTTTTTCTTTGACTTTTCGAATAATCATTTCGTCGCCAATGTTTTCCAGACACAATCCTAAGACATCAAATCCGCAGGATAAGTTGGCTACTGTGGCGGGGCAGAATATTTTTATTTCGTTCATTTTCTGAGGTTCTGAGGTTCTAAGGTTTTAAGGTTCTGAGGTTGCTTAGTACCTTAGAATCTTAGTGCCTTAGCACCTTAATTAAACATTTCCAATCCGAATCACATCCGCAAAAATACCTGAAGCAGTCACTGCAGCACCTGCACCGGCTCCTTTGATGAGCAAGGGTTGATCGACGTATCTGTCGGAAAAAAATTCCACTATATTGTCTTTTCCTTCTAAATTATAAAACGGACTTTCTTTAGGAATGAATTGCAAACCAACACTGGCTTTTCCCTTGTCGAATTTAGCAACAAATTTTAAACGGCAATCTTTTTCTTTTGCTTCTTTTAGCAAATTTTCAAAATGACTTGAGTGTTTGGTCAACGATTTAAAAAAGTCTTCATTGGTTATGGTTTCCATACATTCTTTTGGTAAGAAAGAACTATTTTCAATGTCTTCCATTTCCATTTGATAGCCGCTTTCGCGAATTAAAATCAGAATTTTTCGAGCGACATCCACACCACTTAAATCAATTTTTGGGTCGGGTTCGGTGAAACCTTGCACGCCGGCTTCTTTTACTACATCGTGAAAGTTGTAAGTTTCACTAAAATTATTAAAAATAAAATTCAAACTTCCGGATAAAACGGCTTGAATTTTATGAATTCGATCACCGGAAGCAATCAAATGTTTTAATGTATCAATAATTGGTAAACCAGCACCCACATTCGTTTCAAACAAAAACGGAGCATTGTATTTACGTGATAAGCGTTTTAAATTTAAGTAATTATCATACTCCGATGAACAAGCTATTTTGTTACATGTCACAACTGCAATATTTTTTCTAAGATAATGTTCGTAAGTCGCAGAAACTTCAGTATTTGCAGTAATATCAACAAAAATACTATTGCGTAAATTCAACGCTTTTGTTCTCTCAATAAAATCAGCTTTCGAAGCTTGTTCACCTTTATCCAAAGTTGTTTTCCAATCTTTTAATGAAATTCCTTCTTCATCAAAAACCATTTTTCGGGAATTGGAAAGAGCAATGACACGCAGATTTATTTTTAAATTTTCTTTTAAAAATTTCTTTTGTTGGTGAATTTGTTCGATGAATTTTTCGCCAACATTACCAACACCCATCACAAATAAATTCAACTGTTTGGTTTGTTCTTCAAAAAAACGTTCGTGTAGCGTATTCAATGCTTTTTTTACATCTTTTTCATTGATTACCAAAGAAATGTTTCGCTCGGAAGCACCTTGAGCAATCGCCCGAATGTTGACATTGTTTTTGCCCAACGTACTAAACATTTTTCCGCTGATTCCTTGGTGATTTTTCATTTGTTCACCCACCAAAGCCATTATACACAAGTCTTTTTCAACGATGCATGGATTGATTCTGTGTTGTGAAATTTCAAGTTCAAAAACTTTATCAATTGAAGTCTTTGCTATAGCAGCATCTGCATTTAAAATTCCGATACAAATGGAATGTTCTGACGAAGCTTGCGTGATAAAAATAACGCTTATCGAATGAATAGAAAGCACTTCAAACAATCGTTTGGAAACTCCGGCAACACCTACCATTCCGGAACCCTCTACTGTAATCAAAGCAATTTTATCAATATGAGAAATGCCTTTAATCGGATTCCCATTCGGGTTTGAGGCCGATGAGATGTAGGTACCAAACGCTTCCGGTTCAAACGTATTTTTAATCCAAATGGGTATGTTTTTGCTTAAAACCGGTTGAATGGTTGGTGGATAAAGCACTTTCGCACCAAAATGCGACAACTCCATCGCTTCTTCGTAGGTGATTTTTTCTATCGGTTGGGCTTGTTTGACAATTTTCGGATTGGCAGTGAACATTCCGTTGACGTCTGTCCAAATTTCTAATTCTTTCACATGCAAAGCTGCTGCAACTATCGCAGCTGTATAATCAGAACCACCACGACCCAAGGTAGTTGTGTTTCCATCAATTGACGAGGCAATAAATCCGGGAATTACGAATACTTGTGACGAATCTGACTTAAAATAATCAGCAATGATTTTGTTCGTCAGTTCAAAATTTACTTCCGCTTTGCCAAAATTACTATTGGTTTTGATGAGTTCGCGACTATCTTTAAAACTGCTGTTTCCAACCTTTTGTTTAAGGGCTTCTGCAATGATATAAGACGACAACAATTCACCGAAACTAACGATCATATCTGATGTTCGAGCCGTTAATTCGCCCAACAAATAACAACCATCTAACAAAGTTTCTAAATAGGAAATATTCTTTTTACAATAATGTAATAAAGCTGTTTGCTCGTTGACAGGAACCAAATCTTTAATAGCTTCGAGGTGTTTTTTTTCAATTTGTAAAACCACATCACGGTATGAATCATCTTTTGTTGCTGCTTTTTGAGCTGCCGACAAAAGTAAATCGGTTACGCCACTAAAAGCAGAAACAGCTACTATCAGTTTGCTTTCCTTTGATTTTTTCTCAACGATAGCAAGAACGAGTTTTATATTTTGGGCATTGGCAACCGAAGTTCCTCCGAATTTTAATACCTTCATAGGATTATTTTTTATTTGAAAATAAGAATTTTATTTTATTCTTTCGAATAAGCATAGCTGCGGATGATATGTAAAAATTATACCCCGAATGGGGTTGTAGTTGTAGAAGATGTACCAAAGGAAAATCCGTTCAATACATTGAAGGATTTGATAGTATAATTAATGTTCTTTTGTGATTTCATCTGAAACAAATGTAATAAATTTACGTAATTAAAAAAGAAAATCTGAATTTTTACGAATAGTTTACCAAAAAGTATATTCTACTAGCATATGAAAATTTTTACAACTGAAAAAATTAAAGAAGTTGATAAATTGACAACGGAGCGTCAACACATCACCGCATTTGAACTCATGGAGCAAGCAGCTTTGCAGGCATTTTTATGGCTCGTTCATCATTTTCACGACAAGAAAAAAGTTTTTCACTTTTTTTGTGGTGTGGGAAACAATGGTGGTGATGGTTTGGCAATTGCACGGATGCTCAAACAAAATTATTATGATGTGCATGTGTATGTTGTTCCTTTCAGCAAAAAATTATCACCTGATTTTGAATCGAATTTAGAACGATTGAAAGAGTGTAATTTGAAGTATGAAATTATAAATGAAGACGCCGATTTTCCTGATATTGCAGAAAATAACATTGTTGTGGATGCCATTTTTGGAATCGGCCTTTCACGTGAAATGGATGAATGGATTCAACAGATTGTTCAAAAAATCAATTACCATCAATCGTTCAAAGTTTCGATTGATATTCCTTCCGGATTATTTTTAAATCGAAAAACATCGATTGCCATCCAGTCGGATGTTGTGTTAACCTTTCAAATTCCTAAACTTAGTTTTTATATTCCGGATAACGAACAGTTTATAAATGAAATAGTTATTCTTCCGATTGATCTGGATGAAAAAGCAATTGATTCTATTCCAACTAATTATTATTATACCGATTTAAATGAAATAAAAAAACGATATAAACCCATATCAAAATTTTCACACAAAGGAACGCAGGGCCATGTGTTATTAATTGGAGGATGTTATGGCAAAATTGGGGCAATGGTGCTAGCTTCGCAAGCTGCTTTGCGTTCCGGTTGTGGTTTAGCAACTGTTTATACGCCAAAATGTGGGTATGAAATTTTACAAACTGCATCACCAGAAGCGATGGTAATCACCGATGAAAA
>NZ_JBILTE010000161.1:0-5725 GCF_044371705.1 Flavobacterium sp. | reverse complement strand
GTTTCTACCAAGAGCATATAGCAGATAAGAAGTCCGTTTGACAACTTATGACATTTTTCTTAAATTTGAATAATGCGCTACGTTTACACGCATTACCTACCCTATTCTGATTCGTATGCGAAAAAGGGTAGAGGGTATAAACGAGTTATCGGCAACCCTAAAAGACCTACACTTTACAACTGTCACACTTGGTCATTTTGAGTATCTAACTGTTAAATCATCTAATTTGACAAGAATGAAAAAGACAATTTTAACAGTAATGACCATTGCAAGTTTAACAGCTTGTAATCAATCAAAAACAGAAAATCAAAATGTTATGACAGAACAAAAACAGACAGTTGGAATGGTAGAAATTACCACTTTCAAACTAAACAATGGTGTTTCAAATGCTGACTTTGTAAAATCGGCTGAACAAATGCAAAACGACTTTCTGAAAAGACAGGAAGGATTTATTAAACGAACCCTTACACAATCGGGCGACACTCTTTGGACTGACATTGTTTATTGGAAAAATAAAGATAGCCACAGCCAAGCAATGCAACTTGCCGAAAAAAACGAAGCAATAATTCCGTTTATGGAAAAAATTGATTTTAAATCTGTAAATATGAATTTAACTAATCCTATACTAAACAACGAATGACAGCAGGAGAATTAGAAAATTGGATTTTAACGAACTATCAGGATATAATTGTAAAAGACGCATACCGTGAACGTAGCTTTTTTTACAATCCTGATAGTTCGTTGCCAAAAGGCATTTATTTTACAACCATTAAGGAAAGCGATGGACCAAACGATAAGGCTTCAAACCTTAACCGAGACGGTATTTATAGACTAAGTATTGGAATTGGAAAAAAGCATTATAAAAATTTGTTTGGTAATATTCCAACACGCCCAGCAAAAGGTGGTATTATAAATTATGACTTTAATTTCACAGAACTTGATGTCTTAATGCCCCACCCAATCTATGCTTGGCTGGGTTGGGTAGCCATTAACAATCCAACAGTAAACAACAAAGACACTGTAAAACATCTTTTAGATATTTCGTATCAAAATGTTTTTTTAAAATTCACAAAGAAAAAATGAAAAATCCATTTCATACATCATACAACGACAGAGACGATATAGAACTTATTACTTCAGCAAAGGACGGTTCTAAATCAGCACTTGAAGCAATAGTTAAGAAACATCAACATTACATTTACAATGTTGCTTTGAAAATGAGTTTAAGTCCATTTGATGCAGAAGACATTACGCAGGAAGTTTTAATCAAGGTCATAACAAACCTTGCAAACTTTAAAGGCGAAAGTAATTTTAGAACTTGGCTTTTTCGCATTACTTTCAACCATTTCTTAAAAATGAAAAAGTATTGGTTGGAAGATTATGTAATATCGTTTTCAAAATACGGAGATGAACTTAACCAGATGCAGGACAAAGAACTTTCAGTAATTGAAAAATCAGAAATGAAAGAATTTATTGAAGATGCAAAAATTGGTTGTATGAGTGGTATGCTTCTCTGCCTTGACAGAGAGCAACGACTTGTTTACATACTTGGTGAAATATTCGGTATTGACCACACAATCGGTTCTGAGATGCTTGACATTTCCAAAGACAATTTCCGCCAAAGACTTTCAAGAGCAAGAAAAGACCTTTACCAATTTATGAATAACAAATGTGGGCTTATCAACAAATCAAATCCGTGTCGTTGCGACAAAAAAACAAAAGCATTTATTCAAGCAGGTTGGGTGGACAAGGAGAATTTAAAGTTCAACACTTCATACTTAAAACGAATTTCAGAAGTAGCACCTAACAAGTCAAACGATTTAAATGACTTGACAGAAAGTAAATATGCAGACCTTTTTAAGGCTCAACCATTCCAAGAAAAGGAACACAGCAAAAAATTATTTTTAAACCTACTATCAGACAATAAATTTAAGGATATCTTTAACCTGAACTGACAATAAGGGCAGCCGATAACAGCGTTTTGGCGTAATGGAGGGTTACGTTTTTTGTATGAACATTTGTGCTATATTTGAACTACGTGCTTCGTATCAACATTTGTAGTAAAAATTCGCCACTAAGACAAACCACAAAACGTTATGCGTAAATTTATGACACGTCACATTTACATAATATTGACATTTATTTTGACCGCTTGCGGGACAAATTCCTCTGACAAGAACGATATGAAAATTGAATCGAACAAAGTTGACACAACTACTAAAATACAGACCCCTTTACCGACAAACAATAATCAATCGGAAGACACAACCGATTATAATAACGCTACTTTTTTTGTCGTGGTGGCGGACACGAGTAAAGACTATTCGTTTCTTCACAAAAAAATGTTTGACCTAAACAGAAAATTAAATATCCCAATCGACACAATGGGACGTTTTTACAACAAGACCAAAAATCTTATTGCTTTACCCGACAATGATGAAGATGAGATGTATGCTGGCGAATATTTCCCAAGACGCTTTCCATCGGACAATTTGAGTTTAGAATATTTAAACTTTTACCAAAGAAAAGTGGGTGAAAAAACTATTGCCTTGGTGACTGGCATTTACGAAACAGAAAAAAGTGCAGACAGTGCAATGACTGTTTTATATAAAACAGAGAAAAAAGCATTTAAAATAAAAGCAGACATTTATGTGGGTTGTATGCACTGACAGACAAAGAAAATCTAGGCACAACACGGGCTACTATGTAAAGCAGTAACTTTTTCTCAAATTCAGTTGTACACGCAAAAATTTTCTTTTCAAGAGGAAGGCATGCTTTTAGCAATGCCATCCTTATTCTCCGGCCGTTGTTGGCCGCAGGAATCAGTGTGAGGGAGAGAGGGAGTGTGTCCGACCCGTCCCGCCTCCTGCCGTTGTTGGACCTGTGCGCCTCTGGCGCATCGCCTGACCAACAACTAATTAAATCTCTGCCGTTATTGGCCTCAGGAATCAGTGTGAGGGTGAGAGGGAGTGTGTCCGTCCCGTCCCGCCTCATGCCGTTATTGGCCTCAGGAATCAGTGTGAGGGTGAGAGGGAGTGTGTCCGCCCCGTCCCGCCTCCTGCCGTTGTTGGCCGCGGGAAACAGTGTGAGGGTGAGAGGGAGTGTGTCCGCCCCGTCCCGCCTCCTGCCATTGTTGGAACTTGTTCGTGTCGACTGAGTCGGGGCGTAACTTGTCCGCCTCTGGCGTAACTTGTGCGCCTTTGGCGCATCGCCTGACCAACAACCATGAACGATTTCCCTCGCACAATGATCTATTAGTATGCCGCACCGCCAGAGGCGGGCTAGGATTTATTTTAAGCGAATTCTACTAAGCGCAGCGAAGGTTTAGTCCGCCTCTGGCGGAACCTTACGCTCAGCCATGCTAGCTTTACAGTCGAGTCATATAGATTCATAAAGAGGAACAGATTTAAGTTATATTCAAGAGATTTTGGGGCATAGCAGTAGTAAGACAACGGAGATATATACCCATGTTTCTACCAAGAGCATACAGCAGATAAAAAGTCCGTTTGACAACTTATGACATTTTTATTAAATTTGAATAATGCGCTACATTTACACGCATTACCTACCCTATTCTGATGGGTATGCGAAAAAGGGTAGCGGGTATAAACGAGTTATGTGCCATTATACCAAAACTCGAACGACAACTTATCTCCTGACAACTTTAAATGCCATATTGCGACCATGACCTTGCATTATAGCTAAATTAATCCAAGACAAAGCAAATTTTTCTAACAGTTCTACTTTATCTGACATTCCAAAATCAAGACAAGAACTAAAACCATTATCCAGAGCTAATTGCCGGGCGACAGATTTTGCCCTTTCACTATCACCAGCCATAAACATATCAATACCTTCGCCATTATATATAGGGTTCAGCATATTTTCAAAACCCGTACTATTAAAACATTTTACAACTTCGGCTTGTGTTTTATCAGTTAGACAATGATAGACTGTTTTGTATGGATCAGGTGTTTGGCGAACCGCATTAGTAGCATCAATAATTACCTTTCCTGATACATCACCCAGTTTTTCAATAACATTAAAAATGGCAGTAGGCGGTATAGCAATTAAGATAACTTTGGATTTTGTAACGGCTTCATTAATTGAAAAAACTTTTGTGCTTTCATTTTTCAACAACTCAATGCCTTTGAAATTATTGACATCCTGCACACCTAAATTTATTCTGTGTCCTTTTTTTGACCAGTTGGTGGCTAATGCTCCACCAACATTTCCTGTTCCAATGATTGTAATATTCATTTATTTTTTATTTACCATGGTAATGATTCGCCTAAATGTATAAATGTACCTGTTTTTCCATTTACATCAAGTGTGCTCAAATCTACAATTGTTTTTACACCATCTTCAATTGACATTGGAGCATACTCTCCTCCTAAATCTGTTTTTACCCAACCTGGATGAGCCGAATTTACTTTTATTAAAGTATCTTTTAATGCTTCAGCCAAATGTAAAGTAAACTGATTTAACGCTGTTTTGGATGAATTGTATGCCAATAATTTTATACCATAAATTGGAGAACTTGCATCTGCATGAAGAGCCAATGAACCCATAATACTTGATACATTGACAATTCTGCCGGCATCAGATTTTTTTAATAAAGGCAATAACTTTTGTGTTAATGCTATTGGTGCAAAGAAATTAGTTTCAAAAGTCTGCTTCAATATTTCCATTGAAACTGTTTCTGTTGAATTTCCGGGCATAAATCCAGGAAAATCTAATTGCACTCCCGCATTATTAATCAAAATATCTAATTTGCCAAATCGCTCATTTAAAAAACTTACGAGATTAGCAATGTCCTTGCTATTACTCACATCTAATTGTACGCCCAAAGCATCGATGTCTTTTGTTTTTAATTTTGCTGCGGCTTCGTTACTTTTATGTTGAGTACGGGCAGTTACAATTACTGTAAATCCTTTTTTACCTAACTGTAAGGCTGTTTCAAAACCAAGACCTTTAGAGGCTCCTGTAATTAATGCAATTTTTTTCATATTTATATTTTTTTAAGGTTTTATGCCGCAAAGTTATTATCTACATATACTTTTACATACAGTATAACATAAAAGTATGATACATACTTTTATGAAAGTATTAATAAAATAAACAGTTTTAAATAATGCCAGACTTTAAATACAACGGTAAAATTTACTACAATCCTGTTCAGTTAGTAATGGAACAGATTGGTGGCGCTTGGAAGGCACCTATTTTATGGCGACTAAAAAACAAAACTATGCGATATGGAGAATTACGAAAAGACATTCCCCACATATCAGACAAAATGTTGACAACACAATTAAGAGAATTGGAGCAAGGCGGTTATATTAGTAGAAAGGTTTTTGCTGTTGTGCCACCCAAGACAGAATATTCATTGACAGAGCAAGGTAAAGACATCTTAAAATTAATAACATCAATCAGAAACTTCGGATTGAAAATGATAGAAAAACAAAACTTAAAAAAATAACGGCACATAACACGGGCTTGGCTAAAGTGGCGGTTCAGTGCTCCGCAGTTCAGCCGCGGCTGATGGTTAATCAAAAATTGGTTCTTCGCATCAATCCGCCGCGGCGGATGTTGAAAATCGCCACCTTCGCCAAGCCCAGAAACGTTAGCTGGAACTTAAGAAAGATACCATATGACTAATAAGATTAATCTAATTGACCTTGGAAAAAATATTCTTGAGCATCATTACAATGACAAGATCGTTTCA
>NZ_JBILTE010000159.1:0-5763 GCF_044371705.1 Flavobacterium sp. | reverse complement strand
TCAGCCAAAAAATGCAGGATTTAGATAGTTTAGCTAAAGAAAACGGACTCATTTTTATGAATGAAATCGGCTTAGATCCGGGTATTGACCATATGAGTGCTATGAAAATCATCGATGAAATCAAAGCAAAAGGTGGTAAAATGATTCAGTTTGAATCCTTTTGTGGTGGCTTAGTGGCTCCTGAAAGCGACACCAATTTGTGGAACTATAAATTTTCCTGGAACCCGAGAAATGTGGTACTTGCCGGACAAGGAGGCGTTTCAAAATTTATTCAAGAAGGCAAATACAAATACATCCCTTATAATAAATTGTTCCGAAGAACAGAATTTCTGGAAGTGGAGGGTTACGGAAGATTCGAAGGTTACGCCAATCGGGATTCGCTAAAATACCGAAGCGTGTATGGTTTGGATGATATTTTGACGATGTATCGCGGAACCTTAAGACGTGTAGGTTATTCAAAAGCTTGGGATATGCTCGTACAATTGGGAATGACCGATGATAGTTATACCATGGAAAACTCTGAACAAATGAGTTACCGCGATTTTACTAATTCCTTTTTAGCGTATCATCCAACCGATTCAGTAGAGTTAAAATTGCGACATTATTTAAAAATCGACCAAGACGATGTAATTTGGGATAAGTTTGTAGAATTGGATTTGTTTGACGACACCAAAAAAGTTGGTTTGAAAAATGCAACACCGGCACAAATTTTAGAAAAGATTTTAGCAGAAAAATGGGCATTACAACCCAAAGACAAAGACATGATTGTGATGTATCATAAATTTGGCTTTGAACTGAACGGTGAAAAAAAGCAAATTGACAGCACCATGGTTTGTATTGGCGATGACCAAGTCTATACAGCTATGGCTAAAACTGTAGGTTTGCCTGTAGCTATCGCAACGCTTCAAATTTTAAATGGAACTATCAAAACTCCGGGAGTACAACTACCCATAAAAAAGGAAGTATATCAACCGATTTTGGAAGAATTAGAATTCTACGGTGTAATTTTCAAAGAAAAAGAAGTGGCTTATATGGGCTACAACCCAAATAACGTTGGAAGTTGAGTTTTATTTTTTTGGCTTACTCTGTTTGTTAATTTCATCCTGCAATTGTCGGCCTAATTTTTGTTCTTTTTCAAGAGCTTTGCGTTTATAGTCATCAAATTCTTCTTCTAATTTACCTAATTCATCATGTGCAGATTTTGAATTTGATTTAGCACTTCGCATTTGAAAAAGACTTACAATTAAAAATAAAAGCAAAACGGATACAGTGCCCCACATAATTAAGTTATAACTGGATTTACTTACGGGTGTTCCTAAAAAATCGACATTGTTTTGAGCAGATTTTAACTCCTTTAACTCTGTTTTTACTACTTGCAAACTATCATTCAACCCTTTTACGATTGCATCATGTGATGAAAACTTGACTTTTAACTCATTCAAAGCTGTTTTGAACTTTGCGATGGAATCCATGCTGTTCTTTTTTAACAGATTCAAATCTTCTTTCTTGACCACTTTAAAATCTTGATAATTATTTGATTTTTGAATGACCAAATCAAACTGATTTTCAATCGTTCCATTCTTTGATGCCGTACTCGGTTTTGATGCATCTTGAGCGATTACCTGCATTCCGAAAAGTAAAAAGAAAAAGATTGCTTTATAAAGTCTCATGAGCTAAAAATTTTATGTTGAAGAAAAGGATGATTAACAAATTTAATTTTTTCTTTCGTAGAAACCTAATTCAAAGATAGGAATATCATTTGTATGAGCGACTAAAGGATTATTTCACTGAAAAAGAATGATTTCATTATAAATTCAAACCAAAATACTATTTTTGATTAAAATAATCAACATGAAAGTTAACTCCTTACAAATTGAAATAGACGGTATCGACAAAGAAATTCTCCGTGATTTAATGGAAGATGCCCGAAAACCTATCCTGCAAATAGCCAATAAAATAGGGATATCCGGTGCTGCTATTCACCAACGATTAAAAAAATTGGAAGAAGCAGGAGTGATTTCAGGTTCTAAATTTATTATCAACAATAAAGTTTTGGGTTATAAAACGATGGCATTTGTGGGTATTTATCTTGAAAAAGCAGCAAACAATTCCGTTGCTGTCAAGGCATTGAAAAAAATTCCAGAGGTATTGGAATGTCATTATACCACCGGGAATTGGTCTATTTTAATTAAAATTATTTGTAAAGACAATGAACATTTAATGCAATTACTTAATCAAAAAATCCAACCGATTGATGGGGTATCGCGAACGGAGACTTTTATTTCGTTGGAGCAACAGATTGAAAGACAGATACAGTTGTAAACGGTTGCGAGTTGCGAGTTACAGGTTTGCGGGTTACTATTTTTATTACTTAAAACTTTAATACCTTTCCTGTTTAGCCCCGGTTGGAGCAAGTAGCTCCGCCGCGGCGGCCTACTGCGGAAAACGGGAATAAGGTTTCCTGAAAAAGCCCGAGCCATCCGCTCCAAAAAAAATCCGCTACTTACGTAACGGATAATACTTTAAATTCATTTATGATTATTTTCGGTTCATGTAAATCATTACGTAATACAATAACGTTCCAATAGAACCAATTGCTGCAACTACATAGGTTCGGGCAGCCCATTTCAGAGCGTCTTTTGAACCTGCCAATTCTTCTTGATTCACCATTCGTTTGTTTTCCAACCAAGCTAAGGCACGGTTACTGGCATCATACTCCACAGGTAAAGTAATTACTGAAAACAAAGTTGTAGCTGCAAAAATCACTATTCCTACCAATAATAATTGGGGGAAAGTATTCACCATCAAAATACCTGCAAACAAAATCCACTGCACAAAACGTGAGGCGACACTAACCACAGGCACCAATTTTGAACGCATGGTTAACCAAGAATAAGCCGTTGCGTGTTGAACCGCGTGACCCACTTCATGAGCTGCAACAGCAGCTGCAGCGGCATTTCGTTGATTGTAGACTGCTTCACTTAGATTCACCGTTTTATCTGCCGGATTATAGTGATCGGTCAAACGTCCGGGTGTTGAAATGACGCGTACATTTCTAATTCCGTGATCGGCCAACATTTTTTCGGCAATTTCAGCTCCACTCATTCCATTTTGCAAATGCAATTTGGAGTATTTGTCAAATTTACTTTGTAGCCGGTTGCTTACGAACCAACTGGCTCCCATGATTGCTATAATTAAAATCCAATACATATTTTTATTTTTAAAAATTAAAAGTACAAAAAAGGTATCAAATTATGAACCAATTACTTCACTATTTATTTTTCTGCAATTTTGTCAGGATTTAAAAGAAAACCAAACCGACCATGAATCGATTTTGACCGTTTTCTTTCACTGTATTAGAGACATTGGCATAATCTGATTTCCATTTTCCGTTGGTAAATGCAAATTCATAGCCCACATTTAATCGAATAGACACTTTTTCTTTACTTCTAAAATTGACAGCCAACGACGGACCGGCATAAAAAATATCATTTTTCAAACTTACGTGACCCGAATTGTTCTCCGGGTTCAAATCGTCTAGATTAATATCATTGTTTTTTGAAAATAAATTCAATTCATTGTATGAATAGGCAATATTTAAACCCCCGGAAATGTCAATTCTTTTCAATTTTACAAAATTGTAATGCCCTCTTAAACGAAAAGAGCCACTTGCTAACTGATTTTCTGTAGTGTTATTATCAGTATTTGAATAAGAAAAAGTAAGCTCGGCATCTATCCAATATTTTTCCGATGATGTAGTTAGTCCGACTAATAATTCGGGCATCGATTCTCTTATTTCAGGCATACCTGACGCTTTAATTTTACTATTGATTGCAAAATCGTTGTAAAAAACACCTCCGACGCCAATGAAAATGTCAAATTTTGGAAATTCATCTTGATTATTCGTTGGAATCATTTGATCTTCTTGACCCAAACTAAACTGAGCAAACAATAATGTAGCGATAAATAAAATATTTTTCATGTAGAATAAATTTAAAAATGATGAACTTTATTAATGTTTATTTCATGTTTTTATTGTGTTTTATTAAATTTTCCTTTACTTATCCGACTAAATTGATGATTTTTCCAGGAACAATAATCACTTTATTTGGCGTTCTGCCTTGCAATTGAGCTTGTGTGCGTTCGTCTGCCATGACGATTTCTTCAATTTGTGCAGCTGTTAAATCCAATGGTAATTTAATCGTAAAACGCATTTTTCCATTAAATGAAACCGGATATTCTTTTTCGGATTCTACTAAATATTTCTCCTCAAAAACCGGGAATGCCACCCTTGACACCGAACCTTCATGGCCCAATTGATTCCATAATTCCTCCCCAATATGCGGAGCATACGGCGAAACTAAAATAGTTAACGGTTCTAAAATTTTTCTGTGATTGCATTTTAACTGAGCCAATTCATTCACGCAAATCATAAACTGAGAAACGGAAGTATTGAATGAGAAATTCTCGATGTCTTCCGTGACTTTTTTGATGGTTTTGTGGAGCGATTTGTACATTTCTGCCGTTGGTTCGTCATTGGTTACGATCAAACCATTGTCGTCAAAATACAATCGCCATAATTTTTTTAGGAAACCGGAAACTCCGGTAATTCCGGCGGTATTCCAAGGTTTTGCTTGCTCGAGCGGACCTAGGAACATTTCGTATAAACGTAAGGTATCGGCTCCGTATTGGTTGCAAATGTCATCGGGATTTACGACGTTGTATTTGGATTTGGACATTTTTTCTACTTCGCGACCGACGATGTATTTGCCGTCTTCTAAAATGAATTCGGCATCTATGTAATCAGAATATAAAGGATGAGCTTTAAATTTTTCAATGTCTAATTCGTTGGTGATATCATTAATAACTGATAAATCAACGTGAATTGGTGTAAAATGATTCCAATTTGTCTCAGATTGAAGTATTCTGCCGTGGATTCCAATTAAATTTTCTAATAGTTCTAAAGCTTGCTGATTTGAATCTGTAATAAAAGATTTTTCTTTGGCTGCTTTTTCGATTAGATTTCTGCTAAAAAAAACGACTTTTCTCTTTTGATATTCTGAATTAACTGCATATTCCCATCTATAAACTAACGCACTCATCCCCAAAATCATCCCCTGATTAATCAATTTTTTAAACGGTTCTTCAGGAGTTATAAATCCACGGTCTTTTAGGAATTTATTCCAAAAACGGGAGTATAACAAATGTCCGGTGGCATGTTCGCTACCGCCAATGTATAAATCTACATTTTCCCAATACTTCAATGCGTCTTGACTTGCAAATTCGTTTTCATTGTGAGCATCCATGTATCGCATCCAATACCACGAAGATCCTGCCCAACCCGGCATGGTGTTTAATTCTAATGGAAAAACGGTTATGTGGTCAATCAACTCGCAACTCACAACTCGCAACTTTTCAACATCCCAAGCCCAATCCGTCGCATTTCCTAAAGGCGGTTGACCGTCTTCTGTTGGTAAATACTTCTCTACTTCCGGCAAAATGATTGGTAAATGTTTGACATCAATCATTTGCGGCAAACCTTTCACGTAGTAAACTGGAAATGGTTCGCCCCAATACCGTTGACGTGAAAATACCGCGTCACGCAGACGATAGTTTACTTTAGCTTTCCCGGCTCCTAGCTTCTCTAAAGCTTCGATGGCTTTTTTTGTTCCTTCTTTGTAATTCAAACCATTTAAGAAATCGGAATTCACTAATTCAAAACCACTTTTTTCTACAAATGCAGCTTCTGAAATATCTTGATTG
>NZ_JBILTE010000029.1:0-19497 GCF_044371705.1 Flavobacterium sp. | reverse complement strand
AGATAAAAAAAACAAACTACTGACTCAATTGGATTACGAACCTATAAATACTAGAAGAAACTTTTTAAGCGAAGGATTAGTTATTTTCAAAAATGATAAAAAATATGGCTTTATAAATTTAAAGGGGAAAGTCATAATAGAGGCTATTTATGAAGAAGCACTCCCATTTAAAGATGGTTTAGCAAAAGTTAAATTAAATAACAAATATGGTTTTATAAACACAAAAGGTCAAGTTGTTATCAAAATTGAATATGATTATCTTTCTGATATGATTGAAAACAGGGTACTATTTAAAAATAAATAAATCCCATTTTTATCGATTTTGAGTCTAAAATTATTATTATTTGATTTTTGATTTAGAAGTACTGCTCCTATTTAAGAATTATCTCTGCAATCGCGTTAATATCAACGCACTTTTTATATTTTTGCACCATTATGGCAAAACAAGAAGATAATTTTAAAAATGTAATTTCACACGCAAAAGAGTACGGATTTATTTTTCCGTCCAGTGAAATTTACGACGGTTTGAGTGCAGTGTATGACTATGCTCAAAACGGAGCAGAATTAAAGAAAAATATCCGAGAATATTGGTGGAAATCGATGGTACAAATGCACGAAAATATTGTGGGTATTGACGCCGCAATATTTATGCATCCAACCACTTGGAAAGCGTCCGGTCACGTGGATGCTTTTAATGACCCATTAATTGACAATAAAGACTCTAAAAAAAGATACCGTGCCGATGTTTTAATTGAGGATTATGCCGAAAAATTAAATCAAAAAGCACAAAAGGAAATCGATAAAGCCAAAGAACGTTTTGGGGAAGCCTTTGACGAAGCCCAATATGTGACCACTAATGGTCGTGTGATGGAATACAAAGCCAAGCAACGCGAGATTTTGGAACGAATGGCTCGTTCGTTAGGAAACGAAGATTTGGCTGATGTAAAGGCTTTAATTGAAGAGCTGGAAATTGCTTGTCCGGAGTCCGGTTCCCGAAATTGGACCGAAGTCCGTCAGTTTAACTTGATGTTTGGGACAAAAATCGGAGCTTCTGCTGATTCTTCCATGGATTTATACTTGCGTCCGGAAACCGCTCAGGGAATTTTTGTGAATTTTTTAAACGTTCAAAAATCAGGGCGGATGAAAATTCCGTTTGGTATTGCTCAAACCGGAAAAGCGTTCAGAAACGAAATCGTAGCTCGTCAGTTCATCTTCCGCATGCGTGAATTTGAACAAATGGAAATGCAGTTTTTCGTGAAACCGGGCGAAGAAATGAAATGGTACGAATACTGGAAAGAAACCCGATTAAAATGGCATTTATCACTTGGTTTAGGTAAAGAAAATTACCGTTTTCACGACCATGAAAAATTAGCTCATTACGCAAATGCTGCTGCAGATATTGAATTTAATTTCCCATTCGGATTTAAAGAATTGGAAGGAATTCATTCGCGAACGGACTTTGATTTAAAAGCTCACGAAAAATTTTCCGGTAAAAAATTACAGTATTTTGACACGGATGAAAATAAAAACTATGTTCCTTATGTTGTAGAGACTTCAGTTGGATTAGACCGAATGTTTTTGGCAGTTTTTGCCAATTCATTAACGGAGGAAACATTGGAAGATGGATCTACTCGAACAGTTTTGCGTTTACCTTCAGTTTTAGCACCAACCAAAGCAGCTATTTTACCATTGGTAAAGAAAGACGGATTACCTGAGATTGCAAGAAAAATTATTGAAGAATTAAAATGGGATTTCAACGTTGCCTATGATGAAAAAGATGCAGTGGGTCGTCGTTACAGAAGACAAGATGCTTTGGGAACTCCTTTTTGTATCACCGTAGATCATCAAACAATTGAAGATGAAACCGTAACCATTCGTCATAGAGATACAATGCAACAAGATCGCGTAAAGATTTCAGAAGTAAAGGACATTATCGCCAACGACGTTTCGATGCGGAATTGGTTGATGAAAATGTAATTTTTAAAAAATTATAAAAATGAAAAATCCCAAATTCCAATTACTTGGAATTTGGGATTTTAATTTATAATTTATTTTGATTAGAATCTATATCCTACAGTTATACCGCCTCTCCCAATAAATTCAAAATCGCGATCGTTATTATATTCGCTAAATAAATTTCGTCCAACACCTGCATTAATTTCAAAAGTCACTCCTCTTCTTGAAATCCATTTGCTTCCAACGCCCACACCAAAAGCGAAATCGGTAATGGTTTTATAACTTTCATTGTAGGTGCCTCCGTCATAATTATAGATGTAATCATCAACTTGATTCAACATACCAAAGCCTTCGGCAAAAAATCCAGCTGCAGGTTTTTTACCAAAATAGAAACGGTAGTAGGGTGTGATGGCCCACCGAACATCCATTTGATCAATTAATGCAACACTCGCACTAATTCCTAACCCGGATTCTTCGTTCAACAAACGTTCATATGTGGCTTCAAAACTTCCTAATACCAACATAAGTGCATTACCTTTAATTTCATTTCTTTTAAAATCAGGTATTTCCTGTTCTTGAGCAACTGAGTTCAATCCAAATGATAGAACAACCAACAAAATAATTTTTTTCATAAAATAAATGTTTGAATTTTTTTACGAAAATAACAAATACTGTACCATGACTAAAATAAATTTTGTGATAAAATCAAAATTAACAATTCAAGTGAAAGTCAGTTCAAAAATGTTCCACTTACTTTTAAACAGCACCATTTAATTAAATTACTTACATTTCTGTTTAAGAGTTTGTTAATAATTATAAATAATTCCATTTAAACAAACCCTTATTATACCTATAATTGTATAATATTTACTATTATGCCCCTATAGTCTACCCTTGTTAATCTATTTTTCAATTGGTCATTCCTGACAGTTCCGGCTGTTTGGTCCATAATCAATACGATTTATAGGTAAATGCAAAACAGGTACATTATACTTGATGACGATTCTAAAAGTATTTTGAAAATTCAATCCGTAATGGAGCGTTTTTCAAATTTTACTTGTATCGCTTCGGCGACTACTTATGAAGAAGGTTTGAATTTGATTCTAGAATTTCAACCTGATTTTGTTTTTCTGGAGATTAATCCAGTAGTTCAATCTTCTCAATTTTCTTTGCTGCTAATTAATGAATTACATCGCTACTTAAAAAACATACCCAAGATTATTGCGATTTCCCATGATTCATCTTTGGCTTATGAAGCTCTAAAATATGATGTGATTGATTATCTTGTGAAACCCATCTCTGAAGTTGATTTAAGAAAAACATTTTTACGCATGGAGAAAAATGACTTTTCGAGAATTAATAATTCATTGCAAGGAATCACTCCCACAGTGCCTTTTGAACAAAAAACTGATTTGCCTTTCCAACAAAATAGTATTCTCAATCAAAGTGAAAGGGATGCTAGTGATCTTCTTGCTTTAAAAAATGAAATTACAACTGTGAGAGAATCAATAGTACATTTACTTTCAACTACCTCCAATGTAATAGATACGAAACATATTACAGATTTAATCATTCAAACCATTTCTGAAAACCTAGCGGTTATAAAAGAAATTGATTGGACTTCAATAGTGAATGAAAAAGTATTGCTGGCAAATAAATTTTCTGATCTTGGGCCGGCTCCAGAAGAATCTAAAAGAAAGCTCATTTGCATAAAATCGTATGGAGATTATAGGTTTTTAGAATTAAATGACTTAGCTTTTCTGCAAGCAGATAACAACTCAACTGACATTACCTTAAACACTGGCGAACAAATTACAGCCTTTAAAACTTTAAAATATTTTGAAGAAAATCTTCCTTCAAACTTTTACAGAATTCACAATAGTTACATTGTAAACAAAGACTACATATCTCGGATTCATACCGGAAACAGCCTGTGTTACATCAAAAACACCAAAAATCAAATTCCTTTCTCAAAGAGCTACAAAGACAATATAGACCTACTATTAAGCCAATTAGGAGGCTCTGAACAAAAAGAAAGTTAAAATCTGCTCATCTGCCCTTTTAAAATAGAATTCTACAATCAAACAAGCATCATCTACAATTTACCCCGCTGTTTTTGTGGGAGCGACTGAAGTTCTACAATACTTTTACAGCAGAAATATGACTCCCACGTTGTTGTCATATATATAGTAATTAAATTTTTACTAAAATAAAAAATATTAAGATTTCCAAAAAAATTAACTTATAAAAACACAACATTATGAAAACTTTATTCGCTTTAATCGGACTATTTATGTTTGCTTCTGTATCAACGACAACTTTAAACGCAAACACAACATCAACTGACGAACCAGTTCTTACTGAAGATGGTGGAGCAGCTGTTGGAGGAGGAAAAAGAGTTTTAATTCTTTTCTAGAATTTGAAAATTAAGAAACTTTTTAGGAGTTTCGTTCAACATATAAATCTTTTTAATATTTTTGGATATGCTATCTAAAATATTACAAAGATTTTTTTGTTTTATACTACTAATTCTTGTTGTTGGCTGTAAGAAGACATCAACAAAAAGTTTGGGTGCAAACATACACCTGCAGGATAGTATTAACTACTATATTCAATCTGCGAATGATTTCTCTAAATCTGAAAAGCAAATTATTCGACAATTATCTAAGGCAGAATATTTAACTGAATTACAAGATATTGACTCCCTGTATATTACTAATAAATACTATATTGGATTCGTCTATGATAATATAGGACAACATAAAAAATTCAAGACAATAGTTGAGGATGTAATAAGAAGAACTATCAAAATTAACGATTCTTTAAATTTAGCAAGGGGTTATGCATATTTAGGAGAGTATTACACCAACACCATGAAAATGGATAGTGCTATTATTTATTTTCATCAAGCAGAAAAAATATTTTTACAATTTAATGATAATGCTCGTGTGGGACGCATGCAAATTAAAATGGCTACTGCCAAATTCAAAGAGCGTGATTACATTGGTAGTGAAAAGTCAGCGGTTCTAGCATTGAATAATTTACGGTTGGCCAATGATAAATTATTAGAATACGAAGCCTACAATTTATTAGGGATCACCTGTATTGAAATAAAAGATTTTGACAAAGCACAAGAATACTTTGAACGTGCTTTAACTATATCCGAAAAGGAACAACT
The DNA here is from genome assembly GCF_044371705.1 of Flavobacterium sp. Taxonomy (GTDB): domain Bacteria; phylum Bacteroidota; class Bacteroidia; order Flavobacteriales; family Flavobacteriaceae; genus Flavobacterium. The sequence continues at coordinate 14,363 of NZ_JBILTE010000029.1, read as the reverse complement.
AGAAGAGCTTGGGCAATATCAATCCAAAGCAATTACCTTAAATAATTTAGGTTTGGTGTACTTAAAAAGTGAAAAATATGCACCTGCATTGAGTTATTTTAAACAAGCACTCGCCAATCCAAATTTAGAAGAGGAATATCCTTTATTATATGCTACTATATTGACAAATATAGGCAGGTGTAATACAAAGCTCAAGAATTTTTCTACTTTGCAAGAGGATTTATATACTGGCTTAAACATAAGAAAAAATGAGAATAATATTCCTCAAATAATTGATAGTGAACTTGCACTTTCTGAATTTTATAACATACAGGGTAAAAAAGACAGTGCTCAATATTATGCCAACAGTGCGTTTAAAGCATCCAAAGACTCTAAAATACTAAACCTTCAGCTATTAAGTATTGAACAACTTAGAAGAGTTGAGCCTGAAAAGGAAAACATCTACTCAAAAATCTATATAACATTATCAGATAGTTTGATTGCTGCGGAACGTAAGTCGAGCGAAAAATTTGCACGTATTGAATTTGAAACCGATGAATTTAGAAGACAAAAAGAGCAGCTGGCTATTCAAAACAGAAACATCATTATTTTTACTCTTTTTGCCTTTTTTATCGGGGCTCTATTATTTGTTATTCGTTTTCAAAGAAATCGAAATATGCAATTGCAGATGACGGAAGCACAGCAGAAAGCCAACGAAGAAATTTACAATTTAATGCTTAGTCAACAGAAAAAACTAGATGAGGTAATTCAAAAAGAGAAGCAACGGATTGCACAGGAGCTCCATGATGGCGTTTTGGGACGTTTATTTGGTGCTCGTTTGAATTTGGACAGTTTGAACAAAAAAGATGACCCTAAAGCCGTAGAAAGAAGAAATCATTACATTTCTGAACTTAAAACTATTGAGCAAGACATTCGAGAAATATCGCATGAGTTGAATAGAGAAAAATATGCTTTAATTAATAATTTTGTGACAATCATCACGAACCTTTTTGAAGAACAAAAAACAATTTCAGAGGCAAAATTAACTGCAACTATAGATTCGTCTATTAATTGGTCTAAAATTGATAATACAGTTAAAATTAATCTATACCGAATTATTCAGGAATCCTTTCAAAACATTAATAAATATGCAAAGGCAACTAAGATTTTGCTAAGCCTTGAAAAAGATAAAGAAAATTTAAAATTACTAATTATTGATGATGGCGTTGGGTTTGACATAACAAAAAAATCAAAAGGAATTGGTATCCAAAATATTGAAACTCGAGTAAAAGCATGTCATGGTAAGTTTGAAATTAAATCTAAGAAAGGAGAAGGCACAACCATTCAAATCTGGATACTTATGGAACAAAACCAAGTGATTGCATCTTAAAATCAAATTTTTTCAACAAAAGGAACAGCTGTATTAAAAAGTTCGTTTAGTAACTCAATTAATTGCGTCTTAAAATCTTGAATAATTGCGTCATCAATTTCTGAAACCACAATTTTATCCTCTTTATGAATAAAAGGCATAAAGCCTTCCTTTAAGTTTTTAAATGATAGGATGCCAACTTCGAGTGTGTCATTTGGAAACGCTGATTGAACCAAAAACGCATAACACAATAATTGGATAATTTTATCATATTTACTGTCTTGAGTTATTCCTTCCCAATCAGTAATTAGTAAAGCCGCTTGTTCAACTTTACCTGTTTTATAGTCAATAATGCGGAGTTTATTATTTCTTAACTCTATTCGATCTACATTCCCTTTGATTTTTATTGGAAAAGGTAAGCGTTTGTCGTCAAGAATTCTTTCGAAATTCTTTTCTAAATAGAGAACGTTTACTATATCACCCTTTTGCAAAAGCTTTCGCTCCAGTGATAAAAAGTTGGAAATATTTCGTTTGGCAACTTCAAAAGCCAATAAATTTTTGCCTTTTGTTAGTTCCCCTTCTTTAAAAACTTTTTTAAATTGCTTAAATACCTCATCATTCACTAAGTATCTCATGTTATCGATATGAAAAACTGTTAGCTGAGTATTTAGAAACGGTTTGAATAATTCTTCTAAAGTAGCATGGATGATTGTTCCCAATGTATTTGCGGCTATATTTTCTTCTACTTCTTCATTTTCGGCTATACGAAGTACTCTTTCAAAATAAAACTGTATTGGATTTCTAATGTAGGTAGTTAGTGTTGATGGACTAAATCCATTACTAGCCATTTCCTTCAATCGCTCCATTAATAAATCCGATTTGGGTACCACCATCGGACTAGATGATTTATCCGGTAAAACAGCGTTATAAATTCGATGAGTAATGGTATGATCGGATTGTTTCTCAACTTCCAATTGAGTAATAAATCGGCTTTTCTCTCCCGCATCAATTCCTTCAGATTCGGTATTGTATAGCAGGTATACTGTTTTAGCTCGTTGCAAAAGGTGATAAAAATGATAGGTATATATTGCATCTTTTTCTTTAAAAGTAGGCAACCCCAATTCCCTTTTAACATCCAATGGAATAAATGAATTTTGCGATTTCCCGGCTGGAAAAACACCTTCGTTCATAGAAGTTATAATTACTGTATCAAAATCTAAAACTCTACTTTCTAAAACGCCCATAATTTGAAGTCCGAGCAATGGTTCGCCTTCAAAGGACACTTCAGCTAATTCTACAACTTGCTTATAAAGTATATAAAGCCCTTCAATGTTTGTAACATGGTTGAATTGCTCACAATAACTTTTTAGTTTATTAATGACTTTAAAAATAGCATATATGAAACTGTTTGAAAGTTGATTTTCGCTTGATTCCAACTGAAGAAGTTCTTTAATTTGCAGTAAGATCAACAAAATGATTCCTAAATTTTCTACTGCATCATTCGTCCACTTTTGGAACAACAACGTAAATAAAGGACTCTTACGAGAATGCATTTCCATCAATTTGTGATGCGATATAAAAGTAAAATTGTTTTGATTGATTAATTGAATCAGTTCATTGGCATTAACGAACGGTTCGACTAACGGATTTTGAAGAATTTCAAGCACCTCTTTGTAATAAAACACATAGCTGGATTGACTTCTTTTAAATCCATTCTGATGCATTTTAAATAGTTTGGAAATCAACACTTGTGCCGGGTTATTTTTACCTGAATAACCCATTGTAATATTCAAACTAGAGACAGAATCTGGTAAAGAATGCAAAACAGGGAGCAGTAAATTCTCCTCTCCAAGTACAATGGCCACTTTACTTAACGACTTTTTTTCTGCTAAATCATTAATGATTACTCCAACTAATTTAGCCTGTCCAATCGTTTTTGGAGTTCCTAAAATATGAATATCCTTTGGCTCCTTAAAGGCATTAAATATCCATTCATAGGCATTATTTTTGTAGTACGGCCAGTTATTTTTTATTCTCCTGGAAAACAAACCGGCATCATGATAAGGGTCATTTAAAAATGATTCTTCAACATCCCAAAGCACTTGAGCTTTATCTAAGGATAATAAATGCTGAAAAATCTTTTCTTCTGCTTGATTTAAAGCATTAAACCCCGCAAAAATATATTTTTTATTTCCAATTGAATTCGTAAAATGATGAATATTCTCAACTGCCTCTCGGTATATCAGGCCTTGATACCCGACGCCCTTTGCTAATAAATGTTTGTAAAAGGAATCATAGTATAATGGGATATTATCCCAAAAAAGAAGATAACTTTTAATTAATTCTGTTAGGTCTTTTGATTCTAAGTCCCATCTTTTGATAGCTTCAATATCCTTTAAATAGGAAAACACATGCTTAGAATCGAGCAAATACCGGTCAATTTCATTAAAATCTTGCAGTAAAGATATTCCCCAGTTTGAAAATTGCTCAAAAGACTGTTGGTTCAGTTTTTCTGTAACCAGAAGATACGTGTTATAAAATTCAAACAGCAGCTCTACTGCATCAATCGATCGAATTCCTGCCACTTCTTGAATAAAATCCTCAATGCTTAAAATTTGCGGAGCAAAATTATTTTGTTGCATCTGTTTCTGTAATTCAGCAAGTAAAAAAACCTTGGCTCTTTTGTTTGGCAAAATAATTATTACATCTTCAATTGAAGAAGAATAATTAGCTATAATACTATGTGCTACTAATGATAAAAAGGTAGGTGAATTCATTTTATAAAAATAAAAAAAACGTCCCGATAAATCGGGACGTTTTAATAGAATTTAAATGAAGTATATTATTTAACTAATATTACATCCACTCTTCTGTTTTTGGCTCTACCAACAGCTGTTTTATTTTCACTGATTGGATTGTCAGGACCAAATCCAGTAGAAGTTAAATTAGCAACATTAACGCCTTTAGAAGCTAAATAATCTTTCACTGCATCAGCTCTAGATTGAGATAATTTTTTGTTTAAAGCTTTGCTTCCTGTACTATCTGTATGACCTTCAATTTTGAATTTAGCTTCTGGATGTTCTAACATGATAAAAGACATTCCGTCTAATGTTACCATAGACTCTTTTTTCAATTTAGAAGTACCTGTTTCAAAGAAGATGTTTTTAGCAGCATCGTTGATTGCTTGAACTTTTGCTTCAGTAATTTCAGGACAACCTTGGTTAGCTACAGTACCTGCTACATCCGGACATCTGTCATCTTTGTCAAGAACTGTGTCACCATCTCTATCTGGCCATGGACAACCACCATTTTCTCTTGGTCCTTTTTCATTTGGACATTTATCATCTTTATCAGCAATACCGTCCCCATCTGTATCAGGACAACCTCTTAATGAAGCTGGACCAGCTACCTCAGGACAATCATCGTTTTTGTCAGCAAGACCGTCACCGTCTGTATCAGGACAACCTTTCAAAGAAGCAGGGCCAGCTAAATCTGGACACTCATCTTCACTGTCAATAATTTTGTCGCCATCAGTATCAGGACAACCATTGAATTCTAATAAACCAGCAACTTCAGGACAAGCATCATCCTTGTCATAAATACCGTCACCGTCTGTGTCTTTTCCACCAAATTTAAAAGTAAGACCTGCAAAATGTTGCATGTGGGTTGGCATATCCACTCTAATTTCATCAAATGAATACTTGTATGTTGAACGTAATGAAAAGCCAATGAAGTCATTAAACCAAAAATTTAATCCTAAACCTCCATTTACAGTTCCCGCACTGTTATCACCATAAAAAGTGTAACCACCACCAACGTGTGCAGTTGGCTCTAAAAAGCCATAAAGATGACCAAAACTATAGTTGATGACACCATCAATACCATAGTACATTAAATCACCTGGATTTACCACTGTAAAATCTTCAGGTTTATTTCTTGGCTCTACAAATTTTGTGATTTTGTTAAACGAACCTGTAACTCCGAAAGAGAAATTGCCTCCAACATACTTAGATACGCTCACGTAACTAATAGAAGGAACAATATTCCAATAATCGTTTGCATTAAAATACTCTGAAAATTGATTTTGCATACTTTCGGCTGCACTTACTCTTGCACCATCAGTAGCGTTAACTCCCAAAGAGATTGCCCAAGGGTTATTACTGTCTTGTGCGTTAGAACTAAGCCCAACCATCATTATTACAGCAATAAATAATTTGTTTAGATGTTTCATACTTGATTTGTTTTGATTACAATACAACGTTAATTTAAAGCAAAAATATGTTGTTTTGTTGATATTACAAAATAAAATGTTAAAAATATTAATAATAGATAATTTACATTAGTTAATGACCTTCAATTGTTGACCAACTTCTGTAAATGCAGTAATGGCTTTGTCTACTTGTTCCTTAGAATGAGCAGCTGATAATTGGACTCTAATACGTGCTTTTTCCTTTGGTACAACAGGAAAAAAAAAGCCAATAACATAGATGCCTTTTTTCAGTAATTCATTAGCCATGTTTTGTGCTAATTTAGCATCATATAACATTACCGGCACAATTGCAGAGTCTCCATCAATTATATCAAAACCTGCAGCCTTCATTCCCTTTTTAAAATAATTGGTATTCCATTCTAATTGATCTCTTAAAGTGGTATCTTTTTCTAACAATTCGAAAACTTTCAAAGAGGCTCCAACAATCGAAGGGGCCAATGAATTTGAAAATAAATACGGTCTTGATCGTTGTCGCAATAATTCAATTATTTCTTTCTTTGCAGTCGTGTATCCTCCCATTGCCCCGCCCAATGCTTTTCCTAAAGTTCCGGTTATAATATCAACTCTGCCCATAACGCCTTTTGCCTCCATTGTCCCCTTTCCTGTTGCTCCAATAAAACCGGCAGCATGGCATTCATCCACCATTACCATCGCATCATATTTATCGGCTAAATCGCAAATTTTATCCAAAGGAGCTACTAATCCATCCATTGAAAATACACCATCGGTTACAATCAACTTAAAACGACGTCCTTCCTCATTTGCTTTGATTAACTGCTGTTCCAAATCATTCATGTTACTGTTCTCATAACGATAACGTGCAGCCTTACACAAACGAACACCATCGATAATCGACGCATGATTTAAACTATCAGATATAATTGCATCCTCTTCACCCAGTAAAGGTTCGAAAACTCCTCCATTTGCATCAAAAGCAGCAGCATATAAAATAGTGTCTTCTGTTCCGTAAAATTCCGCTATCTTTTTCTCTAACTCCTTATGTATATCTTGCGTTCCACAAATAAAGCGTACAGATGACATTCCAAAACCATGGGTATCTAAAGCATCTTTGGCTGCTTGAATTACTTCGGGATGAGAAGATAGTCCTAAGTAGTTATTCGCACAAAAATTTAAAACTTTTTCCCCGGTTGAGATGGTTATTTCTGCTCCTTGAGGAGAAGTTATGATTCGTTCTTTTTTAAACAATCCATTCTGTTCGATTGTTTCTAATTCATTTTGTAAATGTTGTTGTATTTTACCGTACATAAAGTATAATTTTTACAAAGTTACTATTTTCAATGTTTCTCCAATATAAACCAGTGCTTTTTTAAGTACTCTGAAACCCATTGTTTCCAAAGCTTGTTCATAGGTTTCCAATTGTTTGCGGTGCGTCGAATTTGGCTCACCTGTTTTGTAATCTACTAACATTGCCTCTCCATTAGCAGTTATAACAATTCGATCAGGCTGTATCAAAGAATCTGATTTGCGAATAATTGTTTGCTCATTCAGAATTTTGAGGTCCGATCGAAAGAAATCAATCAATTCCGGATGTGTGCAAATTTGAAGAATAACTTCAGACACCTCGTTTTTCTGTCCCGAATTTATTAATCCATTTTCAAGAGCTTTGCTAATAGCCAATGTTATATCATCAACCGTTTTTACGTAGGATAAAATCTCATGAATTACATTTCCGTATTCAATTGCTTTTTGTTGATGGGTTCCCCACATCAAACTCTCTTTATGAACAATTTTTATGGCAGCTGGCGGCAAAGTATTTTGAATCCAACCAATTGGTTGTATAGATTGCACCGCTTTTCCTGCAATTGAAATTCGTTCTTCTTTCCCCCATTGATAATTCAATTGTGACGAGTTGAAAAATCCTTTATGTCTTAAATAATTAAGAAAAAACGTTGACATATTATTACTTACGAGTTCTCCCGTAGAAGTTACGTTCATACTTGAAATTATATATAACTGCTCTTCGGCACGTGTTAATGCCACATATAAGACATTGATGTTATCTAAAAGCTCTTCTTCTTTCTTTTGTTGATAAACAAACTGTGCAGATTCTCCGAGTTCTTCAACAGATTTATTATTGTCAACCAATATTTTGTTTAATGGAATCAGCTCGTTTTGAGGTTCTATCCACAATTTATCTTTTGGAGCGTTTGAATAACTTTCTTCCGCAAAAGGGAAAATAACTACCGGAAATTCTAACCCCTTCGCTTTATGAATGGTCATAATTCGAATGGCATTATTCCCTTCGGGTGAAGGAATGCTGAAACGAGCGGCATTGTTGTCCCAATATTCTAAAAAATCAGAGATGCCCGAACTTTTTTTTATGTCGTGTTCCAAAACTCTATCCAAGAAATCCTGCAAATAGGCATTGGTTTCCTTCGGTTGAATAAATGATGAAATAATGATTTCCACCACTTCAAAAAGGGCCTTTTTTCGCAGCAGTTGAAACGACATCTTTAAATCAAATGTGAGCAACCACTTTTCAAGTTCTACTTCCGAGGTATACTCCATGCCATGAAAAATAAAATCGTGCACAGGAATTGATTGTTGTAAATGAGTTCCTATATAATGTAGAAAGTTTGCCTTTGATTCCTTGTCTGAGTCATTTTTGACATAGCGTAAAACATGAAGTACCAATTGGACTTCGGCAGAATTTTGAAGCAAAAGTGTTTCCGAAGAAACAATTGGAATACCATTTTCCGTTAAAAAAGTAGCAATTTTTATCGCAGGATCTTTTTTACGGGTTAAAACAACTATATCTCGATAAGTAAAATGCTTACTCAACAACTTGTCAATAGTTGATTTGATGGCTTCTAAATACAACTCGTCTTTATCAAAAGCAGCAGTTGTTTTTTCTTTGGCTGGTATAAATGATAAGTTAACAAAACCTCCCTTTTTATTGTTTTTCTTTTGAAAACTATGGTTTTCATATAAGTCCTTGTAATCCGGATTTTGAAAACTCGAGGATATAAATTTGAAAAAGCTATTATTAAAATCAATTATTTCAGAATAACTTCTCCAATTAGTATCTAATTTATGAATTGATTTATCGGGATTAACAAACGGGTTTCTATTTTTACCCAATTCAATAAATTGTTCTGCTTTGCCGCCTCTCCATCGGTAAATTGATTGTTTAGGATCGCCAACAATCATTAAAGTGCCACGTTCACCCTGCAAATCTTCACTCGACAAGGCATTGTCTATCAAGGGAATTAAATTTTCCCATTGCATTTGCGAGGTATCTTGAAATTCATCAATGAAAAAATGCTTGTAGCGTTCGCCCATTCGCTCATAAATAAAGGGTGCAGGTTGCTTTTGAATTTCGTTGTGAATAATTGAATTGAATTCTGAAATTGAGAGAATGCTTTGTTCCTCTTGAATTTTATGTAATTCCTGACTCACTTGATTGAGTAAGGATAACGGATTGATGTTTTTTAAGAAAGAAGTGTAAAGTAAATGATTTTTAGTTTTTGCATCAATTTCTTCAAAATAAAATAGAAGTTTTGGTGCTATTGCATCGACAGCGTCTTTTTGAAATTGCGGAATAGATTTTGAATAACGATTCCCCTCGGCTAAATATTCTCTTATCTTAGGATTATTGGTGATTTTCCCTTTTGAAAAACCATTGAAATAATTGTATACTACTTTCCTTGTAAAAGCTGTTTCATCGAGCTGCTGTTCTTTAATAATATCAAATGCCATGCTTGCCTGTTCCACACAAAACGATTCAATTTCTTTTACTTGAGAAATAAGCGATTCTTTCAGAGAAACAAATTCTGAAATTGATTTTTCTTTAAAATGTTCAATTTCTTGGCGGCTGTTTTCATTGGTTAAAAGCTTTGCAATCTCTTTTATGTCTCTACTTACATCCCACGATTTATCGTCGTCTGCTTTCTCTAAAGTAAAATCAACCAATAATTTGGTCAACATTGAATCTTCGCCTACTTTTGCTAGTAAAGCATCAATCGCTTCCACAAGCAGATTGTCCGTTTCTAAAGAAACTTCAAATGTAGCCGGTAAATTCAAATCGTGAGCAAACGTTCGGATTACTTTGTGTGTAAATTTATCAATGGTTGAAATATCAAAAGCTGCGTAATTATGAATGATGTTTCGGATAATTGCTTTTGATTTGTAATGAATAGCTTGTTCAGACAGATGGGTTTCCTCTTGAATTTGATGCATCATCTCAACAGCTTTGGCGTTGGGAATCTCTTTTGAAAATTCAGAAAGAGCATCCAATACCCTTGACTTCATTTCGCCTACAGCCTTATTGGTGAAAGTAATGGCTAAAATATTTTTATAGGCATCTTCTTTGGTTGAAGTAAGAATAATTTTTAAATATTCTTTCACCAATGTAAATGTTTTGCCTGAACCGGCAGAAGCGTCGTAAATTGAAAAGGCGGTTTTATTCAAATCAATAATTAATTTTAATACAACAATAACAGATACTATTTCTTATTCCAAAAGTAATTGTTTAAATTTGATGCAACTATTGTGAAACATAAAAAATAATACTATGTCTTTTGAATTACCAAAATTACCCTACGCATACGATGCATTAGAACCACATATTGACGCTCGTACCATGGAAATCCACCATTCTAAGCACCATGCTGCCTATACAAACAATTTGAATGCTGCAATTGCCGGGACAGAAATGGACGGAAAAACCATTGAAAACATTTTAATCAATTTAGATAAAGCCAATGCGGCAGTTCGTAATAACGGCGGAGGTTTTTATAACCATAACTTATTTTGGACAGTAATGTCGCCAAATGGAGGAGGAATTCCCACAGGAGAATTAGCAGAAGCTATTGAACGTGACTTTGGAACGTTTGAAGAATTTAAAGCGAAGTTTTCGAAAGCGGGAGCTACACAGTTCGGTTCTGGATGGGCATTTTTATGTGTTCAAAAAGGAGGTAAATTAGATGTTTGCGGTACTCCAAACCAAGACAACCCTTTAATGCCGGGTGTTGGTTGTGGTGGTACTCCAATTTTAGGAATGGATGTCTGGGAACATGCTTACTATTTACATTATCAAAACAGAAGACCTGATTATATTGAAGCTTTCTTCAATGTGATTAATTGGGCAGAAGTATCAAGAAGGTATGCAATAGAAAAATAAAGAACAAGCACCTCTATTTTACAAGCGACAGTCATCCGTCGCTTTTTTTTATGTAAAAAAAGGTGGAATTGCTTCCACCCTTTTGCCCCAAATCTACCATAACCTTAAACGTTCGTACTATGGTAAGACCAAATGTAGGAAGCAGTTAGGTACAAAAAATTAAAAATTGCGATTATTATGCCTGTTGGCTTCGAATTCATGTACAATAAATAATTATAAAGGTCATGTATTAGATGTTAAACTACCTAAAATCATTACTTCCGAAATAATTTAACAATAAAAAAGAGGCAATATTCGACTGAAAATACTTTCTCTCAAGCAAATTCCGAGAAAAGTATGTTCTGTTAAGAATGAGCACGGGACCACTCTCTATGGAATTTCAAGTTTTATATAAATAAAAAAGGTGGAATTGCTTCCACCCTTTTTGCCCCAAATCTACCATAAACTTAACCTACTAATGCTATGGTAAGTGTAAATGTAAGTCTATTTAAATTACATCTCCAAAATTATTAGATGAAATGCATTAAAAGTCGTTTAAGAGTATAAATCTTTCGTTAATACGCTCTTGCGTCTTTTCCTTCATAAAAATTCATGAATGCACGATTTACTACACGGTTTCCGCCGGGTGTTGGATAATCGCCGGTAAAATACCAATCTCCCAAATTTTTTGGACAAGCAATATGTAAATTTTCCACTGTTTGGAAAATAATTTTAACCTCCGCTTTAATTTCTGATGAACATAGCATTGCTGATATTTTATCTGAAATCTGTTGGTCGGTAAACGGCTCATAAATTTCTTTTACATAATTTATGACCTTATCATCATTGTAATTCTCTTGCGTTTTGCATTTTTGATATACCTCATCAACGATACTGTATCGATTTGTATCTTTTAATAATTCCATTGCTGCTTGAAAAGCTACTAAGCCTTCCAATTTTGCCATATCAATACCATAACAATCTGGATATCGAATTTGAGGGGCAGAAGAAACCACAACAATTTTCTTCGGATTTAAACGATCCATCATGCGGATAATGCTTTTTTTCAGAGTAGTTCCCCGTACGATACTATCATCGATAATTACTAGATTGTCGTTTGGTTTGATAACTCCATACGTCACATCGTAAACGTGTGCTACAAGGTCATCTCTACTACTATCTTCGGTAATAAACGTTCGAAGCTTAGCATCTTTAATTGCTACTTTTTCTGTACGTATTTTAACGGAAAGGATTTCTTCCAGCTTTTCTTTAGTTAACGTTTTTCTGTTTTCAAGAATATATTTATTTTTACGTTGATTCAAAAAATCCTGAGCTTCTTCAACCAAACCATAAAATGAGGTTTCAGCTGTATTTGGAATATAAGAGAAAACTGTGTTGTCAGTATCATTATCTATTGTTTCCAAAACCGCAGGAAGAATTAATTTCCCTAATTTTTTACGTTCTTGATAGATTTCTGCGTCACTCCCTCTGGAGAAATAAATGCGTTCAAACGAACAAGCCTTCTTTTCCAAAGGTTCAATAATTTGCTCCAATGAAAATTGTCCGTTTTTCTTAACTATCAATGCTTTTCCGGGATCCAGTTCTTGTACTTTTTCAAAAGGTACATTAAATACCGTTTGAATGACAGGACGTTCCGAAGCCACCACTACAATTTCATCATCTTCATAAAAATAGGCCGGACGAATACCGGCAGGATCACGAAGCACAAATGCATCACCATGACCTAACAAACCCGCCATTGCAAATCCGCCATCCCAATTTTTTGAAGCTCTGCTCAATATTTTACCGATATCTAATTTTTCTGCAATTACCGATGATGATTCTCTTTTAGACAATCCACTTACCTTACATTCATGGTACAAGTCAATAACTTCATCGTCTAAAAAGTGACCTATTTTTTCCATTACTGTTACCGTATCGGCTAATTCTTTTGGGTGCTGACCTAACTCCACCAAACTTTGAAACAACTCTTTTACGTTAGTCATATTAAAATTACCGGCAACAATTAAGTTTCGGTGCATCCAATTGTTTTGACGTAAAAAAGGGTGGACGCTTTCGATACTGTTTTTACCGAAAGTTCCATATCGCACATGACCCAAAAACAATTCACCTATATAAGGTAAATGTTCTTTTTGCCAGTTCACATCGTCTTGAAACTCCGGATTTGCGACCAATTCTTCATTGATTCTGCCATTTATTTGAGCAAAAATATCTTGAATGGGTTGAGCTTGATTGGAACGCACGCGACTAATGTATCGTTCACCGGGTTCCATATCAAATTTGATGCTGGCAAAACCAGCTCCGTCTTGACCTCGGTTGTGTTGCTTTTCCATGAGGAGGTACATTTTTTGTATTCCGTAAAAAGCCGAACCGTATTTTTCTTTGTAAAAAGAAAGTGGTTTCTTTAGTCGTAAAAGGGCAATCCCACATTCGTGTTTTAAGTTGTCACTCATGGTATTCTTTTGATTGTTTAAACTGAACTCGCTTCAGTTTCTTTTATACACTTATAATCTCTATAAAAAATGCCCCGATATTTCGAGGCACACTTTTTTATTCTAATTCGATATCAAATTGAGTCAACGAACGGAATTGTTTCAGGCGGTCGTATACCTCTTCTTTATCTAAATTAATCATTCGTTCCGTTCCGAATCTTTCCACACAGAACGAAGCCAGATTTGAACCGTGAATGATTGCGTTTTTCATATTTTGATAGGATATGTTCTCACTTTGGGCAATGTAGCCTGAAAAACCACCTGCAAACGTATCCCCGGCTCCGGTTGGATCAAAAACTTCTTCCAAAGGTAACGCCGGTGCAAAGAAAATTTCTTTTCCTTCAAATAGTAACGCTCCGTGTTCGCCTTTTTTGATTACTACGTATTTTGGTCCTAATTGGTGAATTTTAGCCGCAGCTTTTACCAACGAATATTCACCAGACAATTGACGGGCTTCTTCATCATTAATGGTAATAACATCTACTCGTTTGATTACGGCTAATAGTTCCGGCAAGGCACAATCCATCCAGAAGTTCATCGTATCCAACACAATCAATTTCGGTTGTTGCGTTAGTTGGTCCAAAACACCCATTTGAACAAGCGGATGCAAATTTCCTAACATCACCACATCGGCATCTTTGTATTTTTCGGGAACCACAGGTTTGAAATCGGCTAATACGTTTAACTGTGTTTCAAGCGTATCTCGTGAATTCAAATCGTTGTGGTAGCGACCACTCCAGAAGAATGTTTTGCCACCTTTAACTATTTCAATACCCGAAATATCAATGTTTCTGTTGGTTAACAAATCCAAATATTCTTGTGGGAAATCGTCGCCTACGACAGAAACAATAGCAGCATCTACATCAAAAAAGGAAGCTGAAAGTCCGATAAATGTAGCCGCCCCTCCTAATATTTTATCTGTTTTACCGAAAGGTGTTTCGATTGCATCAAAAGCAACGGTGCCCACAATTAAAAGTTTGTTCATAATTCTTTTCTTGAAATAGGGTGCAAAGATACTTCATAAGTTTGAAGTTTGAAAATTTCTGTGTTGAGAAGATTTTGTTAAATTAAAAAACTAAATCTGATAGTAATTGATTTGATTCAAGTTAA
>NZ_JBILTE010000030.1:0-19497 GCF_044371705.1 Flavobacterium sp. | reverse complement strand
AACGTTACTTTGGTAGGTTCGGATGTAGTAGTTGCACCAAACACAGCGGCGGGAACTTACACATTGGTTTATCAAATATGTGAGAACTTAAATCCAACGAATTGCGATACAGCAACAGTAACCGTTACCGTAGAAGCGGCAGTGATTGACGCGGTAGAAGATTTAAGTGCACCTGTCAATGGATTTACAGGAGGAGTAGCCATACCAAATGTTTTAGCAAATGATACTTTAAATGGAGTGGTTGTGGATCCTTTAGCAGTAACTATAACATTAGCTACTACTTTACCAACGGGAATTTTATTCTCTACTACATCGGGTGAAGTTAGTGTTGCCGCAGGAACTCCTGCAGGAACCTATACATTTGATTATACAATTTGTGAAAACTTAAATCCAACGAATTGCGATACAACAACGGTGACAATTATTGTTGAAGCACCGTTAATAGATGCGGTTGATGACGCCAATGCTACTCCAATAAACGGTTTAGTTGGTGGGGTTGCAATCTCTAACGTATTAGCTAACGATACCTTAAATGGCATAGCAGTAAATCCGTCGGATGTTGTAATTACGGTTGCTGGAGTTGTACCTGCAGGAATAGTGTTTAACACAAACACTGGTGAAGTGTCTGTTATAGCAGGAACTCCGCCAGGTACCTATACTTTTGAATACACCATCTGTGAGATTCTGAATCCAGCTAATTGTGACACAGCAACAGTAACTATATTTGTTCCAGACCCTTCCGTACAATTGCTTAAAGAAGGAACTTGGGTAGACAACAATGGTGACGGTATAGTGAGTCTCGGGGATACAATTGAGTATCTATTTTCAGTTGTGAATACAGGAGATATTGAATTGAATACTATTTTAGTAACCGACGTTTCGCTCTCCGTTCCTTTAGTGGTTTCTGCTGTAGTGCCTGATGTTTTACCTCCCGGACAGACAGGTACAGCTTCAGCAACATATACCATCACTCAAGATGATATCAATGCAGGAGTTGTTTATAATGTAGCCTTTGTGGATGCTTTTGATACCACTGGTCAAGAGGTGAGTGATGAATCGGAAGATCCAACACCTGTTTTGCCGGGTAGTCCTTTGTATAATCCAGCTTGTCCGGAATGCACAACAGTTGAATTAGAACAAAAATTAGGAATTGCTTTGATTAAAACGGGTGTATTTAATAATGAAAATGGAGATGATTATGCTCAAGTTGGAGAAACAATAACCTATAACTTTACAGTTACAAACACGGGCAATGTAACATTATTTAATATTACAGTGTCCGATCTACTGCCAGGGTTAGTAATGACAGGAGGTCCTATTACATTATTACCAGGGGAATCGAATAGTACAGTATTTGTGGCAACCTATACAATTACTGCAGAAGATATTGTAAGAGGTTTTGTAACAAATCAAGCGACCGTTAGAGGTGCCACTCTTTTAGACGAGGTTGCCGATGACCTATCTGATTCAGATAGCAATTTAGGAAATAATCCAACATTGATAATTATTTTTGGATGTCAAGTGGAGGTGTTTAATGCAATCTCAGCTAATAATGATGGAAGAAACGAGATTTTGTATATTAGAGGCCTTGATTGTTTTACCGATAACAATGTAACCGTATATAACCGTTGGGGTGTTGTGGTTTATGAAGTGGATGGTTATAATAATGAAGATAAATCATTTAGAGGGTATTCAGAAGGTCGTGTTACAGTTAATAAAAATGAAAAATTACCCGATGGAACTTATTATTATGTTTTAAGATATAAGGACTTATCCGGTAATGCAATAGAAAAAGTAGGATATTTATATATTAGCAACAATTAGGACCACAAATTGGAATCGGTAGAACAGTTCCAAATTAATACAAAGCATATGAAAACAAGATTTTTTATTTTTATTCTACTTTTAACAGGTTTTGTTACTTTTGCTCAGCAAGATGCTCAGTATACACAATACATGTATAATACCATAAATGTAAATCCCGCCTATGCAGGGTCAAGAGGAATGCTAACTGTTTTTGGTTTGCACAGAACACAATGGGTAGGGATCGAAGGAGCACCTGTTACCAATAGCTTTTCGTTAAATTCGCCCATTAATAAAAGTAATCTTGGAGTGGGACTTTCTTTTGTTAATGATAAAATTGGTCCAACAGTTGAAAATGAAATATCAATTGATGTGTCCTATTCTGTCAAAACATCTGAAACCTATAAATTATCTTTCGGTATCAAAGGAACGGCCAATTTGTTTAATTTAGATGTTTCAAAGTTAAATCCTGATGATGTGGGAGATCCGCAATTTCAAAATTTAGATAATTATTTTTCTCCAAACATTGGAGCGGGTGTCTATTTTCATTCCGATCAAACGTATGTTGGATTTTCAATACCCGGCTTTTTTAACAGTAAAAAATATGCCGATAGTCCCGAAGTTGCTGTAAATGTTGAACGAATGAACTTATATTTTATAGCAGGACACGTTTTTGATTTAAGTTATAATGTGAAGTTTAAACCGGCATTATTAACCAAAGCAACACAGGGAGCTCCGTTGCAAGTAGATCTGTCAGGCAATTTTTTATTCAGCGAAAAGTTTGTTTTAGGAGCGGCATGGAGATGGGATGCAGCTGTTAGTGCAATGGCAGGTTTCCAAATATCAGATGGTCTTTTTATCGGTTATGCCTATGATTATGAAACAACTCAGTTGCGGCAATATAACTCAGGTTCCCACGAATTATTCTTACGATTTGAATTATTTACCAAACAAAATAGAATTGTTTCACCCCGATTTTTCTAAAAACCTGCAATCATGAAATTAAAATTTATATATTTTATCCTGCTTAATTTTATTTCCTTCACTGTTCATGCTCAAAAAGGAGCCGAAAACAGAGCCGATAAAAATTACGAAAAAATGGCCTATATCGATGCAATCAAAACCTATGAACGCATTGCGAAAAAAGGATACAAGAACCCTGAGATGTTGCAAAATATTGCAAATTCTTACTATTTTAATGCCGATTTAGTGAATGCTGAAAAATGGTATAGTGAACTATTTGCCATGACAGAAGAAGTACAGCCGGAAACGTATTTTCGTTACGCTCAATCGCTCAAAAGCGTTGGCAATTATACCAAAGCAGACGAAATGATGGCTACATTCAATCAGAAAAGTCAAAACGACTCCCGAGGTAAACTCGCCATGACAAAGAAAGATTATATGGAAGCAATCAAGAAAAATTCAGGTCGCTATCAGATAGAAGACGCAGGCATAAATTCGGAATACTCTGATTATGGTGCGGCTTTTTACGGAGAAAAAGTTGTGTTTACATCTACTCGTGATACGGGTAGTTTTACAAAACGTAAGCATACCTGGACCGATCAATATTTTTCGAAATTTTATTCTTCCAAATTAAATGAAGATGGTTCGCTAACAGATGCATCCAAATTCGGAACAAAAATTACCTCGAAATTTAATGAATCTACTCCTGTTTTTACTAAAGACGGGAAAACTGTTTATTTTACTAGAAATAATTTTAACGATGGTAAAAAGGGAAAAGATGAAAATAAAATCACTTTATTAAAAATTTATAAAGCTACTTTTGAAGCAGATCAATGGGATAATATTGTAGAACTTCCCTTTAATAGTGATTCCTATCAAGTAGCTCATCCAACATTAAGTGCTGATGAAAAGACGTTGTATTTTGCTTCTGATATGCCCGGCACCATAGGTCTTTCAGATATTTTTAAAGTAAGTATTAATGAGGATGGAACTTTTGGAAATCCCGTAAATTTGGGCCCGTCCATCAATACAGAAGGCAGAGAAACGTTTCCGTTTATAACAGCAGATAATGAGTTGTATTTTGCTTCCGATGGTCATCCGGGCTTGGGAGGTTTAGATATTTTTATCTCGCGATTGGAATCGGATGGAGATTACAAACAAGTGTTAAATGTGGGCGAACCTGCAAATAGTCCAACCGATGACTTTGCTTTGATCATCAATAAAGCTACAAAAAGTGGGTTTTTATCTTCCAACCGTCCCGGCGGAAAAGGAAATGATGATATCTACAAGTTTATAGAAGCCAAAGAAATTGAATTTAAATTTGAACAGCTATTAGTGGGCATTGTTACAGATGTCGAAACGGGAACAATTTTACCAAACACCAAGTTAACGTTATTAGATAGTCAGTTTAATGTATTGAAAAATGTTGTTTCAGGTGTAAATGGCACGTATGATTTTGGAATTTTAGAGAGCAATACAAAATATTATGTTCGAACCGAAAAGGCCGATTACACTACCAAAGAAAGCGTGATAATACTGCCTAATGAAAACGGATCCACACAATTTCCAATTCAGTTAGAAAAATCGGTTATTGCGATTCCAGTTGGTGGAGATTTAGCTAATGTTTTCAAAATAAACCTCATTTATTTTGATTTGGATAAATCGAATATCCGTCCGGATGCCGCGATTGATTTAGCCAAGATTTTAGATGTGCTAAACGAAAACCCAACGATGAAAATTGATATTCGTTCGCATACAGATAGTCGTGCTTCGTTTAAATACAATGAAAAACTTTCTGATAGTAGAGCAAAATCTACCATGGATTGGTTGGTTAAAAAAGGTGTTGACCAATCAAGATTAACCGCTAAAGGTTATGGAGAAACCCAGTTAGTAAACAAATGTTCCGACGGTGTGAAATGTTCAGAAGAGGAACACCAACAAAACAGAAGGAGTGAATTTATCATCACGGAATTATAACATACGTTTATGAAAAACAAAAAAAATACGCTGTGAAATCAGCGTATTTTTTTTAAATAATTTGTAGGTTGCTTTTAGTTCCAAAAGAAGGAATACAAGAACACTAAAACAATCATAATCGTAAAAGCACTGATATTGAATGTCGCACTTGTTTTGAAGGTTTCTTTTCGCAGTTCAAATCCTTTCGCATCATCTGCACCTTTGTTTTGATACCAACTTAATAGTGCAATAATAGCCATTGTAATTAAAGTGGTATAACCCATTTGGTCTAAGAAAGGTACACTCGGGAAAATATTTTCTAAAGCAGTTCCTTCCACCCAACCTTTGGGTCCAATTTTGAAGAACATCGCAATCGGAATGGATACTAAAGCCCCCCAAATTGCTGCCTTATTCGTAGTTTTTTTCCAGAATAAACCTAGAATGAAAATTGCTAAGATCCCCGGACTTACCACTCCGGTATATTCCTGAATGAATTGAAATGCTTGATTGATTCCGCCTAAAAGCGGAGCGACAATTGCACCAATAATCAAAGCTACAGCAGAAGTTATGCGTCCAACTCGAACCGTTGTTTTGTCATCTGAATTTTTATTGATGTATTGTTTGTAAATATCCATCGTAAAAATGGTAGAAGTAGAATTCAGCATCGAAGCCAAAGACGAAACAATCGCTGCCGTTAACGCAACAAATGCCAATCCTTTTAAACCTGTGGGTAAAAACTGAATCAGCCATGGATACGCCTTATCTGCGGCAGCATCACTTGGAATGTTGATTAAACCGTCTGCACCTAATCGTGCTAACATTTCAGGATCATTCACAATTACAAATGCGGCAATACCCGGAATTACAACAATAAATGGAATTAACAATTTTAAGAAAGCAGCGAGCAAAATTCCTTTTTGAGCTTCTTTCAATGATTTTGCTGCCAAAGCACGTTGAATGATGTATTGATTGAATCCCCAGTAATATAAATTAGCCACCCACATTCCGCCTATCAAAACACCGATGCCAGGCAAGTTCAAATATTCCGGATTGGATTCGTCTAGTATCATGGAGAATTTTGTTGGTGCTTTGTCGTAGATGATTCCTAATCCTTCCATCATTCCTTGACCATCTGAAACGGTGTTTAAAGCCAAATAGGTCGTTGCCAAGCCTCCAAAAACTAAAAATACTACTTGTATAGCATCCGTCCAAGCAATGGAAGCAAGGCCGCCATATATGGAGTAAGCTGCTGCAAAAAGTGACAAACCAACAATGGCCCACATCATATCAACACCCATGATGGTGTTCATGGCTAAAGCTCCTAAATATAATACGGAAGTGATATTGACAAAAACATACAAGGCTACCCAAAATACTGCAAGTATGGTTTTTAAATTGGTTGAAAATCGCTTTTCAACAAATTCAGGAATGGTGTAAATTCCTTTTTCTATAAAAATGGGAAGAAAGTACTTTCCCACAATGATTAAAGTGATGGCTGCCATCCATTCATAGGAAGAGATTGCTAAACCCACTGCAAAACCGGACCCTGACATACCGATGAATTGTTCCGCAGAAATATTGGCAGCAATTAAAGAAGTTCCAATGGCCCACCAGGGTAGTGATTTACTGGCTAAAAAATAATCTTCGGCATTTTTCTGATGTCCTTTTTTGGTGCGTGACATGTATAAACCAACACCCAATATCAAGAGGGCATAGGCAATAAAAATGACATAATCCAGCGTTTCAAAACCTGTGTTCATATAAATTTGTTTAGTTAGTTAGTTTATAATGCAAGTTAGGTAAGTCTCTTAAGATAGCAGCACTTTTTTCAGGAGAAATGTCACGTTGGACTTCACCCATCATTTCGTAGCCAACCATAAATTTCTTTACAGTGGCACTTCGCAACAAGGGCGGATAAAAATGCATATGAAAATGCCATTCCGGATGAGCCACCCGATCAGTAGGAGCCTGATGGATTCCGGAAGAGTAGGGGAATGATGTTTCAAAAAGGTTGTCATATTTTACGGTAATTCCTTTGAGAATTTCAGCAAATGCGGTTGATTCTTCTTTGGTCATTGCGATGATGGTGCCAAAATGTCTTTTACTGATAATCATGGTTTCATAAGGCCAAGTTGCCCAAAAGGGAACAAGCACGGCAAAATGATCGTTTTCCAGTACCAAACGTTCTTTGTTAATCAATTCGGCATCCAAATAATCTTGTAACAAACTTCTTTTGTTTGCTTCATAATATTTTTCAAGGTTCTTTTGTGTTTTTTCCACTTGCGTAGGTAAAGACGACTGTGCCCAAATTTGTCCGTGCGGATGTGGATTACTGCAACCCATCACCGCTCCTTTATTTTCAAAAATCTGCACATGATTGATAAAGTCTTTACTTCCTAATTCAATGTACTGCTCTTTCCAAGTTTGAATAACTTTTTCAATGGCTGAAACTTCCATTTCCGGTATTGTCAAATCATGTCGGGGCGAAAAGCAAACCACTTTGTTTATTCCACGTTCGGGTTTTAACTGAAATAACGGATGAGTAGTTGCCTCGCTTGCCACTTCCTCTTCCAATAATGCAGCAAAATCATTTTCAAAAACGAATGAATCCGTATAATTTGGATTTTTTGTTCCGTTGGATCGTGCATTTCCCGGACACAAATAGCAGGTCGGGTCGTATGGTGGAAGTTGTTCAGTGTTGACCTTTTCTTTTTGTCCCTGCCAAGGGCGTTTGGAACGATGTGGAGATACTAATACCCATTCGTCAATCAATGGATTGTAACGGCGGTGTGGATGTTCGTTGGTGTTGAATGTTTGCATGTTTATTATTTTTCTCGCAATCCCGCTAACCATCGGGAGCAAAGTCGCAAATTTAAGATTATGTTCTAAGTATTGTTCTTAAACCTGTCAGGTCTAAACGCAATAGATTTTTTATTTATGATTTTTTTGTTGGCAAATACAAAGTTTTACTCTCAATTCAGTTTATTTTTAAATTCAGCTGTCCCTTTTGAAATTTTAATTCTATACGCGGATAGTTCAATACCAAAAGCACTTCGATACGCTTCGGTAACTTTAGAAATCAACTCTTTTTCAGTTCCTTTTTCAACGAGGTTAATGGAGCAACCACCAAAGCCGCCTCCCATCATTCGGGCTCCAATGACATTCGGTTCTTTACGAACAGTGGCTACTAAAAAGTCTAATTCCGGGCAGCTAACTTCATAATCTTCCGAAAGACCGTCGTGCGTGGCATTCATTAACTGACCTAATTTTTGATAATCCGAAGCTTCCAGTGCTTGAACTGCATCTAGCACTCGTTGAATTTCGCTAACTACAAAGTGACAGCGTTTATAAAGGATAGGTCCTAGCGTGTCTTTTATCGAAAGTAACTGTTCTTCGGTACAATCTCTAAAGCTGTTTACTTTCGGAAAAGTACTTTTAATAAATACCATCCCTTCTTCCACCTCTTTTCGACGAACGTTGTAACCAGAGGTAAGATGCGTATGTTTTACATGACTATCTAATAAAAGTAAGGAATAATTTTTAAAGTCGGCATTGTGATAATCATATTCTAAAGTTGTACAATCCAAACGAATGACTTTCTTTTTTTTGCCAAAAACGGTTGCAAACTGGTCCATGATACCACACTTTACACCAACGAACGTATGCTCAGAATGTTGGCCGATTTTTGCGATGTCTTCTTTGCTCAAATCGAGATCAAATAGCTTATTCATGGCATAGCCAAAACCACATTCCAATGCTGCAGAAGAAGATAAACCGGCACCCATGGGTATGGTGCTGCTGAAAACAATATTGAAACCTTTTTTAGGAAATCCTTTCGATTTTAATTGATCCAAAACACCTAAAATATAGTTCACCCACATTTTGTCAACGGGAACTAAAGTATCGTTGATGTGAAATTTATAGGTATCATTTAAATCTTTTGCAATAAGCATACAAGCTCCGGTTTCGTTTGTAGAAACGGCAAAGCAAATGTATTTATTGATTGCAGCAGGAAGTACAAATCCATCATTATAATCCACGTGTTCGCCAATAATATTGATACGACCCGGGGATAAAAACAGAGCTTCGGGTTGATGTTGGAACTGTTTTTCGAAGTGTTCCGTGGTGTCTTTTATTAATTTCTTTTTCATGGTTTGAGTTCAAGTGTAGCTGCTGTCAATCCTTTGGCTTGGGCTTTGATTTTTATTGATTTTTTAAAAGTGTTTGTTCGCAACACAATTGTTGCAATACCTGCTTCTGCCGGAAATGGATTTTGACCGATTAATTCTGCATCAGTCCCTTCGATACTAAAGGTAATTTCATTCGTAGCATTAGCCACTAAGTTCCCATTGGCATCAGTAACTTTAGCGTAAACAAAAACTACATCAGGAAATTCCGGATTTATTTGCACGGTTGAAGCATCATAACTCAATTCAATTTTTGTGGCTTGTGTGGCCGATTGTACTTGATGTTCTGTTACTTTTTTGTTATTTATAAGTCCTTCGGCTCTTAGTGTTCCACTTTGAAAAGTAGGGATTTTAAACACAAAAGGAGGATGAGGCAATTGGTTTGAAAATTCGCTGTGGGTGGGTTTTTGTTTGGCAATTAAAACGTTATTTAAGTAGAGAGCTACTTCTTCGCAATTGCTAAAAACTGTTACATCCAAAGGAGATTTTTCATTCCAATAGGAAGCAATATGAACCATTGGACCGGATACTAATTTTTCATTTAAAGTCATGATTGGCGAACGCTGACTTTGGTAAAAATAGTGTGCGAATTTCGGTATCCTAAAAATATCACTAATACCGGAACTTTCGATGTCATCGGCATACCCGCGATTGTAATCAAACATTAACCAATTGGCTTGACCAATGGTATGTTTTCCTTTTACATTTGAATTGAACGCTTCTTGGTAGTTAAATGCTTGTTGTAACAAACGTTTTTCGCCAAAGGCACGCAATTGTCTACTGGTTCGTTCTTCTTCTTTCAAATTAGAAAAAGACGTTTGGTTGAATCCGGCATTTTGAGCATAATATTCCCAATCGCCATATTCGGCAATGAAAATCTTGCGGTTTCCTTTTTCATAATTGTTCCAATAATCCGGAGCTTTTCCGTGTTGACGTGCCGGAATGTAGATGTCATAATTCAGATTGTCAATCCATCCGGCGGTGTAAATATTGGCGTATGGTAATTCGGCTCTCAATAATTCATTCGCCTTTTTCATGTACGGTTCTTTTATGTCGCTTTCATTCAAAGAAACTTCCCAAAAAATAACACTAGGATGATTGCGGTCTCTTCGGGCTAAGTCTCGAATTTCCTGATACGAGTTTTCTAAGAAAACATCATCACCGGTAAATTGCCAACCTGAAATGCAATTCATTACCAAAAGACCTAATTCATCGCAAGCTTTCATAAATGATTCCGAATGTGGATAATGTGACAAACGCACAAAATCAAATCCGGCATTTTTTATTTTTACGGCATCGCGGTAATTGGCTTCATCGGAAAGTGCATAACCAATATAAGGATATTCTTGATGGCGATTGGTGCCGTTGATAAATACTTTTTCATCATTTAAATAAAAGCCATCTGCTTTTAATTCTGCTTTTCGGATTCCTGTTGTAAGGGTTTGACTATCCAATGTTTGCCCTTCTGAAATTATTTTCACTTCCAATTCATACAAATTTGGATTTTCAATTCCCCATAATTTCGGGTTGGAAAGTGTAATGTTTTTCGAGATAGAAGTAGTTGCTTTTGGTTCGATTATTTGTTCATCTGAAGTAAATTCTATTTTCTCCAAACCGTTTTTAAATAGAATGTTTGCTTTTACTTTCTTAGCATTTACATCCTCGTTTTTTATGTGAACTTTAACTACTCCGCTGGCTTTATCTTTAGAAACGGTCTCAAAATTTACTAGTATTCCGCCACTGTTTACTTGATTGGCATGAACGGCATCCGTAATATATGTTTTGTTGGTTTGAATCAAGTAGACATTGCGATAAATGCCGCCATAATAATTGAAATCCAATGTTTTTAAAGTTTTTCCCGGGGGAATTTGAGGATTGTCTTCGTTGTTGACTTTGACAATGATAGTATTTCCTTCCGATTTTAACAAAGTAGAAGCATCTATAGTAAAAGGCAAATAGCCTCCTTGGTGATGCGTTACAAATTCTCCATTAATCCAAACCCAAGCTTCATGCATCACGCCCTCAAAATAGAGAAAAACTTTTCCTTCCGTTTGGGGAGCGGCAAACGTTTTTTGGTACCAACAATCGCCTTGCCGTTGATTATTTACAACCAATGGTTCAATTTGTGCGGTATGAGGCAATGTTATTTTTTCCCAATTTAATGCTGTAGAATCTTTTGAAAATGTCCACTCAGAACCAAAATTGATTTTGGAACGATCGCTTGGAGTTAATTCTTTCCCACAGGATAGAAAAAAAATAGAAGCAAATAGAAGTATACTATAATGTCTCATTTATTTTTTTGAGGTAAGTGAATTAATCTTTGAAAGCATCTAATGCAGGCGATGGTTTTCCGTCAGGCAACCAGGCACTCAAACTATATCTACTCCAGCTTTTTTCGCCTTGCGGCTCCCAGTATAATACGCCCAAACCTTTGTTGTTTGGGACTTTTTTTACAGCTTTGATAGTAGCTTCCAGCAATTCTTTAGTGTTTTGAACTTTGTCATATTCGCCGCCTACTTCCACAACCATTACTTCTTTATTGTACCGGGTAACCATATCGTTCAAATTATATTCTAAATTGGCGATGGTTTCTGTATAGTCTTTTTTTACCCAAAACGGATAATAGGAGAGTCCGATGACATCGTATTTTACATTTTGAGCTGTTGCATTGTCGAAGAATGTTCTGAATTTAGAATTGTTATCTCCTTCGTCTAAATGAATGATGACTTTGATGGATTTATCTACCGCTTTCACTGCATCATAGCCTTTATTTAGTAAAATGCCCAGTTGTTTCCAATTGTCAGTACTTCCTTCAGGCCATAACATGCCGCCCGGAATTTCATTGCCTACTTGTACCCATTCTGTGGTCACTTTAGCATTTTTTAATGCTGTCATCACATCAAAAGTGTGTTTGTAAACTTCTTTAGCCAATTGGTCAAAAGGCAGGTCTTTCCAAGCTGCGGGTTTGAATTGTTTTCCCGGATCGGCCCATGAATCGCTGTAGTGAAAGTTAATCATGATTCTGAAACCCATTTTTTGTGCACGTTGAGCAAAGGCAACCGTTTCTTCTTTGCTGCAATGACCGCTGGCTTTGTCGTCTGATGGATTGACAAACACTCGTAAACGCACGGTGTTCATTCCACGGTCTTTTAATAATTGCAAACAATCTTTTTTGGAGCCATCGGTATCATAAAACTGATAGCCGGTCGCTACCATTTGTGGGAGCCAACTCACATCGGCACCTTTCGAAAACTCAAATTTATTTTGCGAATAGGCCAGTTGGGATAGTAAAACCAAAAGCAGTGCTTGGAATTTTTTCATATCTAGTCTTGATTAAATACCTCAATTGCAGGTAATAGTTTATGGTCAAAATCCCATAATGCTTGGTTTTCCCATGGAGAGCCATTGGTAGATTCTGAGCCTCTGAAAGCAAGCCATTCGGTTCCCCAGTAAGCAAATCCGAAACCTCCGTTTGTTTCTTTTAATAGGTTTTTAATGGCGAGCATAAAATTCTTTTGACCCTCAGGTGTAGCCGGATAAGCAGGAATTAGTTGATTTTCCAAGCCAAGAATGTTATTGGTCCAATCATTCCATTGCAGAGTAAAAGGATACGCAGTTTCGGCAATTAGTACTTTCTTATTATGCGTTTGACCTAATAAATTGATGGTGGTTTTTAATTCTGTCAAACTTTTGCCATGCCAAACAGGGTAATAGGAAAGTCCTATATAATCGTAATCGATGGTACTCATTTTATTGTAAAACCATGTAGCTCCCGATCCTATCCCAGCATAATGCAACATGATTTTTGTTGCAGGCGATTGGGTTCTGATTTTCGTGCTTATGGCAGCAATGAGCTGTAAGCTTTGACTTTCGTTGTTGATTAAGTGACCGTTTGGCCATAAAAGTCCGCTATTGATTTCGTTGCCAATTTGAAAAATATCCGGTTGGATTTCTGTCAAGATCGATGAAGTATATATAACCGCTTCCGTTTTTAAATCGGCAAAAGATAAACTTTGCCAAGCCACCGGAGTAGTTTGTGCTCCCGGATCGGCCCAAGTGTCTGAATAATGCACTGTTAACCATACTTTCATTCCTGCTTGTTTCACGCGTTGTGCGAATGTTTTTACTTCATTAAATCCGGACTGATTGACTGTCGGGTTTTTCCAAAGACGGATGCGAATGGTATTGCAACCCGCATTTTTTAAAGTAGTTAATGTATTTTCTGGTTGATTTGAAGCATTGTAATAAATAGTATTTTCACTTTCAATTAATGGCAAAAACGACATGTCCGCCGCTCTAATGAATGTGTCTTCAATGATTGGTTCTTCAGGCGGAGCGGTTGTTTCGTCGTCTGAACAACTGATAGTAAAAAAAATAAGCGAAAGACTAAAAAATGTTTTAAAAAATGTTTTCATAGTAACTTTATTAGATTTTTTCAAAAGCATAAATTGTTTGGTGGTGGTAAATTTCTCCCTGCCTTAAAATACACGAGGGAAAGTTTGGGTGATTAGGTGCGTCAGGAAAGTTTTGAGTTTCAAAACATATACCACTTTGGGTGTGATAGGAAGCATTTTCTTTGCCGTTAATTTTGCCAAAACAATTTCCTCCCACATAAATATGTACTGCGTGCTGATTAGTATAAACAATCATTTTTAACTGTGTTTTTTCACTGTAAAGTGAAGCAGCGATTTTGGTTTTTTTGTCCAATACGAATGAGTTGTCAATAGAAGTAGGACATTTTTTTTGCTCTGTGAAGTCAAACGTACAGTTGGAGACATTTAAAAACAATCCGGTGGGAATATTTTTGCTGTCAGTTTCTAACGTTTTAACGGCATTTACAAAGAGTAATTGATTGCTCGTGTCTTTTTGGTGTCCTTCTAAATTAAAATAACTATGTTGTGTTAAATTCAAAATAGTATCTTCTGTAGAACGAGCATGGTACTCCACAATCACTTGATTGGTCTCCGTTAACTTATAGGTTACCTCTATCATTAAAATTCCGGGATAGTTTTCTTCGTTATTTTGGCTTGTATAGGTGAACGTTAAGGATGGATAATCATCATTAGTACTGTTTTTTACATTCCAAAACTGCTGACTAAATCCGTTGTTTCCACCGTGTAGGTGATGCTCGCCGTGATTTCGTGCCAATTGAATAGTCTTTCCATTAAGGGTGAACTTGCCTTCATTAATTCTTCCCGCAAATCGGCCAATTACTGTTCCCATATAGGGAGGACTCGGTAAATCAAAGGAATCCATGTACGCCTGCAGGTTGTCAAAACCTAAAACAACGTCCACATTTTCGTGGTCTGAAACGGGTATTTTTATAGAAGTTATCGTTGCTCCGTAGTTAATTATCGACAACTCCATTCCGTTCTTATTACTTAATGTGTAGCAAGAGACTTCTTTTCCATCAGGTAAAATACCAAAGAATTTGCTATTTATAGCCTGCTCTAATTGTGAATAATGATTTTTTTCCACCGTGTTTTTATTGATATGCTAACAAAAATAGCTAAATTTGATAGTTAATCATACCGGTACCTACCGGTTTTTTGTATCTTGCCCACCAGTTATTTAATTATGAAAATAATTACTATTGAAAGTCAGTCGGGTATCCCTAAATACAAACAGATTATTGCCGCTGTTGAAATTGCCATTGCCGAAAACAGGTTGCAAAAGGGCGATCGTTTACCATCTGTCAATAAAATTTGTTTGGAATTTTCTATTTCCAGAGATACGGTTTTATTAGCCTATGAAGAGCTCAAAAAACGCGGAATTGTATTTGCAATTTTAGGCAAAGGCTACTATATCAAAAGTGTTGAATTTAGTTTTGAACAACGCTACTTTGTTTTGTTCGACGAGTTGAATGCTTTTAAAGAAGATTTATTTACTTCTTTTCTTGAAACAATTGACAATAGGGCACAAATTGACAGTTTTTTTCATCATTTTAATTTGGAAATGTTTCGAAAGCTAATCAATGAAAGTAACGGCAACTATTCCAAGTATATCATTATGCCAACCAATTTGAATGGTGCGGCCGCCGTTATAAAAACGCTTCCCAAAAACGATGTGTATATTTTAGATCAAACCAATGAAGAGCTAAGTGAGTATCCGTCTGTCCATCAAAATTTTGTCAAAGATATCTTCTCTGCCTTATCAGAGGCAAAACCACTTCTAGAGAAATACAATAAATTACTATTAATCTTTCCCGGCTATAAAGAGCCTTTGGGAATGGTTGAAGGCTTTCAAAAGTTTGCATCGGCTTATGGTTTTGACACTACTGTTATTCCAAATTTTGAGAATAAAAGTATTGAGAAAGGTGATGTTTACATTATACCCAATGATCGTCAATTGGTTGAAGTAATTGAACAAGCCAAAAAGCAACAGCTCCACATGGGTAGTGATTATGGAATTATCTCTTACAACGACACACCTTTAAAGAAAATCGTTGCAAACGGAATTACCACTATCTCAACCGATTTTACTGCAATGGGTTCAATTTTGGCAGAAATGATTTTGACCAACAAAAAGAATCAAATTGAAAATAAAAGTCAGCTAATTGTTCGCTCCTCTCTATGATCATAATTTTTTGCAAATGCAGTTGTTTCAGAAGACCTAGAGGATTTATGTTATTTATATGACACTTTTCCAATGAAAAAAGCGTAACTTTACTGTTATGTATGATCTTTTAAACTACTCGGTTTAAAATGGAAGTAATTAACAAAATACGGCAAAAAACAAGTTCCTTTTTGGAAGAAATAGGAGAGTTGTCTTATTTTGCCGGACGTTTTTTCAGAGAAGTTTTCAGTCGTCCTTTCGAGTTTAACGAATTTTTGCGTCAGTGTTACAACATGGGTAATCAATCACTGCTTTTGGTGGGAGTTACCGGCTTTATTATTGGGTTGGTTTTCACCTTGCAATCTCGACCTACTTTGGAAGAGTTTGGTGCAGTTTCCTGGATGCCCTCCATGGTAAGTATTTCAATTATTCGTGAAATCGGACCTATTATTACCGCCTTAATTTGTGCAGGAAGAATTGGTTCAGGAATCGGAGCCGAGTTGGGTTCGATGCGTGTAACTGAGCAAATCGATGCCATGGAAGTTTCTGGCACCAATCCTTTTAAATATTTGGTGGTTACCCGAATTTTGGCAA
This sequence comes from Flavobacterium sp., assembly GCF_044371705.1. Classification (GTDB taxonomy): domain Bacteria; phylum Bacteroidota; class Bacteroidia; order Flavobacteriales; family Flavobacteriaceae; genus Flavobacterium. Next base: position 3,439 of record NZ_JBILTE010000030.1, on the reverse strand, counting down.
CTACCCTCATGTTGCCGGTGTTGGTCATTTTTGGAGATGCCATTGCTATCTACGGTTCCTATTTAGTTGAAAACGTCAAAGGAAATGTGTCTTTTTTATTGTATTTTAATCAGATGTTTAAACATTTGGAATTTGGTGATTTAATTCCGGCAACCATAAAATCCTTCTTCTTCGGTTTTGCCATCGGATTGGTAGGATGTTTTAAAGGTTATACCTGTAAAAAAGGCACCGCAGGTGTTGGGTTGGCAGCCAATTCAGCTGTTGTTTTTACGTCTATGTTGCTTTTTATCATTGATTTTATCGCCGTTTTTATCACCGATATTTTTTATGAACTCTGATATGGAAACCAAAAAAAAAGCTGTAATTCAAGTGAAAGACCTCCATAAAAGTTTTGGGAGCAATCAAGTATTGAACGGTTTTTCGATGGAGTTATTCGAAGGTGAAAACCTGGTGGTGATGGGAAAATCTGGTTCCGGAAAATCGGTGCTAATCAAATGTATCATTGGGTTGGAAGTGCCCGATAGCGGAGCTATTATGATTATGGAGCACGACATCAGCACATTGAAGCAAAAACAAATGGACGAATTGCGAACCGAGATTGGTTTCTTGTTTCAAGGAAGTGCGTTGTACGATTCGATGTCTGTTCGAGAAAATTTAGAATTTCCCTTGCGAAGACATACGCAAAAATTCGGAGAGATTAATGACACCACTCCTATGGTAACAGAGGCTTTGGAAAGTGTTGGGCTAGCCCATGCGATCGATTTAATGCCCAACGAATTATCAGGCGGCATGAAACGAAGAATAGCTTTAGCACGAACATTAATTTTGAAGCCAAAAATGAAATCGATACAAATGAAATACAAAACCTCGTCTATTATTATCACGCATGATATTGATTGTGCACGAGTCATTTGCAATCGAATGATTTTGCTCGTAGATGGAATTAATTATGCCGAAGGAACATTTGAAGAATTAACCAATTTGAAAGAAGAAAAGGTGCAAGCATTTTTTAAATAACTAAGAATATGGAAAAATCAGCCAATCAAAAAGTAAAACTAGGCGTATTTGTAATCTTGGGATTACTACTCTTTATTGCTGCAGTTTATTTTATTGGAAACAAAAAAAATATGTTCGGACAAACATCGGAGCTCACTGCGGTTTTTAACAACGTCAACGGATTGCAAGTTGGCAATAGCGTTCGCTATTCCGGAATAAATGTGGGAACTGTTCGTACTATTGAAATGGAAAATGACACAGTTATTCGTGTGACCATGATTTTGCAAACAAAAATTCTGCAGCATATTAAAAAGGATGCTGTGGCGATAATCAGTTCCGATGGTTTGGTCGGGAACATGATTATCAATATTAATCCTGGAAGAAATTCTAAAGAATCGGTGCATTCCGGTGATACTATCACAACCTATAGTCGTGTAAAAACCGACGACATGATGGAAACCCTAAGTGTAACCAATGAAAACGCCGCTTTGTTAACGGCTGATTTATTGAAAATCTCTCGTCAAATTATTCAGGGAAAAGGAACTATGGGCGTTTTACTAAACGATACTTTGATTGCAAAAGATTTAAAGCAAACCTTGAATTATATTAAAATCACCACCCAAGGAACTTCGGAATCGGTTCAAAAATTAGATCAACTTTTTGCTTCGTTGCAAAATGAAAACAATGTCATTGGCGTTTTAAACGATACACTGGTTGCAGGTCAATTGAAACGTACCGTAGCCAATTTAGATCAATCGAGTGCCCAACTTCAAATGGTTTTAACCAATTTAAATGAGACAGTCACTAACATCAAAGAAGGCGATGGAGCGTTGAACTATTTGTCGAACGACGCTAAATTAGTCAAACAAATCGATTCTACGATGACAAACCTCAATGAGGCAAGTGAAAGATTAAATGAAAATTTGGAAGCGTTGAAACACAATTATTTCTTCAAAGGTTATTTTAAAAAACAGGAAAAAGCGAAGGCAAAAGAGCAGAAAAATCAGTGACATTTAATTAGCTTGATTTGAGAGTATTACACATTTTTTCAAAAAACACTTGACTTGCTTAGTATTTGTTGTATATTTACACTCGAAACATCGCGGGATAGAGCAGTAGGTAGCTCGTCGGGCTCATAACCCGAAGGTCACAGGTTCGAGTCCTGTTCCCGCTACAAAAATCAAGCTTCATAGAAATATGAGGCTTTTTTTATGAAAAGTTTGGAGGGCTCATATCCGCCGCGGCGGACACAGGTTCGAGTCCTGTTCCCGCTACAAAAATCAAGCTTCATAGAAATATGAGGCTTTTTTTATGAAAAGTTTGGAGGGCTCATATCCGCCGCGGCGGACACAGGTTCGAGTCCTGTTCCCGCTACAAAGAAAATCCAACTTCGGTTGGATTTTTTTGTTAGAACAGGACGAGAAGTTTATCCCGATCACTATCGGGAAGGACTGTTTCCGCTACAAAAAAAGAGAATCGAGAAATTGATTCGCTTTTGTTTTAATAGGATTCTCAAAAACTATCACCAAAAATTTACCGGTGTACAAAAGCTAATTCAACTTTTTTCAATCTCTTCTATTTGTTACTTTCGTAGGTTTCTACTTTAATTAATTTTGTATATTTATTGAAATTTAAAAATACGAGACAAACCTTCGCCAATCTACCCAAAATTGGGTGGATAGTCGCTAGTTTGTAGCGGGTATAAACGAGTTACCACACATTTTGAAAAAAAATCACTTCATAATATTTTTATTTTTAATCGAAACATTTGCTTTCGGACAAACTAATTATGAACATAATTTAACCGAATTAGATAGTATTTTACATAAAGAGATTTATCGAGTTGACGTTGCTGAATTTCAAAAATTAGAATTAATTAAACTCAATAATGGTAAGTTTGAAGGTAGCCTAATACATTCTGTTTGGAAAACCAACAGAAAGGAAGAGCAAATAAGCGAAATTTCCCAAAAAATAAAAATACCTGAAAAAATGGCGGAAAAGTTGATGACGGAATTGAAAAATAGCGGATATGAAAAACTGAAGGATTGTAGTGAAATTAAGGACTGTATTGTAGGTCTAGATGGAACAACAATTATTTTTAATTTTCTTCAAAATGGTATAAATAAAAGGGCTTCTTATTGGGAATTAAAATCGGACTATTATTATAAAATAAATTCAGTTGAAGTACCCAATGAAGTTCTCGATGCAAGAAAAATGCTTGAAATCATCAACAACGAAATTGATTTAGAAAAACAGTTTGAGAATTTCACTAGTAGATTACCTATTGGAAAATATATTTTCAATGGAATAATTATGGAAAAAAGAAAAAACGTGTGGTAACAGCCGTTTTGCAAAAGCGGGGGTTTCGTGCTTCTATGACAGTGAAGTGCTAAATTCAAGCTTTGTGCATCTAATGGAGTTTAGTGCTAAAAATCCCCGCCTT
>NZ_JBILTE010000028.1:0-19567 GCF_044371705.1 Flavobacterium sp. | reverse complement strand
CATCTACACACAACAACATAAATTCCCTGCTTTCCCTGTTTTCAGTGAGAAAAAAATTCGTGCAATTCGTGCAATCCGTGTCAAACTTTACCAAAAATTCCAGACCGAAGGTCAAACCCACCACACAATCAACAACATCCAATTCCGAGTTTTCAGTGAGAAAAAATTCGTGTAATTCGTGGCAAAAAAGAATCAGTGAATCAGCGGCAAAAAAAGCAATCTAATCAACAAGAGGAATAGCAACATCTACACACAACAACATAAATTCCGTGCTTTCCGTGTTTTCCGTGAGAAAAAATTCGTGCAATTCGTGCAATCCGTGTCAAACTTTACCAAAAATTCCAGACCGAAGGTCAAACCCACCAAACAATCAACAACATCCAATTCCGAGTTTTCAGTGAGAAAAAATTCGTGTAATTCCTAGCAACCAACAATCAATGAATCTGTAGCAAAAAATTTAAAAAATAGAAAAGACGCTTTCCCTCACCTCACCATTTTTTCAATCCAATTCGTATATTTGAAAAGAGTATTTAAAAAAAACTGTGATTTTAATTAAACACCTGCGAACTGAGAGATGAAAAAATTCCTTACAACCGATCGTTTTAAACAAATCATCTTCGCAGGAATCGCATTTTTACTTGCGGCCTTGGCACTTTTCAATCCGTTTTTTGAAACTTCCCGAATCGAAGACATCGGTGGATTCTTGGTTTGGGCAGCTGTATTGGTTTTTATTCAAGGATTCAAAAGAGCAACTGCAAAGGAACGCACTTCAGCTCATATCAGTGCATTGATTTCTTTTTTGCTTGGATTGCTTTTAATCAATGCAAAACTCTTTGACGAAAATGCGTTGTATCTTTTTGCATCGATGCTGTTTGGTATCGATTTTATAAGGCAGGGTATCTCATTACTTAACAACAGAAAAGAAAAAAAACCATTCACAGCCAACCTCCTTTCATTTTTGGCGAATATGGGAATACTGTTTACATTATTCCTGTTTCAAGGCAAAGCACAGTTATGGATTCTGGCAATCACAGGTGGTCTGCGTATTGTAGGAATGGGATTTGAGATACTCAACGCCAAATTAGGTGTCATGGATGAAGTAAGCGAAGACATCATGGAATCATTGGATCTACAAGATCATCCGGAAATTGTAGCTATCGCAGAAAATATCGAACAAGAGGAAGTCAAACGTGCCAAAATAGACCGCCATTGGATCATCACTTTTTTACTCATTCTCTTTTTTATTCACCTTGGTCGGATGGGATTTGACCGTTCTGCCTATGGCATTTTATCGCCACTGGTAGCCTTGGTAGGCGATATGGTCATCGCCTTAATCATTGCCTATCTGGTACTCATTCCCTTCTTTAGTGGTGTAAGCAAATTATTTCGGCCTTTTGAAAAGAAAACGTGGCTTTGGGTAATGAAAGTCCCCAGCGATGAACGTCCAAAATTTCACCCTCGTAATATTATCCAACAACGGCTGGAAGCTAGAACCCGAAGATACATCCGCATCAGAAAAGCAGGTTATTCCTTTAAAACAGCTTTGCGTACGGGTTTGCAAATGGGTTTGCCTTTTGCAGCACTTTTGGCAGCAATCATTCCGGTATTTGGCATGAGCTGGTATTTTGATACCGAAAACTGGGCTTCAGGAATCTGGGACAGTTGGGCAGCCAAACGCACCGATCAGTGGCGAACAGAAATGGTGAAAGCAGTAGAAAGCAATCCTACGGCAGCAAGTTTTCAAATCAATCCTACAGGTGTTACTGCTACCAACGATTTTTCTTTTTTAATCATTGGTGATCCCGGTGAGGGAGACGCCTCCCAATACATTCTCCACGACCAAATTGTTAGAAATGCATACAAAGACCTTGTGAAATTTGTAGTTATTTCAAGTGATGTGGTCTATCCCGATGGAGCGATGAAAGACTATGAAAAAAACTTTTGGTTGCCGATGAAAGGGGTCAACAAACCCGTGTATGCAATTCCGGGAAATCACGACTGGTATGATGCATTGGAAGGATTTGCAGCAACGTTCTTCGATTCAACTTCTGCCCGATTAGCCATGCATGCCCGCCGCAACGCCGATTTAAATCTAACCTCAGCAGGTAGCGAAAAAGTAAGTGCTCAAATTAAAGAAGCAGCCCGTTTAAGAAGTGAATACGATGTCCCTACCGGATTTCAAAAAGCACCGTATTTCCAACTGCAAACCGAAGACTTTGCCTTTATTACCATTGAAACAGGCATCGGTCGTCGCATCGATGACATACAAATGGATTGGCTAAAAAAAGCATTAGCTGCCGCTAAGGGAAAATTTATTTTTGTGCTTTTGGGACATCCGTTTTATGCCATTGGCGAATACCAGGGAAACATGAATCCCGATTTTGAAAAATTGCATCTTTTATTGAAAGAAGCCGGAGCAACCATTGCAATGGCAGGTGATACACACGATTTAGAATATTATGTAGAACCCCCAACCAGCAGTAGACAAGATAAAAACATGTACCATTTTGTCAACGGCGGCGGCGGTGCGTACCTAAGTTTGGGTGCGGCATTAAAACCGAAAGAACAAATGGCTCAAAAGGTATGGGCCCATTACCCTGCGGCCGCTCCATTAATTAAAAAAATTGAAGCAAACAACGGTATTCTCAAACAACCGGCTTGGTACTGGACAAAAACACACAACGGTTGGCCTTTTAGTGCCGAATGGCTGAGTGCCGCTTTTGATTACAACAAAGCACCGTTTTTTCAAAGCTTTGTAGAAGTAAAAGTGGAACCCTCCCGCAATAAAGTAACCGTAATTGCCTACGGACCCAAAGGCCCTTTAAAATGGTCGGACATGGAATATAGCGAAGGTGCAAAACCTGCAAATGTTCCAAATACAGCACTTGTAGAATGGGAGTTTACTCTAAAATAGCCAACCAATTAATACGGTCAATTTCAAAAAAAAGAATTTGTTACATTAATGCTTGACCTCATATGAGCCTATCACATTCATTGCGAGTAGTTTCAAGCCTGCGAGAAACGCCGTGGTAACCTCGTGCCGCATCGGAATGCAATTCCGAAGGCAGTCCTCCTTAAACAACCTTAAACTTTAAAAACCTTAGCACCTTAGTACCTCAGCACCTTAGAACCTTACAATATATAATCTGTAGTAATAAAATTCGACTCCTTACTATTCAACAACGCCTGCAAAATCTCGTTATTATAGGCATTGTCTTTCGAAGCGACAAAAGTTCGTATCGAAAACGAACGCAACGCATCGTGAATACTCAACGTTCCAACCGCTGAATCCTTTCTCCCCGTAAACGGATAAATATCCGGACCGCGTTGACACGAACTGTTTAAATTTACTCGACAAACTAAATTCACCAACGTATCAATCAAGGGAGCAATAGTTCGGATGTCTTTTCCAAACAAACTTACTTGTTGTCCGTAATTCGATTCTGCCATATCATCCAACGGTTCCTGAATGTCTTTAAATGTCATAATTGGAACTACCGGTCCAAATTGCTCCTCGTGATACAAACGCATACTTTTATTGACCGGAAATAAAACGGCAGGAAATATATAATTTTCAGAAAGTTGTCCGCCTTTAGTATTAAGGATTTTAGCACCATGCGTTTGAGCATCTTCAATCAATCCTTTGATATAGTTCGGTTTGTCTTTCTCAGGCAATGGCGTTAATAAAACTCCTTTTTCCCACGGATTACCAAATGGCAATGCATCGACTTTTTCAGCAAATCTTCGATTAAATTCTGCGGCAATGCTTTCATGAACATATACAACTTTCAAAGCCGTACATCGTTGTCCGTTAAACGAAAGTGTTCCGGTAATACATTCCTGAATAGCCAAATCTAAATCGGCATCGGGTAAAATAATGGCAGGATTCTTGGCTTCAAGTCCCAAAACCAATCGCAATCTATTCTTATTTGGATGTTGGTCTTGCAAAGCGATAGCCGAAGTACTGTTTCCAATCAAAGCCAAAACGGCCACTTTACCCGATTTCATAATGGGAGAAGCAACGTCTCTGCCACGACCGTAAATGATATTAATCACCCCTTTTGGAAAACTACTTTGAAACGCTTCCAACAATGGAGAAATCAATAAAACACCATGCTTTGCCGGTTTAAAAATTACGGGATTTCCCATAATTATTGCGGGTATAAGCAATGTAAATGTTTCGTTCAACGGATAATTATACGGCCCTAAACAAAGTACCACACCTAGCGGACCACGGCGAACCATGGCGTTCACCCCTTGACTTTTAGTAAAACGGGCACTGTTGCGATCCAATTGTTTATAATCTTCAATGGTGTCATAAATATATTCTACGGTTCGATCAAATTCCTTTTCAGAATCCGGTAATGATTTCCCGATTTCCCACATTAAATACTTTACTACTTCACTTCGCGTTGCTTTCATTTGGGTGACAAAATCTTCAACACATTTAATTCGATCGACTACTTTCATTGTGGGCCACAAACCCTGACCATTATTGTAAGCAGCCTCTGATGACAAAACTACTTCCATTGCCGCTTCGGCATCCATTGCAGGCGTACTTCCCAAAAATGTAGGGGCATAATCGTCGGTTGATGAAATAGTGGAATAAACCGGAGTGGTAGCACCCGTCCATTTTTTCAAAACACCATCTACTAAATATGTATCTTGATGCAAAGGCTCGTTAATTTTATAGGCTTCTGGAATCATTTTTATCATATTTTTTGCTAAAAATACTAAATTACAAAAGAACCCGTGCTATTCATTTTGTTAAAGAAATGAACTAAAACGTTTGAGGTTGAATAAATTAGCATTATTTATTCTTTTAGCTGTATTTGCTTTTAAAACGCTTATGTAAAATTATTTTCAAAATCATTGCTATTTTAAGCTTTGGCAATTTCTCAATCTATTCTGCTAGAAATTTTATTATAAATAAGTAAAGTAAACAAAAAATCAATTTATTGATAAAAATTGCATAGGAACCTAATTTTTTAAATAGGTGGTAAATCAATTTTTACATATTTTACTATTTTTACCCTATAAAAAATAGGGGTGCTTATGAAAGTAAAGAAAAGATGGATTGTGCCGTTCGTAGTGATGAGCCTCCTTGCTATTAGTGGTTTGTTTTGGACGCCGACTGTGGCAGATGCAATAGGATCTTTTAATGCTGCCGACACTATTGTTACAGCCGACGTGGCGTGGTTGCTGACCTCTTCTTGCCTCGTTTTACTCATGACGCCCGGTTTATCCTTTTTTTATGGCGGAATGGTGGGCAAAAAAAATGTTATTTCTACGATGCTGCAAAGCTTTATCTGTTTAGGTGTGGTCACCCTCCTTTGGGTTGTGGTTGGATTTAGTTTGGCTTTTGGTGATTCGATGGGTTTTACTTTCAATGGTACTCATTACGGACTCATTGGTAACCCAACGCAATTTGCGTTTTTTGACCAAGTAGGAAGTTTGCCTCACAACAAAATGGCTTCCACCATACCGTTCATCCTTTTTGCCCTATTCCAAATGAAATTTGCCGTCATTACACCTGCAATTATTACAGGTTCTTTTGCCGAGCGGGTGCGATTCATCTCGTATCTGCTTTTCATTTGTTTGTTTACATTGTTCATTTACACCCCACTGTGCCACATGGTTTGGCATCCCAATGGATTATTGGGAAGCTACTTTGGCGTAAAAGATTTTGCCGGTGGAACCGTGGTGCACATGAGTGCCGGTTTTGCTGCTTTAGCAGGCGTGCTGGTTTTAGGCAAACGCAAAAACAGCGACCACATTCCTACCAATATCCCCTTTGTACTTTTAGGAACCGGAATGTTGTGGTTTGGATGGTTTGGTTTCAATGCCGGTTCTGCTTTGGCGGCAAATAGTACTGCAGCTCTTGCCTTTGCAACCACAACTGTAGCGTCGGCGTCGGCCATGCTGACATGGATTTTCTTTGACCGCATCAACGGCCGAAAGGCTTCCGCTCTTGGAGCATGTATCGGTGCTGTTGTAGGTTTGGTCGCTATAACTCCAGCGGCGGGTTTTATTACCATTCCGCAAAGTATCTTCTTCGGATTCATTGCAGCAATCGCTTCCAACAAAATGTTGTACTGGAAAAAACTAAAAGCCATAGATGACACCCTTGATGTATTTGCTTGTCATGGCGTGGGTGGGATTATGGGAATGATTCTCACTGCCATTTTTGCACAAGGAGAAAACGCGAGCTTGATGCATGGCGGATGGTCCGTTTTTGCACATCACATGATTGCCCTAGTTTTAGTGGCAGCTTTCACCTTTTTTTGTTCTATTGTATTGTATAAGGTAACCAATTTCTTTATCCCACTTCGCGTTTCCGAAGCATCGGAAGCACTTGGCTTAGACCTTTCGCAGCACAATGAAAAATTCTGATAAGGTTGTTATTCTTGAGCTAATACTTCTGCCAAACGATCATCGCGGCTGTAAACATCTTTATAAAAATGTACTACTCCGTTTTGATCAACCCAAGAAGTAAAATAACCTATATAAACCGGAACTTTTCGATCTAAATTATACCAAGTTTCCTTGCCTTTATTCATGGCAGCATCAATCTTTTCTTTGGTCCATTTCGGGTCGTCTTCCAACAACGCATAGGCCAACTCTTTAGGTTTCGCAACGCGGATGCACCCATGACTAAAAGCCCGGGTTTCCTCATTAAACAAACTTTTTGAAGGAGTATCGTGCAAATAAATACTGTTGGAATTTGGGAATAAAAACTTGACCAATCCCAATGAATTTCTTGGACCGGGTTTTTGCCGCACATTTCCACCGTTCCACTCCATGTTATGCTGGGCTAAATAGTTTTTATTACGAGCCATTCCCGGCTTAATCTCTTTTTTAATAATACTTGAAGGAACATTCCAGTACGGACTAAAAACAATGTGCTTCATTTCTCCGCTAAAAATTACTGTCTTATTCATTACATTTCCAACCACAACTTTCGAAACAACTTTTGGTGCCCCATTCTTAAAATAAGTCATTCGATAAGAAGGAATATTCACTACAATAAATTCTTTGGCTTTTGAAAATTCTACAGGAATCCATCGGCATCGTTCCATATTTACCTCCAATGTTTTGATGCGTTCCGAAATAGGAATATTCAGGTCCTTTATATGTTTTGGCAAAATAATGGAATCCGCATTAAAACCATTACGTAATTGATAGTTGTACAATCCTTCTTTCAATTCATCATCATAACGGTTACTCTTTGAATTTGCACTTAGGTCGTTGGTTAGGTATAAATGGTTGCGAATCAGACCTATAACAGCAGAACTGTCGCCGGGTTTAAACGATTTAAATGAAGGTTCGGTAGCAATAATTGGCCATCCTCCCTTTTTTTCAATTGCTTGATATTTTTGTAAAGCTTCTTTCAATTGGTAATACTGCCCCATCAGTTGCGATTGCTTATCTACTTTCGTGGGATGGATTAATAACGAATCTAATAAATCTTCATAGGAAACATCCTTTCTGGGTAAATACCATCCCAATTCCTTTGCTTTCGAAGGATCAATGCCACGTAAAACTTTTTGGGTATAAAAATAATAGTAAGAGGTGAGCAATAATTCGGTTTCTAAATTTGGAGCTAAATTATCACTGAAATACAATCCTTCAAATACTTCTTTATAAGGAATGGCGGCGGTAAGTCCTTCTTCCGGCAAACTGTTCAACCTATTGTAAAGTACTTCTGCTGTTTCTTTTCTTCCTTTTAAATCAAACCACAAATAGTTAAACGTGTGACGGGTATAGGTGGTTGTTACTTGCTTTTTATATATCGCCAATTTTGGATACTTTGTAAAAAAGGTATCTAATGCTATACTGTCAAACGAAGTTAACACAAATGTTTTTTCTATGCTTTCGCTTATTTCATTTTTGATTTCAACTTCTTTTGGCTCTTTGGTTGAACACTTTGAAAAAATAAAGAAAATACTCAATACGAAAGTTAAAACAAACAAACGCAAAAAACGGAAAAGTTTCATAATCATCAATTTAAAGTAAGTGATAAAATTAGTATATTTACTTGGTATTAAAAACCCCGTAAATGATAAATTAACTAGTAATCTCATGAAATATACAATAACACGCTACATTCTGCTGCTTTCCGGTTTTGCTTTGTTTGCACAAAACCAACCGAAAGAACCCATTAACAAACTCATAGATGCTTGGCACAAAGCGGCGGCAGATGCCAATTTCAATGCCTATTTTGATGCGATGACCGAAGATGCTGTTTTCATTGGCACCGATGCTACAGAAAATTGGGATAAGAAAGCTTTTATCGCATTTGCAAAACCTTATTTCGACAAAGGGAAAGCATGGAGTTTTACTGCTGTGGAACGTAACATTTATTTCTCAACCGATGGGAAAACCGCTTGGTTTGATGAGTTATTGAGCACCCAAATGAAACTATGCAGGGGCAGTGGCGTGTTGGTGAAAGTGAACAACCAATGGAAAATCAAACATTATGTGCTTTCCATGACTATACCTAATGACACGATTGACGAAGTCATCAAAATAAAATCGCCTATTGAAGATGCTTTGCTGGATGAACTAAAAAAATAAACCACTATGGACTAGAAGTCCAAATTTTTGGTTGGCAGACTAAAAGTCTGCAAGGTTGTAACACTCATTTTTTGACACGAATTACACAAATTAGCACGAATCATTTTGTGAAAAATTTGCGTAATTCGTGTTTAAAATTTTTAGAACCTGAAAGGGAAATGCACTAAAAGTGCATAGTATTAAACTATATTTGAGACCAATAAACCTCTCCGGCAGACCAATCGTTGTCAAACTGATTTACTGAATGCTTTCTAAAAAAATCCTAATCGTTACATTTATCTATCCAACACTATTTTTTTTGTTATTTTCTGGTTGTCAACAGAAATAGTCAATAGATAAATTCCATTACTCAAATGCTCCAACGAAAGAATTTCTTCTGAACCTGCCATTTGTTTAGAAATGATTGTTCTTCCTTGCATATCAACTAGACTCAAATTGCCGGTTGTTGCAGCTACTGAAGGTAATTTAACGGTTAAAAGTCCGTTGGTTGGATTGGGATAAACGGCTATTTTTGAAAGATCCACTTCCGCTGCATTCAATTGACTTTGAATAACAATGGTTGCTGTTTGATTCGGCAACCAACCATCTGCGGCATTTAAAACGTTCACTTTAAAAGTATCTGTTGCATCATTGAGCAATGTATTTGTATAACTGATTTTATTTTGGTTAATATCATCTTGTGTAAAAGTTGCTCCTACGGACAAGGTAACATTTTCCTTTTTTAATTCGCCCAATGATGTGTTTTGAACTAGTGTATAAACCTGATTAGAATTTGCTTGTAATTCGGTTTGAGCATTTAATTCGGTTGGCAAGATAATTTTAGTACTATTTGTCGTGGTTAAAATGGTATTATTAACCAAAGTCAGTTCGTTGGGAATGGCAGATATACTGCAAAAACTCAACACAACGGAGTCAATTGCACCACCATCTTGGTTGTAATTATCAACCACTCGCAGCGTCCAAGTACCCAAAGCATTCAAATTATTAAAAGTACTTAAAGCTTCAAATGGAATTACATTTCCACTGATAGCCGGATTTGTGCCACAAATGAGAGCCAGTCCGTCATCATCGAGGGTTGCGTTGATATCGTCTTGACCGCCGCATGGTTCTTCAAATAAAATGATTGTATCCGTAGGACTTTCCAAATAAATTGTCATGTCCTGAACCCATGTATGATTAATAGCGATTGCAGCTGTTACTTTATTGATTGCAAAATTTGACGGAATGGTCACCGGAACTGTTGCAACCGAGTTAGGAGTTGTACCAATAATGGCGTTTGTAAAATCGGATGCAGTAAAAGTTAAGCCGCAATCAATAGCCCCCGTTTGAAAGCTAAAGAAATTCGTTTGAGTTGATGTCCCACAAAAATTACTTGGAATCACTTGCCAATAATACACGGAAGTTTCTACAAGTGATGAAACAACCACTGAATTTTCAGAAGTATTAATTGTTTGAATGACGTTTTGAAATTGAGGATCTGTAGCAATTCTAACCATATAACTCTCAGCATTAACATCTGCGTTCCAATTTAAAGAAGTTGAGGTTGCGACACTTGTTTGCCCATTAATTGGCAGTTGTTGTGCGATGGGAGCAAACACTGCATTGTATACTTGTAACTTTACATTTCTGGTTTCTGTTTCTGTTCCATTGGTTCCAACGATACCAATAGTGTATTCACCCGGTGCAACATTTTGAAGGTTTGAAACAGTCATCGTTACAGGACTGCTAGCTGTTAAATTATTTGAACTGAAAACTACACTAGAACCGGCAGGCTGATTAATTGCAGAAAAAGTTACGGCACTCCCTGACTGGTAATTGAAGTTAAAATCGAATTCTGCCGTTTGGTTGGAACAAACCGTTTTATCTTCGCCCGTAGGAATAATAGCAAATCCCGAGGTTATTCCTGTAACAACCAACGAATAATTTTGAGGTCCTTGCACAAGTGTTCCTTTATGAGAAATAGTAATCGTGTAAAGCCCGCCGTTTGGATTGTCAATTTTTACAAGTTCCACGTTGTCCACATTATTATCACCATCTCTCAGGGCATTTAAATCTGCATTTGATTGTAATCGCCAAGGGAAAAAGGTAGTGCCTATTTGTGCTACACGAATATCCAAATCATTCACCAATGCTGGCGTAGGATCGTTTAAAACGCCGGTATTGGCAACACCCGGAAGATCTGTCCAAGTAATCGATGCCGTTAACGGAATACCAGCAACCGATTGAACGGTCATGGTAAATGATTGATTTTGTGATAGCTCTTCTTCAGATATCCAAGCGTTTAGTCCATTGGTCGTAATTGTATTCGCCGCGGCTTTCGCATTGAGTAATCCCCAACCAAAATTAGCATCAGGACCGGGTCTTCCGGCGTCATCTGCCGTATGACAAGCAAGCCCTTTTAGCGTTGCTGCACGCATAAATTTACCATTGATTTGGTTGTAATATTGTTGTAATAAAGCCAAAGTCCCCATTACATTAGGCCCCGACATGGAGGTTCCTGTTAAAGTTGTATAACTCGTATCAGTGGTGCTATTTGTTGAAAATAAGCTTGTTCCATTGCCGGTAATATCAGGTTTTATTCGGAGGTCATCTGCGGGTCCCTGACTACTACCTGAATTGATTACAACACTTATTAAATTCCCATTAATGTCAACATTTGCATCTTGAGCGTTGGCTATAACCAAATTATTTTTGGCTGTTTTGTTGCCATTCAGTTTATCATATTCAAAAGAGGATGGACTTGGGTTTTCTACATTCCCATCGTTTCCGGCAGAAGCAACCATTAAATAATAGGGTGCTGCATAGGCAACTTCGTCCCACGTTCTGGAGGGTTGAGAATAAGCACCAATATACCAGGGTGTCGTTATACTACTTACCGGCGTACCATAGGAATGATTGGAAAGTAAAAGTCCGTTTTGAACTTCTTGCACCACTTCTATAACATCATTGTTCCAGTTGAATGTTTTGACATTAATTGACGGAGCCATACCTTTCGCAGCGGGGTTAACCCCAGAAGCACCAACAGTTCCCGTAACATGTGTTGCATGAAAACTGTTCCCATTTAATGTGGTTGCTCCATCACCCACAGTTACTCGAGTTCCAAATTCTTGGTGTGAAATTCGTGTGGGTCCGCCATCCCAAACACCAACGGTTAAGCCTTCCCCATTCAAATTCAGATTCAAAGAACCTCCGGTATTTAAATGATTGGCTCGTGTTGATTTTGCAGCATTTGTATTTTCGATAGCATAATAAAGCGGACTACCATCGGGAAGTATGCCAACGAGCTCGTCAAAGGATCCATCGGCGTTTAATTTTTTCAATTGCCAACCTTTTTCAAGAGCTAGTTGTTGGATTTTTTGATTGGTGATGGTCGCATTATTCATCAATTCTTGCTCAATCTTATGTAATTCTTCCAAATTAGACCGTTTTAAGATAATTGCCTTTTCCGAATCATTCTGAGCAAAACAAGTTGCAAAACCAAATAAAACCAACGTTTTTATAAGAGTCAAAAACTTTAAAGAAGTTTTTTTCATAGCTTTTTAAGTAATTTAATAGAAAGAGGTCAAATATAACAAAATAAGTTATTGTTAATTAAACCCGCCAAACTTGTGAAATTTTTAATTCAAAGCTACAAAAATGAATGAGTCTTTAAATATTTTGCCAAATAATTAACTATTGTTTATTCCTATTTTTTTAGCCTTCTTACATCCTTTTTTAGTACATTTATTCCAACAGTTCGCATATGTTATTAGAAGTAAAAAATCTAACTATCTCCTTTCAAAAGGAGCATGAGTATAAAAAAGTGATTCGTCAGTTAAATTTTCATTTGGAAACAGATGAAATTTTAGGCATTGTGGGTGAATCAGGTTCGGGAAAATCAGTTTCATCATTGGCTATTTTGGGGTTACTTCCCAAACGAGTGGCAAAAATTGAGGACGGCGAAATTATTTTTGAAGATGAAAACATCGTTCCTCTAAGTAACAAAGCATTTCAAAAAATTAGAGGTGCTCAAATTTCAATGATTTTTCAAGAACCGATGACTTCATTGAATCCCTCCTTGAAGTGTGGGTTTCAAGTAGCAGAAATCTTAAAAAAGCATA
The DNA here is from genome assembly GCF_044371705.1 of Flavobacterium sp. GTDB lineage: Bacteria > Bacteroidota > Bacteroidia > Flavobacteriales > Flavobacteriaceae > Flavobacterium. The sequence goes on along the minus strand of NZ_JBILTE010000028.1, from coordinate 6,890 downwards.
AGAAAATTTCTGGTAAAGAACTAAAGGAAGAAGTTCTTCAACTTTTTGAAATAGTTAAACTTCCCAACCCTAAAAAGATTGCAGAAAGTTACCCGCATCAAATTTCCGGGGGTCAAAAACAACGAGTGATGATTGCGATGGCTATTGCGTGTAAACCCAAGATTTTAATAGCCGATGAACCCACTACGGCTTTGGATGTGACCGTTCAAAAAGAAATCATTCAGTTGTTGAAAGACATTCAGAAGGAAACAAAAATGAGCATAATTTTTATTTCACATGATTTGTCTTTGATTTCAGAAATTGCCGATCGCGTTTTGGTGATGTATAAAGGTGCGATTGTGGAACAAGGGAAGACAGATGAAATTTTCAGAAATCCACAAAATAATTACACCAAAGCTTTGATTGCTTCGAGACCTTCGCTAGATGTCAGAGTGAAAAGATTGCCCACAATTCAGGATTTCTTGCAACAAACGACCGATAATACGCTGATTTCAAAAGAAGAACGGCAAAAGAACCAGGAGAAAATATACAGTCAGCCCCCTATTTTAGAAGTCTATAATTTAGAAAAAGAATATGTATCTACGATTGGCCTTTTCGGAAAGAAAGTGAGCTTTAAAGCAGTAAATGATGTTAGTTTTAAAATTTATGAAGGCGAAACTTTAGGATTGGTAGGAGAATCGGGTTGTGGAAAATCCACATTAGGCAATGCTATTTTACTTCTGGATAAAGCTACCGCAGGACAAATACTCTATAAAGGAAAGGACATTACAAATTTGTCAAAAAATGCCATTCGCGAGTTAAGAAAGGAAATTCAAATCATTTTTCAAGATCCCTATTCTTCATTAAATCCCAGAATTCCCATTGGCAAAGCAATTATGGAACCGATGCAGGTGCATCATTTGTATGAAAATGATAAAAACAGGAAAGAAAAAGCTCTAGAAATTCTTAAAAGAGTTGGTTTAGAAGAAGAACATTTTAACCGCTACCCACATGAATTTTCCGGAGGTCAGAGGCAACGTATTGGGATTGCACGCACTATTGCCTTGCAACCAAAACTAATAGTGTGTGACGAATCTGTTTCGGCATTGGATATTTCAGTGCAAGCCCAAGTGTTGAATTTGCTCAATGAATTAAAAGAAAATTTCGGATTTACCTATATATTTATATCACATGATTTAGCGGTAGTTAAATACATGTCCGATCAGGTCATGGTTATGAATCAAGGAAGGATTGAAGAGATAGCCGATGCGGATGATTTATATACTCATCCCAAATCAGCATACACTAAAAAATTAATTGATGCGATTCCCAAAGGTTAAAGTCTAATCTTCGACCGCTTCTTTATAATCAGGATACAAGAAACTATTATAGGGGAAACGACTTATGTGAATTTCGCGAACGGCTTCGTAAACTCTTTCGCGAAACTCTTCAAAGTTTTCTTTATTAACTGCAGAAATGAAAAGAGCATTTTTTTCTCCAACATTCGACATCCAAGTAGCTTTCCATTCCTCTAAAGTGTAATGCTTAGTGGTTTTTTCAGTAGTAAGGTCGTCTGAAGCAATAGTCAAGTGTTTGTAAGCATCAATTTTATTAAAAACCATCAAGGTGGGTTTGTTTGCACTTTTAATATCCGCCAAAATTTGATTGACTGAAGCAATGTGGTCTTCAAATTCCGGATGAGAAATATCTACAACATGAAGCAATAAATCAGCTTCGCGAACTTCATCCAGCGTACTTTTGAATGATTCGATTAATTGTGTAGGTAGTTTTCGAATGAATCCAACTGTATCTGATAAAAGAAACGGAAGGTTTTTAATCACTACTTTTCGAACGGTGGTATCGAGTGTTGCAAATAATTTATTTTCAACAAAAACTTCGCTCTTACTGATTACATTCATTAAGGTAGATTTGCCCACATTTGTGTAACCAACCAAAGCAACGCGAACCAATGCACCTCGATTGCCGCGTTGGACAGACATTTGCTTGTCGATTACTTTAATTTTCTCTTTCAATAAGGCAATGCGATCTCTCACAATTCGACGATCGGTTTCAATTTCTGTTTCGCCGGGACCTCTCATTCCAATACCACCACGCTGCCGTTCTAAGTGCGTCCACATTCCCGAAAGACGAGGTAATAAATATTGACATTGTGCCAATTCTACTTGTGTTCGTGCATACGAAGTTTCGGCCCGTTGAGCAAAAATATCTAAAATAAGGTTGGTTCTGTCTAAGACTTTACAATCTAAAATTTTGGTAATATTTTTTTGTTGAGCCGGAGTTAATTCATCATCAAAAATAACGGTCTTCACCTCGTTCTCTCTGATGTAAAGATTGATTTCTTCTATTTTACCTGTCCCAACAAAGGTTTTGGGATTGGGTTTTTCCATTTTTTGAAAGAATCGTTTGATTACTTCTCCACCTGCTGTAAAGGTCAAAAAATCTAATTCGTCTAAATACTCATTCAGTTTTTCTTCGTCCTGTTGTTTGGTGATGATACCAACAATAACGGTTTTTTCAAAATCTATTTTCTCTACTTCCAGCATATCAACTACTTTAAATGCAAAATTAGGCAAATATAAATTGACATTAAGGTAAATAATACATAACAATTTTAGTTAAAAAAATAGTTTTTGTTACTTATTTCTTAAATTTTGTTAAATTTGAGGTTCACTACTAACTAATTAATTCACTAAATCAATTTTTAATTTTCACTTATGAAAAAAATTACACTATTATTAATGCTTTTTTTCTCCTTCGTTGGTTTTAGCCAGATAATCAATGAAGGTTTTGAAGGAACAGCTTTTCCGCCCGCCAACTGGTTGGTTACCGATAACGGGGTTGGAACAGTAAATTCTTGGATTCGTACGAATACTCAACCCACAAACAGTGGTACGTGGACCGGCTTCATGAATCGCGAAAACATTGGAGTTGGAAACACCGCACAAGATTGGTTGATTACACAACAAATTGCAGTGCCTGCAGTGGGAGTACACGAATTAAAATTTTTCTCAAGGTCTACTATTGGAGGAAATCAAGGAACCGTTTATCAAATTCGTGTTTCAACGAATGCTACTCAGTCTAATTTAACTCAGTTTGCACTATTACAGCAATATACAGAAAATGACTTGAGTGCTGTATTTAATGTTTATGAAGAAAAAACAATAAACCTGGCTGCTTTTGCCGGTCAAAATATTTACATAGCCTTTGTTATGCAGTTTTCGCAACCTACCACAGCAATTGGTGGCGATCGATGGTTGCTAGATGATATTAAAGTAGCCGAAAAATGTTTGGATCCTACCAATTTAACCGCATCAAACTTTTCTTTAACAGGTGCTACATTGGCTTGGACAAGTGCAGGATCTGCTACGCAATGGGAAGTTGAAGTAGTTCAAGTGCCAAATGCTCCAACCGGAACCGGAATTGTTACATCAAGCAACCCGGTAACCACAGCCGCTTTAGGCTTGACACTTACGCAAAGCACCCAATATCAATATTATGTCAGAGCATTATGTACCGCCGCAGGTTCGCAAAGTGCATGGGTTGGTCCTTTTAACTTTTCTACAGTTGCTCCTGGAGCAACTTGTGAAGCACCTATTCTTATAGGTTCTATTCCTTATGTAACTGCAGATAATACTAATAATTACGGAGATGATTATAGCGGTCCTCCCGGTTGCGGAACCGGAAGTCCTTATTTAAATGGTGATGACGTTGTATACTCGTTTACTGCAACCAATAACGTTCCTGTCACCATAACTATGACACCCACAGCTGCTTGGTCGGGAATGTTTGTTTATACCAGTTGTGCCAATATTGGTGTTAGTTGTATTGCAAGTGCTTTTGGATCAAGTACAACTCCAAGAGTAATTGTCTTACCTCAAACAATTGGAGTTACCTATTATATAGTTATTTCAACTTGGGCAACTACAGCGGCAACGCAAAGTACAGGTTATGGTTTAACTATTGTACAGAACAGTTGTACCAACTTTACGGCTACTTTTGCAGTAGTTCCGGATTGTGCCAATGGAGCACAGTTTTTTGCCACAGCAAACGTAACCAATATGGGGACGGCTACTTCAATTGTTGCAACCTCCAATATTGCTGGGGACACTCCGCAAACTATTACAGCCCCGGGCGTTATTCAATTTGGACCTTATCCGAATGGAACAAACGTTTTGCTGAATTTACAAAACGGATCCGATCCAAACTGTTTTAGAAATAGCCCTAATTTAACGCAGGCGTTTTGTCCTGCAGTCAATAATCTATGTTCGGGAGCAATTCCTATCACTTGCGGAAGTGTGCAAGGACAAACAACCGTTGGAGCAACAACAGCAGGTGCACCAACGTTTACTTGTGGAACAGGACCGGGTTCTGGAGGTTTATGGTATACATACATAGGAACGGGAGATATCGTAACATTCTCTTTATGTGGATCTGCCTTTAACACCAGAATCCAAGTGTTAACCGGTTCATGTGGTACTTTTACCTGTGTAGGTGGAAATGATGATTTCTGTAACGTTCAATCAGAAGTTGCTATTATCAGTACAGCGGGAACCGTTTATTACATCTATGTTTATGGTACAACTGGAAGTCAAGGGGTATTTACCCTTAATACAACCTGTGTTCCGCCACCAGCACCGCCCGTAAATGATAATTGTCAATCTGCAACAACTGTTCCTGTTAACACGGATGGTACTTGTGCTTTAATTTCGTCAGGAACAATTGAGGGAGCCACTCAATCACCACAAGTAAATACTTGTGTAGGAACTCCTAATGACGATGTTTGGTATCAATTTGTTGCCACTCAAACAGTTCATACGATTGCTTTATCAAATGTAATAGGTTCTACTACCAATTTAAATCATGCATTATTTACCTCAACAAATCCTACAGATCCATGTGCTAATTTAACTTTAGTTTATTGTAGTGATCCCGATAATAGTTTTGCTCAAAATTTAACAGTTGGTCAGACCTATTATATCCGAATCTACAGCTCAGGAACTGCCATCTTGCAGGATACCACATTTGATTTGTGTGTAAGTGTTCCACCGCCACCACCAGTAAATGACAGCTGTGCTACACCTTTGGTAGCTCCAGTCAACACATCTCTTATTTGTACAAATATAGTGGCAGGAACAATTACAAGTGCTACAGCATCTCCGGAACCAAATACTTGTGCCGGAACTGATGACGATGATGTTTGGTTTGTGTTTACAGCTTTGGCGAGTATTCACAACGTTAGTCTTAATAATATTACAGGTACTACAACCGATTTAGCTTTTGCTGTTTATTCAGGAGCTTCCTGTAGTGCTTTGACTCAAATAAATTGTCAAATTAATAATAGTGGTATCGTTGGTGGTTTAACTCCCGGACAAACCTATTATTTAAGAGTTTATTCACAGCCTGCAACGCCTAACTTGATTGCTAATTTCAACTTGTGTATTACCACTCCCACTCAATGCGACAGTGCTCAATTAACTTGTGGAGATGGATCTGTAATTAATAATCAAATAGGTGTGCCAAGTTATGGAAGTATCGGATGTTTGGCTACTACACCAAATCCATTTTGGTTTACCATTGAAATTGAGACCTCTGGTCCAATTACTTTTACATTAAATCAAACCTCTGCAGGTAATTCAGATGTTGATTTTATCTTATGGGGACCTTTTACGAATGCTCAAATTAATAGCACTGCATGTAATAATCTATACGACTACCCGGATGGAAATACAACTATTCCAAACAATGTAATTGATTGTAGTTATTCTGCGGCAGCTACAGAATTTATTGATATTCCAAATGCAATTGTAGGGCAACACTACTTATTATTAGTGACAAATTTTGGAAATGCTTTGGGAACATTTAATATCAATCAAACCAGTGGCACCGGTGCAGCTGCGTGTTGTGATGTAGATTTAGGCCCCGATGTAGTGTTATGTAACCAAACTACTTATACTATTAATGCCGATTTCACAGGGGATCCCACAACAGTAGCATGGTTTAAAGATAATGTACTGCTACCCGGTCAAACAACTGCTTCTTTAACAGTTACTGAAACAGGTGTGTATAAGTGTGATATCAGTTGCGGACAAACCACAAAAACAGATGAACTTACGGTTACATTTAATTCAATAGTTGTTGATGACAAAGCTGATGTTACCGTTTGTGGTAATTATGTTTTACCGAATGATTTAAGTGTAAATAATGCGTATTATACACAACCGGGAGGCCCGTTAGGAACAGGTGTGCAACTAAATGCAGGAGATGTGATTAGTACATCGCAAACAATTTACATTTTTGCACAAGCTAGTACGGCTCCTAATTGTACTGCTGAATCAAGTTTTGAAGTTTTGATTGTTCCCGCCATTGTACTCGCTCCACAACCTGATGTAACAGCTTGCGACAGTTATGTATTACCTGCATTAGCAGTTGGAAATTACTTTACCGGTTCGGGTGGAACTGGAACTTTATTACCTGCTTTGACAACGACCATTTCCGCCTCGCAAACAATCTATGTGTTTGCAGCCAATGGTAGCTGTACGTCTGAAGAAAGTTTTGTGGTAACTATTACTTCTATTCAAGCACCAACGCAACCAAATGTAACGGTTTGTGATTCGTTTGTTTTACCAACCTTAAGTGTTGGAGGTTATTTCACTCAGCCAAATGGTGTAGGCCCTATAACAAGTGCAACTGTAACAAGCTCACAAACGATTTACATTTTTGCTCAAACCAATACAACACCTAATTGTACCAGTGAGACAAGTTTTGATGTAACAATTGTACCCACACCAACGTTAGCTCCACAACCTGATGTAACAGTTTGTAACAGTTATGTATTACCTGCCTTAACAGTTGGTAATTACTTTACTGGTTCGGGAGGCACGGGAACTTTA
>NZ_JBILTE010000027.1:0-19748 GCF_044371705.1 Flavobacterium sp. | reverse complement strand
AAATAAGATCTTCAGGTTTGAATAAAGTATAAATGTACTGCGAAGTGTAAAAGGAATTACTAAAATCACTTAGAAACGCAGAATTAGAATTCTGAATATCTGCTGATTGGGTGCTTTGACGACCTAGAAACAATCGGGACTTATAATTAAAAAAATATCCTAATCCTATTGAAGTTTTGGTGTTTTGAAAGGTACTGTCCTGTTTAAAAATGTTCAAATCCGCTTTAATGCTAAACGGACTTTTAAATAAATAAGGAACTTCCAACCCAACAAAAAAGGAAGATTGCTCATTGCCATCATTTTTCCAAAACAAATTAAATTGTTCACCTTTATTCAAAACATTTTGCAATTGTAAATCAAGATAGCCGTTAAAGGTTAATTTACTTTCGTCATCATTCGAAAATCCGATAAACCCATCAAATCGATTGCTCTTGGTTTTTTCTACGTATACATATATAGTGGTAGAATCAGTTGAAAATAGTATTTCCGGATATTTAACTTGTTTCACAAAACGATATTTGCCAATATCCATGTAGAGGTTTTGTAAAGTGTTTAAATTAAAAACTTTGTTCTTATACAGCTTATTTAAATTGTGTAAATGATTTTTTGGAAATTTGTCATAGCCATTGATGACTAGTTTATTGACAGTCCTTAATTTGTTGGGGGTTATTTTCAAATCAGCTAGGAGTTTATTGTTGTTCTTTCTGAAATTTTCTAATTTTAATTTACTTAAGGAATAGCCAGATTTTTCTAATTTCTTCAATACGGTTTCCATAAATGGTTCAATATCTTGAATTGGAAGGGTGATGATTGAGTCTGTTTGAGGATAATCTTCAATCCATTTTTTTTGAATTTCGCTACCTTTATATATATGTACATAAGCAGTTTTTTTATCGAGACTAAAGGTTGAAACAAAAGAAGAGTCATTTGTTTTTTTTATGGCTTCCATTTTTTGTTCTAAATACCCATATCGATACAGTTTTTGAGAAAGAGTGTTTGTTTCTGCCACAATTTCATTGGCATTTGAAAATGTTTTTTTGTAGCCAATCGAATCGATGGTTTTACTTTCTTGAATGGTTTTGCCTTCCACTTTTAAATACAAAGTTTGCGAAAAAGTATTTCCGACGTAAAGCAGTGAAAAAAGTAAAAGAAGTTGTTTTTTCAAGAAAAAAATATTTCGATAAAAGTAACGTAAAAAAAAGAGTTATGGTATAGTGTTTTAAATGCATTTCAATGGGAATAGCGTGCAGGGATGTTTTGTTTTCGTTTTCAACGAGTTAAATATATTTACAATAGGATGAAAATAAATAAATTATGATTTGTTTTACTAAAAATAATTAGTACATTTGCAACCCCTTAAAATAGGGTAATTTTAAAAACATAGAAATTTTTAGTAGTAGTTATGCCAACAATTCAACAATTAGTAAGAACAGGGAGAGCCCAAATAACTAAGAAGAGTAAATCGGCTGCTTTAGATTCTTGTCCTCAAAGAAGAGGTGTGTGTACTCGTGTTTACACAACAACTCCTAAAAAACCAAACTCAGCAATGAGAAAGGTTGCAAGGGTTCGTTTGACAAACGGAAACGAGGTGAATGCATACATTCCCGGAGAAGGACACAATCTACAAGAGCACTCGATAGTATTAGTTAGAGGCGGAAGGGTAAAAGATTTACCAGGTGTTAGATACCATATCGTGCGTGGTGCGTTAGATACTGCAGGTGTTGCAGGTCGTACACAACGTCGCTCGAAATATGGAGCAAAACGTCCAAAACCAGGTCAAGTAGCAGCACCCGCAAAGAAAAAGTAATTTAAAAACTTTTAAAGAAAAGAAATGAGAAAAAGACAGGCCAAAAAAAGACCTCTTTTACCGGATCCAAAATTTAATGATCAATTGGTGACACGTTTTGTAAACAACTTAATGTGGGATGGTAAAAAATCAACTGCTTTCAAAGTATTCTATGATGCAATGGAAATCGTAGAAACAAAGAAACAAGACGCAGAAAAATCTTCACTAGAAGTTTGGAAAGATGCTTTAACAAACGTTATGCCTCACGTAGAAGTACGTAGCCGTAGAGTAGGTGGTGCAACGTTCCAAATTCCTATGCAAATTCGTCCGGACAGAAAGATATCGTATGCTATCAAATGGATGATTCTTTATGCAAGAAGAAGAAACGAAAAATCAATGGCAGCCAAACTTGCTTCAGAAATTTTAGCAGCAGCTAAAGAAGAAGGTGCAGCAGTTAAGAAAAGAATGGATACTCACAAAATGGCAGAAGCGAACAAAGCATTCTCTCACTTTAGATTTTAATTCATAAGAAATGGCTAGAGATTTAAGATACACAAGAAATATCGGAATTGCAGCTCACATTGATGCAGGTAAAACTACCACAACGGAGCGTATTCTGTTTTATACCGGAAAATCACACAAAATTGGTGAAGTACATGATGGTGCTGCAACAATGGACTGGATGGCACAAGAGCAGGAAAGAGGTATTACTATTACTTCTGCTGCAACCACTTGTGAATGGAGTTTTCCAACCGAGCAAGGGAAACCATTGCCGGAATCAAAACCTTATCACTTTAATATTATTGATACTCCCGGACACGTTGACTTTACCGTTGAGGTAAACCGTTCGTTACGTGTATTGGATGGATTAGTATTCTTGTTTAGTGCGGTTGATGGTGTAGAACCTCAATCTGAAACTAACTGGAGACTTGCCGATCAATATAGAGTTCCACGTATGGGATTCGTGAACAAAATGGACCGTCAAGGTTCAAACTTCTTAGGAGTTTGTCAGCAAGTTAGAGATATGTTAAAATCAAATGCGGTTGCAATTACTTTGCCAATCGGAGATGAGATTGACTTTAAAGGAGTAGTGGACTTAGTAAAAAATCAAGCGATTGTATGGCATGATGAAACATTAGGAGCTACTTTTGATATTGTTGATATTCCTGCTGATATGTTAGACGAAGTAAAACAATACCGTTCAATTTTGATTGAAGCGGTTGCGGATTACGACGAAAATCTATTAGACAAGTATATGGAGGACGAAAACTCTATTACTGAAGAAGAAATTAATACAGCTTTACGTGCTGCAACCATTGACATGGCTATCATTCCAATGATTGCCGGATCTTCTTTCAAAAACAAAGGAGTTCAGTTTATGTTAGATGCTGTTTGTAAATATTTGCCGTCTCCAATGGACAAAGAAGGTATCGTGGGTATTCACCCTGATGACCAAGATTTATTGGAAGAGGATCAAAGAAAAATTTTACGTAAGCCGGATGTGAAGGAGCCTTTTGCTGCTTTAGCATTTAAAATTGCTACCGATCCTTATGTAGGTCGTTTAGCTTTCTTCCGTGCTTATTCAGGTCGTCTAGATGCTGGTTCTTATGTGTTGAATACTCGGTCTGACAACAAAGAACGTATTTCTCGTATTTACCAAATGCATGCCAATAAACAAAACCCAATCGAATATATCGAAGCAGGTGATATTGGAGCTGCTGTTGGATTTAAAGATATTAAAACCGGAGATACATTGTGTGATGAAAAACACCCAATTATTCTTGAGTCAATGAAATTCCCTGATCCGGTAATTGGTATTGCTATCGAACCAAAAACAAAAGCAGACGTTGATAAAATGGGTATGGCTTTAGCTAAATTGGCTGAAGAAGATCCAACATTTACAGTTAGAACTGATGAAGCTTCAGGTCAAACGATTATTTCAGGCATGGGTGAGCTACACTTAGACATTCTTGTAGATCGCATGAAACGTGAGTTCAAAGTAGAAGTAAACCAAGGTGAACCTCAAGTTGAATACAAAGAAGCTTTCACTAAATCTGCACAACACAGAGAAACTTATAAAAAGCAATCGGGTGGACGTGGTAAATTTGGTGATATCGTTTTTAAACTTGGTCCAGCTGACGATGTTGACGGAAAACCATTTGTAGGTTTACAGTTTGTGAATGAAGTAAAAGGTGGTAACGTTCCTAAAGAATATATACCGTCTGTTGAAAAAGGTTTCAGAGAAGCTATGAAGCAAGGTCCTTTAGCAGGATATGCAGTGGATAGTTTGAAAGTAACTTTATTAGACGGATCATTCCACCCTGTGGATTCGGATGCACTTTCTTTCGAATTGGCTGCAAAAATGGGTTACAAAGAGGTTGCTAAAGCTGCCGGAGCTGTAATTCTTGAGCCAATCATGAAAATTGAAGTAATCACTCCGGAAGAAAACATGGGTGATATCGTAGGAGATTTGAACCGTCGTAGAGGTCAAGTAAACGACATGGGTGATAGAGCAGGTGCAAAAACAATTAAAGCGTTTGTTCCACTATCTGAAATGTTTGGTTATGTAACTACTTTAAGAACATTGTCTTCTGGTAGAGCAACATCTACAATGGAATTTTCACATTACGAACAAACTCCTTCAAATATTTCTGAAGAAGTTATCAAAAAAGCAAAAGGAAACGCTTAATTCAAACGAAAATGAGTCAAAAAATCAGAATAAAATTAAAATCTTACGATCACATGTTGGTTGATAAATCAGCTGAGAAGATTGTAAAAACGGTAAAAAGTACCGGTGCTGTGGTGACAGGTCCAATTCCATTACCTACACACAAAAAGATTTTCACTGTACTACGTTCTCCACACGTAAATAAAAAAGCGAGAGAACAGTTTGAAGTGAGTTCGTACAAAAGATTATTAGATATCTACAGTTCTTCTTCAAAAACCATCGACGCTCTAATGAAATTAGAGTTGCCAAGTGGTGTTGAAGTTGAAATCAAAGTGTGATAGAAGTATAGTATTAAGATTGGAGCATTAAGTAGTAAGACGGGTTTTTAATACTTATTGCTTCTAAATGTCTTGATACTTAATACTTTCAATCTTAATACAAAAAAAGAATTTTTAATCATTTATAAATAGTTTAATATGTCTGGGTTAATTGGTAAAAAAATCGGCATGACTAGCATTTTCGACGAAAACGGGAAGAATATTCCTTGTACAGTAATCGAAGCTGGACCTTGTGTCGTTACCCAAGTCAGAACCAAAGAGGTTGACGGGTATGAAGCGTTTCAACTTGGTTTCGATGACAAAGCAGAAAAACATGCTACTAAAGCTGACTTAGGTCACTTTAAGAAAGCGGGTACTACTGCCAAGAGAAAAGTCGTTGAATTTCAAGATTTTGAAACAGAGTATAAATTAGGTGATTTAGTCACAGTAGATCAATTCAACGAAGGAGAATTTGTTGATGTACAGGGTGTATCTAAAGGTAAAGGGTTCCAAGGGGTTGTAAAACGTCACGGTTTTGGTGGTGTAGGACAAGCTACTCACGGACAACACAACCGTTTGAGAGCACCAGGTTCTGTAGGAGCTTCTTCTTATCCATCAAGAGTATTCAAAGGAATGCGTATGGGCGGAAGAATGGGAGGAGATAATGTAACAATTCAAAACCTTAGAGTTTTAAAAGTAGTAGCAGATAAAAATCTACTTGTTATTAAAGGATGTGTTCCTGGACATAAAAACTCTTATGTAATCATTCAGAAGTAATGGAAGTAAAAGTTTTAGATATCAACGGAAAAGAAACGGGTAGAAAAGTTCAACTTTCAGACTCAGTTTTCGCTATCGAGCCTAACAATCACGCAATCTATCTTGATGTAAAACAATATCTTGCCAATCAAAGACAAGGTACTCATAAAGCAAAAGAAAGAGCAGAAGTTACAGGAAGTACTCGTAAGATTAAAAAACAAAAAGGTACCGGTACAGCACGTGCAGGTAGTATCAAGAATCCATTGTTCAAAGGAGGAGGTACAGTTTTTGGTCCAAGACCAAGAAGTTACTCTTTTAAATTGAACAAAACTTTAAAGAGATTGGCAAGAAAATCTGCTCTATCTCAAAAGGCAAAAGATTCAGAAATAGTGGTACTTGAAGACTTTAATTTTGACGCACCAAATACAAAGAAATTTATTTCAATTTTAGGGGCTTTAGGCATCGAAAATAAAAAATCTCTATTTGTGTTGGGTGATTCGAATAAAAATGTATATTTGTCGTCACGCAATTTAAAGGCTTCGAAGGTTTTAACTACTTCAGAATTAAGCACTTACGCGATTTTAAACACAAATAAGTTAGTGCTTCTAGAGAGTTCTTTGGAAGGAATTGAAGAAAATTTAAGCAAATAAAAGGCCATGAGTATCATTATCAAACCTATCATAACTGAAAAAATCACTAAACAGGGTGAATTATTGAATCGTTATGGTTTTGTAGTGGATAAAAAAGCAAATAAAGTACAAATTAAGAATGCTATTGAAGCGGCTTATGGAGTAAATATTGTTGCTGTAAACACTATGAATGTAAGACCAGATCGTTCGGTTAAATACACTAAAAGTGGTATGATCAGTGCGAAAACAAATGCTTTCAAAAAAGCAGTTGTTCAAGTAAAAGAAGGAGAAACAATTGATTTTTACAACAATATCTAATTAAGAAATGTCAGTTAGAAAATTAAAACCTATTACCCCGGGTCAGCGTTTTAGAGTTGTGAATGGTTTTGACGCCATTACAACTGATAAGCCGGAGCGTTCATTACTCGCACCGAAAAATAACTCTGGAGGTAGAAATAGTCAAGGAAAAATGACCATGCGTTATACAGGCGGTGGTCACAAACAAAAGTATCGTGTCATTGATTTTAAAAGAATGAAAGCCGGAATTCCTGCTTCAGTAAAATCAATTGAGTATGATCCAAACAGAACTGCCTTTATCGCATTATTAGCTTATGCGGATGGAGAGAAAACATATATTATCGCACAAAACGGTCTACAAGTAGGTCAAACAGTTGTTTCAGGTGAAACTGCAACTCCGGAAATCGGAAATACACTTCCTTTAAGCAAAATTCCTTTGGGAACTGTTATCTCTTGTATTGAGTTACGTCCGGGTCAAGGAGCTACAATCGCTCGTTCGGCTGGTACTTTCGCTCAGTTAATGGCTAGAGACGGTAAATATGCAACAATAAAAATGCCTTCAGGTGAAACAAGATTGATCTTGTTAACATGTTCGGCTACTATTGGAGCTGTTTCAAACTCAGATCATCAATTAATCGTATCAGGTAAAGCTGGTCGATCAAGATGGTTGGGTAGAAGACCTAGAACAAGACCTGTTGCAATGAACCCTGTCGATCACCCAATGGGTGGTGGTGAAGGTCGTTCTTCTGGAGGTCACCCTCGTTCAAGAAAAGGCTTACCAGCTAAAGGCTATAGAACTCGTTCTAAAGTCAATCCAAGTAATAAGTATATTGTTGAACGCAGAAAGAAATAATAGATAGACATGGCACGTTCATTAAAAAAAGGACCTTTTGTTCATTATAAGTTAGAGAAGAAAGTTCTCGAGAATGTTGAGAAATCAAATAAAGGTGTGATCAAAACTTGGTCAAGAGCATCGATGATTACTCCGGATTTCGTAGGACAAACGATAGCTGTACACAATGGTCGTCAGTTTGTACCTGTATATGTAACAGAAAACATGGTAGGTCATAAATTAGGAGAGTTTTCACCAACAAGATCTTTTAGAGGTCATGCTGGAGCTAAAAATAAAGGTAAAAAATAAGAAGCAATGGGAGTTCGTAAAAGAGAAACAGCAGATGCGAGAAAAGAGGCTAATAAGTCGATTGCTTTCGCTAAATTGAATAACTGCCCTACTTCACCTAGAAAAATGCGTCTAGTAGTAGACTTGGTAAGAGGTCAGAAAGTTGAAAGAGCACTAAATATTTTAAGATTTAGTCAAAAAGAAGCTTCAAGAAAGTTAGAAAAATTATTGTTATCCGCTATTAATAACTGGCAACAAAAAAATGAAGATGGTAACATTGAAGAAGCTGCTTTATTTATAAAAGAGATCAGAGTAGATGGTGGAACGATGTTGAAAAGACTTCGTCCGGCTCCTCAAGGTCGTGCACACAGAATTAGAAAACGTTCCAATCACGTAACTATCGTGCTTGGATCTAGTAATAACACACAAAGCAATTAAGAAAGATGGGACAAAAGACAAATCCAATTGGAAATAGACTTGGTATCATCAGAGGATGGGACTCTAACTGGTATGGTGGAAATGACTACGGTGATAAAATCGCTGAAGATTATAAAATCAGAAAGTATGTACATGCTCGTTTATCAAAAGCTAGTGTATCAAAGGTAATCATCGAGAGAACTTTGAAACTTGTAACCGTTACTATCACTACTGCCAGACCTGGTATCATTATCGGTAAAGGTGGACAAGAGGTAGACAAGTTGAAAGAAGAACTTAAAAAAATTACTGACAAAGAGGTTCAAATTAACATCTTTGAAATTAAAAGACCGGAGATTGATGCTTTTTTAGTTGCAACAAGTATCGCACGTCAAATTGAAAGCCGTATTTCATACAGAAGAGCTATTAAAATGGCCATCGCAGCAGCAATGCGTATGAATGCAGAAGGTATCAAAGTGATGATTTCAGGTCGTTTGAATGGAGCTGAAATGGCACGTTCGGAAATGTTCAAAGAAGGTAGAATTCCTCTATCAACTTTCAGAGCTGACATCGATTATGCTTTGGCTGAAGCTCACACTACTTATGGTAGAATGGGTATCAAAGTATGGATCATGAAAGGCGAAGTTTACGGAAAGAGAGATCTTTCTCCTTTAGTTGGCATGGATAAAAAACAAGCCGGCGGTGGAAACAAAGGTGGTGATGCTCCAAGAGGAGGAAAACCAAGCGGTAAACCAAACCAACGCAAAAGAAAGTAATTTTTTAAATTAAAGAAAAATGTTACAGCCTAAAAGAACAAAATACCGTAAGGTACAAAAAGGTAGAATGAAAGGTGATTCTCAAAGAGGTCACATTCTTTCAAGTGGAATGTTTGGAATTAAATCTGTACATGAAACAGGTATGTTTTTAACTTCACGTCAAATAGAAGCTGCTCGTATTGCTGCTACTCGTTTCATGAAAAGAGAAGGACAACTTTGGATTAATGTATTTCCAGACAAACCTATAACAAAGAAACCTCTTGAGGTACGTATGGGTAAAGGTAAAGGTGCAGTTGAATATTGGGCTGCTATCGTTAAACCCGGAAAAATTATGTTTGAAGTAGGAGGAGTGCCATTGGCAGTTGCAAAAGAAGCATTACGCTTAGCAGCTCAAAAACTTCCCGTAAAAACAAAATTTGTCGTTGCAAGAGATTTCGAAGCATAATCTTATATAAATTATGAAACAATCAGAAATTATTAGTCTATCTACAGCTGAGTTACAAGAAAAACTAAGTCAGTTAAGAAAAACATACACCGACCTAAAAATGGCTCATGCTATCTCTCCAATTCAAAATCCTTTACAGATTAGAGGCGTGAGAAGATCAGTAGCTAGATTGGCAACTGAAATTAGTAAAAGAGAGTTACAATAATTGTATTCTGCTGAAAGATGGAAAAAAGAAATTTAAGAAAAGAGAGAGTTGGTGTTGTTACGAGCAACAAAATGGAAAAATCCATTGTTGTTTCTGAAACAAGAAAAGTAAAACACCCGTTATACGGTAAGTTCGTGTTAAAAACAAAGAAATACGTTGCACACGACGAAACAAACGACTGTAACATTGGAGATACAGTAAAGATCATGGAAACACGACCTTTATCTAAACTAAAATGTTGGAGATTAGTTGAAATCATTGAAAGAGCTAAGTAATTATGGTACAACAGGAATCAAGATTAAAAGTAGCAGATAACACAGGAGCAAAAGAAGTTTTGACTATCCGTGTTTTAGGAGGAACGAAACGTCGTTATGCCTCTGTTGGAGATAAAATTGTAGTATCTATTAAAGATGCAACTCCTAACGGAAACGTTAAAAAAGGAGCTGTTTCAACTGCAGTTGTTGTACGTACCAAAAAAGAAGTGAGAAGAGCTGATGGATCTTATATCAGATTTGACGATAACGCTTGCGTTTTGTTGAACGCTGCAGGAGAAATGAGAGGAACTCGTGTTTTTGGTCCGGTTGCCAGAGAACTTCGTGAAAAACAATTCATGAAAATTGTATCATTAGCACCTGAAGTGCTTTAATTCGATTAATGATGACAAAGTTAAAAATCAAATCTGGAGACGTAGTTAGAGTTATTGCAGGTGACCATAAAGGCACTGAAGGTAAAGTTCTACGCGTTTACCGTGATGCTAATAAAGCGATTGTTGAAGGTACAAACATGGTTTCGGTTCACACAAAACCAAGTGCAAAAAACCCTCAAGGAGGAATCGTAAAAAAAGAAGCTCCTATACAAATTTCTAACTTAGCTTTAATTGACCCAAAGTCAAAAAAAGTAACGAAAGTTGGTTTTAAAGTAGAAGGAGATAAGAAAGTAAGATTTTCAAAAAAATCTAATCAAGTATTATAGTGATGGCTTATACACCTAGACTAAAAGAAGAATATAAAAGCAGAGTCATTTCTGCTTTGAAAGAAGAATTCGGTTATAAAAACGTAATGCAAGTTCCTAAATTGGAAAAAATCGTTTTAAGCCGTGGTGTCGGAGCTGCAGTTTCAGATAAGAAATTAGTGGATTATGCAGTAGACGAATTGACAAAAATTACAGGACAAAAAGCATTAGCTACTATCTCTAAAAAAGATGTTGCGTCTTTCAAATTGAGAAAAGGCATGCCAATTGGTGCTAAAGTTACTTTACGTGGT
Organism: Flavobacterium sp.; assembly: GCF_044371705.1. Lineage (GTDB taxonomy): Bacteria > Bacteroidota > Bacteroidia > Flavobacteriales > Flavobacteriaceae > Flavobacterium. The sequence continues at coordinate 9,073 of NZ_JBILTE010000027.1, read as the reverse complement.
GAAAAAATGTATGAATTCCTTGATCGTTTGATCACTTCATCATTACCACGTGTAAGAGATTTTGGTGGCATTAAGGCTACAGGTTTTGACGGTAGAGGTAATTATAATCTTGGTATTACAGAGCAAATCATTTTCCCTGAAATTGATATTGACAAAGTAAACAAAATATCAGGTATGGACATTACATTTGTAACTACTGCCAAAACTGATAAAGAAGCAAAATCATTATTGTCAGAACTAGGTTTACCTTTTAAAAAGAATTAAGATATGGCTAAAGAATCAATGAAAGCCCGTGAGGTGAAAAGACAAAAAACGGTAGAAAAGTACGCTGAAAAAAGAAAGGCTCTATTAGCAGCCGGAGATTATGAAGGCTTACAAAAATTGCCAAAGAATGCTTCACCTGTTCGTATGCACAATCGTTGTAAATTGACCGGTAGACCAAGAGGTTATATGCGTCAGTTTGGTCTTTCACGTGTAACATTCCGTGAAATGGCAAACCAAGGATTAATTCCAGGAGTTAAAAAAGCTAGTTGGTAAAAAACAATTTTTAATTGGTTATAGGTTCAAAAGAATCGTTCCGGAGAAAACCGTAGCCGCAAATTTATACATATGTATACAGATCCTATTGCAGATTATCTAACAAGAGTTAGAAATGCAGTGAAAGCAAACCACAAAGTGGTTGAGATTCCTTCATCTAACTTAAAGAAAGAAATCACTAAGATTTTATTTGATCAAGGATATATCCTTAGTTACAAATTTGAAGATAATTCCATTCAAGGAACTATCAAAATTGCTCTTAAGTACGACAAAGAAACCAAAGAGCCAGTAATTAGAGATATCCAAAGAATTAGTAAACCGGGTTTACGTAAGTACGCAGGTTCTTCTAACTTACCAAGAATTTTAAATGGTTTAGGTATTGCTATCGTTTCTACATCAAAAGGTGTAATGACAGGTAAGCAAGCTAAACAATTAAATGTTGGTGGTGAAGTAATTTGTTACGTATACTAATAAAACGACTTAACGATGTCAAGAATAGGTAAAAATCCAATTGCAATCCCTGCCGGAGTTACTGTTGAAGTAGCAGAAGGTGTGATTACAGTAAAAGGAAAATTAGGTCAACTTACACAAACTTACGTAGACGTAACAGTTAAAGTTGAAGAAGGTCAAGTAATAGTTGAGAGATCATCTGATGCAGGAGACCATAGATCGAAACACGGTTTGTACAGATCATTAATCAGTAACATGATTAACGGTGTTGCAACAGGTTTTACGAAAGAATTAGAGTTAGTTGGTGTAGGTTACAGAGCATCTAATCAAGGTCAGAAATTAGACCTTGCTTTAGGCTTCTCTCACAATATCGTTTTAGAAATTGCTCCCGAAGTTGTTTTGGAGACTATTTCTGAAAAAGGTAAGAATCCAATCGTTAAGCTAACCTCATACGACAAACAACTTTTAGGACAGGTAGCCGCTAAAATTAGAGGTTTCCGTAGACCAGAACCTTACAAAGGAAAAGGTGTGAAATTCGTAGGTGAAGTATTAAGAAGAAAAGCAGGTAAATCAGCTTAAAAAATTTAAGATTATGTCATTAACAAAATCTGAAAGAAGACAAAGAATCAAGTTCAGAATCAGAAAAATTGTAAGCGGTACTGCTTCAAATCCTAGACTTTCTGTTTTCAGAAGTAATAAAGAAATCTATGCTCAGCTCGTAGACGATACGAACGGTACAACATTATTAGCAGCTTCTTCTAGAGATAAAGAAGTAGGCGATAAAGGTACAAACGTTGAAAAAGCAGTTGCAGTTGGGAAATTGATTGCTGAAAAAGCTTTAAAAGCCGGAATAGAAAATGTAACTTTCGATAGAGGAGGATATTTATATCACGGACGTGTGAAATCATTAGCAGAAGGAGCGAGAGCTGCTGGACTTAAATTCTAAGAAATTATGTATCAATCATACAAAAATGTAGAACTTGTAAAGCCAAGTGGTCTTGAATTAAAAGATCGTTTGGTAAGTGTAAATCGTGTTACCAAAGTAACAAAGGGAGGTAGAGCTTTTGGCTTTTCTGCAATTGTTGTTGTAGGTGATGAAAACGGAGTAGTAGGTCACGGATTAGGAAAATCTAAAGATGTATCGGAAGCAATTGCGAAAGCGGTAGAAGATGCAAAAAAGAATTTAGTAAAAATTCCTTTGAGTGGTCAGTCTGTTCCTCACGAACAAAAAGGAAAATTTGGTGGTGCTCGTGTATTTTTAATTCCTGCATCTCACGGTACAGGAGTTATTGCTGGTGGTGCGGTTCGTGCCGTATTGGAATCAGTAGGTATTCACGATGTATTATCAAAATCTCAAGGATCTTCTAATCCACACAACGTGGTAAAAGCTACTTTCGATGCATTACTTCAAATGAGAAGTGCATATACTGTTGCTAAACAAAGAGGAATTTCTTTAGATAAAGTATTTAAAGGTTAATTCAAGGAAATTATGTCAAAGATAAAAGTAAAACAAGTAAAAAGTAAAATCAATTGTCCTCAGATTCAAAAGAGAACATTGGAAGCTTTAGGTCTTCGTAAGATGGGTCAGGTTGTAGAACATGACGCAACTCCGGCTATCCTTGGAATGGTAAATAAAGTTCAACACTTAGTTTCTGTAGAGGAATCTAAATAATACAATTCATTATGAATTTAAGTAACTTACAACCTGCGGAAGGTTCAACACACAATCAAAATAAAAGATTAGGTAGAGGCGAAGGTTCAGGAAAAGGTGGTACTTCTGCAAGAGGTCACAAAGGAGCAAAATCTCGTTCAGGTTATTCTAAAAAGATTGGTTTTGAAGGTGGACAAATGCCACTTCAAAGACGTGTGCCTAAGTTTGGTTTTAAAAATATCAATAGAGTAGATTATCAAGGTGTAAATCTTGATGCTTTACAAGCTTTAGTAGACAATGGAATAGTTACAGATACTGTTGATTTTTCAGTATTTGTTGCGACAAGATTAGCTACTAAAAACGAATTGGTAAAAATATTAGGTAGAGGTGAATTAAAAGCCAAATTAAAAGTAACAGCTCATAAATTTACAGCAACTGCAAAAGCCGCTATTGAAGCTGCAGGTGGTGAAGCTGTAACATTGTAATTTCACATTTATGAAGAAATTTTTTGAATCACTAGCTAATGTTTGGAAAATTGAAGAACTAAAAAATAGAATTTTAGTTACTCTAGGTATATTATTAGTTTATCGTTTTGGAGCACAAGTAACATTACCAGGTATTGACGCAAGTAAATTAGCAAATTTAGCAGATCAAACAGGTCAAGGTATTGGAGGTTTACTCGATATGTTTACCGGTGGTGCTTTTTCACAAGCCTCTGTTTTTGCGTTGGGTATTATGCCGTACATTTCTGCATCTATTGTGGTTCAGTTGATGGGAATGGCAGTTCCGTACCTTCAAAAATTACAGAAAGATGGCGAAAGCGGTAGAAAGAAAATCAACCAGATTACACGTTGGTTGACCATTATTATTACTTTAGTACAAGCACCGGGATATATTTACAACCTTTACAGAACGTTACCGCAAGATGCGTTTTTATTAGGCTTTAATTCATTCGCGTTCTTGTTCTCTTCTGTTATTATCCTTGTGACAGGTACTATCTTTGCCATGTGGTTAGGAGAAAAAATTACAGACAAAGGTATTGGAAATGGTATTTCCTTGTTAATCATGGTGGGTATTATCGCAAGATTACCGCAATCATTTGCTCAAGAAGTTACTTCAACTTTAACTAATGGTAATGGTGGACCGGTACTTTTGGTATTCGAAATTATTCTATGGTTATTAGTAATTATTGCAAGTATATTATTGGTGATGGCTGTCCGAAAAATTCCTGTTCAATATGCCAGAAGATCAGCTTCAGGTGAATATGAGCAAGACGCAATGGGAGGAAACAGACAATTTATACCATTGAAGTTAAACGCTTCGGGTGTAATGCCAATTATTTTTGCACAAGCTATTATGTTTATTCCAGCAGCAGTTGCCGGATTATCAGATACTGAAACAGCTCAAAGTATTACTGGTCAGTTCAGTGATATGTTTGGTTTGGCATACAATATTGTTTTTGCTTTGTTAATTATAGTATTTACCTATTTCTATACAGCAATTACGGTTCCAACCAATAAAATGGCTGATGATTTAAAAAGAAGTGGTGGTTTTATTCCGGGTATCAGACCAGGTATTGAAACTTCTGATTTTTTAGATAAGGTAATGTCTTTAGTAACCTTCCCAGGTTCGTTATTCTTAGCATTGATAGCTGTGTTCCCAGCAATTGTTGTTAACTTAATGAATGTACAACCAAACTGGGGAATGTTCTTCGGAGGTACCTCACTACTAATTATGGTTGGGGTTGCAATCGATACAATTCAACAAATTAATTCATATTTGTTGAACAGACATTATGATGGTTTGATGAAAAGTGGTAAAAATAGAAAAGCAGTCGCTTAATTTTTATGGCAAAACAATCAGCAATAGAACAAGACGGTAGCATCATTGAGGCATTATCCAATGCGATGTTCCGAGTAGAATTAGAAAACGGTCACATAGTGATTGCTCATATTTCCGGTAAAATGCGTATGCATTATATCAAGTTATTACCAGGTGATAAGGTGAAACTGGAAATGAGTCCTTACGATTTGACAAAAGCAAGAATTACTTATAGATATTAAAGCTATTCACTATGAAAGTAAGAGCATCAGTAAAAAAGAGAAGTGCCGAATGCGTCATTGTACGTAGAAAAGGCAGATTGTACGTTATTAACAAAAAGAATCCTAGATTTAAACAAAGACAAGGATAATTATGGCTAGAATTGCAGGGGTAGATATACCTAAAAACAAAAGAGGAGTTATTGCATTAACCTATATCTTTGGTATCGGTAAAAGCAGAGCTATTGAGATTTTAGAAAAAGCTCAAGTTAGTCAAGACAAGAAAGTTCAAGATTGGAATGATGACGAGATCGGAGCAATCCGTGATGCGGTATCTTATTACAAAATTGAAGGAGAATTGCGTTCAGAAGTTTCCCTACACATCAAACGTTTGATGGACATTGGATGTTACAGAGGAATCCGTCATAGATCTGGTCTTCCATTAAGAGGACAAAGAACTAAAAACAATTCTAGAACAAGAAAAGGTAAAAGAAAAACTGTTGCGAACAAGAAAAAAGCAACTAAATAATAAGTAATATGGCTAAAGCAACAGCAAAAAAACGTAAAGTTATCGTTGAATCAACGGGTGAAGCTCATATTAATGCGACTTTTAACAACATTATTATTTCTCTTACGAATAAGAAAGGTGAAGTAATTTCTTGGTCTTCAGCAGGTAAAATGGGTTTCAGAGGTTCTAAAAAGAACACTCCATATGCTGCTCAAATGGCAGCTGAAGATTGTACAAAAGTTGCACTTGATGCAGGTCTTAAAAAAGTAAAAGTATATGTGAAGGGTCCGGGAAATGGTAGAGAATCTGCTATCCGTTCTATTCACAATGCAGGAGTAGAAGTAACAGAAATCATTGACGTTACTCCAATGCCACACAACGGATGTAGACCTCCAAAGAGAAGAAGAGTATAATTAATTTAAGTATAACAAGAGGTAGACTATTGGTTATCGGAGGATTTGACCTGAATTCATAATCACTACTTCAAAACAATTTTAAAATGGCAAGATATACTGGTCCAAAAACTAAAATAGCTCGTAAATTTGGCGAAGCTATATTCGGAGATGACAAAGCCTTCGAAAAAAGAAATTACCCTCCTGGGCAACATGGTTTAGCTAAAAGAAGAGGTAAAAAATCTGAATACGCAGTTCAGTTAATGGAAAAGCAAAAAGCGAAGTACACGTACGGAATTCTTGAAAAACAATTCAGAAACTTATTTGAAAAAGCAGCAGCTTCAAAAGGTGTAACAGGTGAAATCCTTTTACAATTATGTGAAGCTAGATTAGACAATGTGGTGTACAGAATGGGAATAGCTCCATCAAGAAGAGCAGCTCGTCAAATTGTAGGACACAGACATATTACTGTAAACGGTGAACTTGTAAATGTTCCCTCTTACCACTTGAAAGCAGGTGATAAAGTTGCAGTACGTGAAAAATCTAAATCTGTTGAAGCTATCAACAGTTCGTTAGCTAATGCTAGCCAAGTATACGAATGGATTACTTGGAATAATGACACTAAAGAAGGTACATTCGTTTCTGTTCCACAACGTTTACAGATTCCGGAAAATATCAAAGAACAACTAATCGTTGAGTTATACAACAAATAATAATTGACACTAGTCTAAATTATGGCAATATTTAATTTTCAGAAGCCCGATAAAGTTATCATGATCGATTCTAACGATTTTGAAGGTAAGTTTGAATTCAGACCTTTAGAACCTGGTTACGGATTGACCGTTGGTAATGCACTTAGAAGAGTTTTACTTTCTGCTTTAGAAGGATATGCTATTACATCTTTACGTATTGAAGGTGTAGATCATGAATTCTCTACCATTTCAGGAGTTGTAGAAGACGTAACTGAAATCGTATTAAGCCTTAAACAAGTACGTTTCAAACGTCAAATTGAAGAAGTTGACAATGAAACAGTAACCATATCAATTTCTGGTAAAGATCAAGTAACTGCAGGTGATTTTCAAAAATTCATTTCCGGTTTTCAAATCTTGAACCCAGAGTTGGTTATTTGCAATCTTGATTCTAAAGTTAGCTTAAATATTGAGTTGACCATTGAAAAAGGAAGAGGTTATGTGCCTGCTGAGGAAAACAAAAAGCAAAATGCAGCAATAGGAACTATTTTTATTGATTCTATTTTTACACCTGTAAAGAATGTGAAATACAACATTGAAAATTTCCGTGTAGAGCAAAAAACGGATTACGAAAAATTGGTTTTTGAAATTAAAACTGATGGTTCAATCAATCCAAAAGATGCTTTAACTGAAGCTGCAAAAGTGTTAATTCACCACTTCATGTTATTCTCAGATGAGAGAATTACGTTAGAGGCCGACGAAATTGCACAAACAGAATCCTATGACGAAGAGTCATTACATATGCGTCAATTGCTTAAAACTAAGCTTGTAGATATGGATCTTTCTGTAAGAGCATTAAATTGCTTAAAAGCGGCTGAAGTTGAAACCCTGGGTGATTTAGTATCATTCAATAAAAACGACTTGATGAAATTCCGTAACTTCGGTAAGAAATCATTGACTGAGCTTGATGAGCTTGTGGCAATCAAAAACTTACATTTCGGAATGGACTTGTCAAAATATAAATTAGATAAAGAATAATCTAATCCGCCGTTGGCGAGATTAAATGTAAGATAGCAATGAGACACGGAAAAAAAGTAAATCATTTAAGTAGACAACAAGGTCACAGAAGATCGATGTTGGCGAATATGGCTTGTTCTTTAATTGAGCACAAGCGAATCAACACAACAGTTGCAAAAGCAAAAGCCTTGAAACAATTTGTTGAACCTTTGATTACAAAATCAAAAGAAGATACTACACACAACAGACGTATTGTTTTCGCTTATTTGAGAGATAAACATGGTGTTACCGAACTTTTTAGAGAAGTAGCAGCAAAAGTGGGTGACCGCCCAGGTGGTTATACACGTATCATCAAATTAGGAAATCGTTTAGGAGATAACGCTGATATGGCGATGATTGAATTAGTAGATTTCAACGAATTGTACAACGGTGGTAAAAAAGAAGAGAAAAAAGCAAAAAGCCGTCGTGGTGGTAAAGCTAAGAAAGCAGAAGTTACTGCTCCTGAAGCTCCAGCTGCTGACGCAACTGAAACTACTGAAACTGCTGAATAATGAGATTCATTATAAAATAATAAAAAAGGATAAACTTTCGAGTTTGTCCTTTTTTTTTGATTTTGAAATTCAAAAATGCTTTTAAAATACTTATAAACTAAATTTTTTCAAGTTCAGAATTTAAACTAAATTTGCAAAACAATACACAACAATGAATTATACTACACGACAACCCGCTATCTTGCTTTTGGCTGATGGCACTCTATTTCATGGAAAATCTATAGGAATATCAGGAAAAACTTTTGGAGAAGTTTGTTTCAATACTGGAATGACCGGCTACCAAGAAATTTTTACAGATCCCTCTTATTTCGGACAAATCATGGTAGCTACCAATGCTCATATCGGTAATTATGGAGTGAATGAGCAAGAAGTTGAGTCAGATTCTATTAAAATTGCCGGATTGGTTTGTAAAAACTTCAGTTTCAACTATTCACGTGATGATGCGTCCGGAAGTTTGTATGACTATTTTGATAAACAACATTTAGTGGCAATTGCTGATGTAGATACACGTGCATTGGTTAGTTATATCAGAGATCATGGTGCTCAAAATGCGGTTATTTGCACTGATGGAACTCCTATAGAAGAACTAAAGGAATTATTGCTGGAAGTACCAGAAATGAAAGGTTTGGAATTGGCCTCTAAAGTGTCCACAAAAGAACCATATTTCTTTGGAGATGAAAAGGCAACATACAAGATTTCTGCTTTAGATTTAGGAATCAAGAAAAATATCTTACGCAATTTAGCGAAAAGAGATTGTTACATTAAAGTATTTCCTTTTGACGCAACTTTTGCAGATTTGCAAAGTTTTTATCCGGATGGATATTTTCTTTCCAATGGTCCCGGTGATCCGGAGCCATTATCTGGTGCAATTGAGGTTGCAAAACAAATCATAGCTCAAAACAAACCATTGTTTGGTATCTGTTTAGGTCACCAAGTTATTGGTTTGGCCAACGGAATTTCAACCTACAAAATGTTTAACGGTCACAGAGGAATCAATCATCCGGTTAAAAATCTAATTACCGGAAAAGGTGAAATCACTTCTCAAAATCACGGTTTTGCAGTTGTTCGTGAAGAATTGGAAAAACATTCAGATTTAGAAATAACACACGAACATTTAAATGACGGAACTGTAGCAGGTATGCGAATGAAATCTAAAAACTGTTTTTCTGTACAATACCATCCGGAAGCAAGTCCCGGACCGCACGATTCATCCTATTTGTTTGATGATTTTATCTCAAA
>NZ_JBILTE010000157.1:0-5860 GCF_044371705.1 Flavobacterium sp. | reverse complement strand
CATTAAAACAAAAAAAGCGTTTGATCAATTGATACAAACGCTTTTTAATACATTATGTTTAAATTTTGTTTTGTAAACCACTTAAATTAGACATAGCATCAAGTTCTTAAATAGAAAGTATGTACTCAACAAGTCCTTGTTCGTGCGGTAAATCCATTTTTTTTCGCAAACGATAACGTTTAATCTCCACACTTCGAACAGAAATGTTTAATAACGGAGCTATTTCTTTCGATGAAAGATTTAGTCGAAGATAGGCACAAAGTCTTAAATCGTTTGGCGTGAGTGAAGTATGTATCTGTTTGATGTTCTTTAAAAAGTTATTATCGGCATTATTGAATGCTTCTGCAAAAACATTCCAAGTATCTTCTTCATTAATGTTTTTATTGATATTGGTAATTACCGATTTAATATTTCTATTCTGACTGTTTTCTGTTGAATTTTTTAAATCGTCTTTAATCATTGCAAGCAATTCGTTCTTTTTGATTAAGCTCATTGTAGAGGCGGCGAGTTCTCTATTTTTGTTCTCATAATCTTGCTCTAATTGCTGGTTTTTAATCCGCATCAACTCTTGCTCTGTTTCTAACTCTTTGATTTCCAACAATCTGTTGTTTTCTTCAATTAGTTTTTCTTGTTGCTTACGATAATAATTTTGATAAGATTTATTAATGAAGAATGCTAAAATCAACAGTATAAGTATATAAAAGGCTAGTGCCAAATTAGATAAATACCACGGTTTTAGTATGGTAAACGAATAGGAAACAGTGTTTTCAGCGTATACATTTCCTAATTTTGCTTTTACTTTGAATGTATAATCTCCCGGAGCTAAATTTTTAAATGTTGCTTTAGAATTAAAATTCCATGGACTCCATTCTTTTGTAACCCCCTCCAAAAGATATTGAAACTCCGCATTGATGTATTTATTGAATTCAGCAACTGTAAATGAAAAAGTTACGTTGTTATCGATGTGTTTAAAAGAGCCTTTTTCAAGTAGTGATTTAAACTCCAGCGATTCGTTTTGCCTGTTTGTGGCAATATCGGTCATTTCAATTTTGAAATTATTAAAAACCAAATCCTCGGTATTAATAATATAATATCCGTCGGTTGTTCCTATCAAATATTGTGATTCAGACAGTTGCGAGATATTTTCATAGCCAAGCATCGAATTGGTTAAATTCGAAGGTATTGGAATGATGTTGTGTTTCAATTGAGAGCTAAGTTTTTCAATCGAAAAATAGTTGATGTAATTTTTGGTAAAAAACCATAACCTATTTGATTGATCCACCATCATCTTGCCCGAGATGTATTCATCTTTTGTGAACACTTGGCTTAATTGTTTATCTTTTTCAAAATGATTTGTTTTTGTATCCAGTTTGTACACACCTTCTTTGAAGGCATAATAAATGCTGTTGTTAAAGGAAATTAATGCCGCATTTTTACCTTTCGAAGGACTTTTATAGCTTTCAAAAAATGTAGTTTGCTTAAAATCCGCATCTAATTTGATTCTGAAAAGGCCTTTGTATTCGTGACTGATGATGATTTCGTCGGGTTTTGAAAAATCAAAGAATTTTGAAGAATAATCAAATCCTTTTATTTTATTTCGAAAGACCCAAGTGTTGTTGATTTTTTCTAAAACTGCTATTCCGTAATAATTTCCTTGTAAAATCAAGTTTTTGTTTGATGGAACCGCTTCAAATTTCCAAGTACCTGTTTTGGAGTAAATCAACTTTGCTGATTGATTCTCAATTAGGTAGGTGCCTGAATCGTGTCCGCAAAAAAGCGTACCATCTTTTGCAAACAGCGACCAAACTTGGCCTTTTGTTCCGGATACTAATTTAAAATTATTGCTGCTGTCAGCCTCCTTCCAAAAAAGCCCCTGATTAGTTCCAATATATACTTTGTTTTGGTGTTTGATAGAGGTATAAACCGTGCCTAAAATACCGCTATTATCGGTAAAACTGTGAATAGGAGATTTTAAATTGATACAGTTGATACCATTGTCCAGTCCGATCCAAATGTTATGGTCTTTATCTTCAAATAATGAGAGAGCCGTATTGTTGCTGATTCCATTACTTTGAGTAATGTGATAAATTACTTTTCCAAAGGAATTAATGATGAAAATGCCATTGGAAACAGTGCCTAAAACATAATCTCCATTACTATTTTCTTGAGCACAATAAACACTACTTGCATTTAAATTTTCATCTGCATCTGTTTTCCATTTTGAAATGATTCCGTCTCTAAATTCAAAAAAGCCGTTGTATTGGGTAAGTAAAAGTAGTGATTGTTTTTTCTGAAATACTGAAACAATTTTGTTCTCTATGAAAAACGCATCATTTGACACCAATCGGCTTTGACCTTTTTCTATTTCAAAAAACCCATCGGATGCAGTCTGAAAAAAAATTGATTTTGGAGTAACAAAAGCTTTGAAAATAATATCTTTTGGCGTAATTATTTTAAAGGTAGAAGTTTTAGTATCTAAAATAAAAATCTGATTCAATGATTGAAAAATCACCCAATGTTCATATTCTAAAATATTCCAAAATTGTTCATCATCAATTATCTTGGACTTAATTGCAGTACTTAAAGATGTGTAGGATAGTTTTCCGTTACTAAGTCTTTTCCAAAAACCAAATTCCATATAGGAACCCGTGTAAATTTTGTCTTTGATGACTTTTACCGAACGAATAATAGTTTCGTTGGGTGAAGGATATAAAATCCATTCGGAACCATTAAATTCCAACAAGCCCTCATTGTTTGCAAAATAGACAAACTTGTTTTGGTCTTGACTAATCATCCAATTTTGATTCCCGGCATTATAGCTACTGGGTGAATATTTTACGATAGGCGGAAACTCTTGAGCAACACTCAGAAAAGCATGTGTAAGAGTTAAAAATAAAAGAATTCTTTTCAAAGGATAATAGAATTGATGATTGTAGCAATTTGTAAACCCTAAATGTAATAAAAAATATAAGATTGATAAAATTACATCATAAAATCATGGAATTTTTAAAAAAGTTAAAAATAAGAATGTATTTGCAGCCGGAAATATTTTAAGTATTCTTTGTGACTTTTCATTGTTATTTTGCGTTGAAAAGCTGTAAATTTATGTCATTAAATACTAAAGTTATGAAAGAAACAATTTATATTCAGAATGTCAAATGTAGCGGTTGTGCTCACACGATTCAATCGAAATTAGCAACTATTAAAAATGTTTCAGAAGTGGAAATCGATGTAGAAAATGGAGTGCTAACTTTTAACGTTGATTCGATTGAAACCACTGCAACTGTTAAAAAAATATTGAAGAATAGCGGCTATCCTGAAAAGGGTGCTGAAAACACTTTGGGCAGCAAAGCAAAATCGTATGTGAGTTGTGCTATTGGTAAAATGAATACTTAAAACCTTTTTTAAAAACTTTTTTCAAATAAAAAAACAATTCCTACATTTACGTCATAATTTTTAAACTTAACCAATTATGAAAAAACTAGTAATTTTATTTTTGTCTGTTTTAACTTCGGGTGTATTGTTGACATCTTGTAGCGACGATGATGAAGCACCGTCAATTGAAGGTAAATGGGAATTTTATCAAGAAGGTATTTCCCTAGGCGGTGTTGAACAGTTAGAATTGTATGAACATACTCCTGGATGTGAAAAAGATTTTGTTGAGCTGTTTTCAGGCGGAAATTATGAGGATGTTTTCTATTTCAAAGAGGGTGAAGTTTGTGTGGAAGACAGTTCTACAGGAACTTGGTCAAGAAGTGGAAATTCACTTACAATTACTTCCGACGGCGAATCAAATACTGCCACAATTGTTACTCTAAATGATACTACTTTAAAAGTATTAATTTCTGAAGATTTAGGCGGAGTTCCAATTACAGCTATCGTGGTTTTCAAAAGACCATAAAAAGTATTTTTTTCTAAATTAGAGGTTCAATTTGAGCCTCTTTTTTTTGCTTTGCTATTTTTAGAATTTTTTGAGTAAAACGGTTGTTCTAAATTCAAATCGGGTAAAATAGAAAGTCATTGCAAATGATCCAATCAAATAGAAGAGTAGTAGAGCAGTACTAAAATTGATGATTTTACTCAACCCAAACCAGTCGCTGTAATACATTAGAATTCCTACTCCAAAGAGCAATCGCAATCCCTCCCAAAATAACGCATTTGTTTTTCTGTCCATCAATTCGCTATAGCTGTAAATAGTAACAAAAACAAACAAGCCGTAAACAAATAGATTAGGCAATCCGATAGTTGCTATGTTCGAAAACATATAACTCACCAATAAAAGTGTAGTAAATAGTTGAAAAATGGACCAGTACAAAAGTTTTTTAGAACTTTTAGTTCGGTATTTTTCAAAATGATACACATCGTCAATTTTTGAAACGGGATAGCTTTCTTCAAAACCTGCAGGTCGCCAGCCTGTTGGCATAAACCAAATACGGAATTTATCTTTCCATGCTGTTGCTCTCCATGCATCTTGGCAAAGCAACCACAAATGTTGAAAATTAATGCGAATCGGATTCCAAGTTTGTACCGGACGAGTAATGCCGTAAACCGGCGGAACAGTTTCCAACTCTTCTTGAAAAGTTCCAAACCATTGGTCCCAAAAGATAAAGATTTGTCCGTGATTTTTATCCAAATATTCTTTGTTGATTGCGTGATGCACCCGATGATGGGAAGGCGTCACGATAATTTTTTCTAAAAATCCCATTTTCCCGATATGTTGGGTATGGTACCAAAATTGCAAAAAAAGATGCAAAGGTAGTACAACAGCGATAACTTGTGAAGGAACACCAAACAAAGCCGCAGGAATCAATAAAAAGGTAAATAAATTGACAAATGAGGAAATGGATTGTCTCAATGCACATGCTAAATTGAATTCTTCGCTGCTGTGATGAATGGCATGTTTGTTCCATAAAAAATTGATTTGATGCGACCAACGATGCGTCCAATACCCATAAAAATCAATAACTATAAATGCGATGGCAAAAGTTGCAATTGAATTTTCGATGGTAAAAAAGGCAAATTTTGAAACCATCCAATCATAGGATAGTATTGAAATGCTGATGCCTAAAACATCTTTTACTGCATTTGTAATTCCGGAGCTCAAACTCGAAACGGTGTCCATCAGCGGTAATGTGTCATTTTTTTTGTAATAACCATAGATTTTTTCAATTACAATCAGTAACAGAAAAACAGGCATGGCAATGACGAGTATTTTACCGTAGTGTTCCAATAAATTTTTTACATTAAATTAATTCTGCACTCAGTCCGGCTTCAAGTAGTTGGGTACATTGAGGTTTTAATTCGTCATAGTCTCCCGTTTTTACTGTACATTTTCCTTTGTAATGCACCAAAATTGCACACTGTTCGGCTTGTTCACTGGTGTGGTTACATACGCGAATCAAAGTGTCAATAACATGATCAAAAGTATTGACATCATCGTTATATAACACAATTTCGTTGTTCAACCCTAAAAGTTCTTCAACGGAAACTTCTTCTTTTACTTTTTCAATCGTACTCATATGTATTAAAAATCAATGGCAAAAATCAAATTCAAAAATTAATGTCTTGTCAAGCTGTCCCGAAGTTTCGGGACGTTTCAGCTTCTATTTAACTATCTTTTTAGATTCCGAAACAAGTTCGGAATGACAACGTGAACCTCCCAATTCCCATCTTCCATCTTCCATCTCCCATCTTCCATCTTCCATCTTCCATCTTCCATCTTCCATCTTCAATCTTCCAACTCCCATCTTCCATCTTCCAACTCCCATCTTCCATCTTCCATCTTCCATCTTCCAACTCCCATCTTCCATCTTCCATCTCCCATCTCCCATCTCCCATCTTCCATCTCCCATCTCCCATC
>NZ_JBILTE010000156.1:0-5916 GCF_044371705.1 Flavobacterium sp. | reverse complement strand
TGTGCAAAAAGGGGTAACTTTTACTCAAATCCGATTTGAACGTGACTTGTTGAGTTGGCGAATCGATTTTAACTGGCAGCCTTTGGGACCTAATCCTTCTTGGGGATTCTTTATTGGTTTAAAATCGCCAATTCTTAGTGATTTAAAATACGACAAACGTTCTATTCCAGACAGAATACTAAATTAACATAAGAATGAAAAAAATAATTTTTACTAAAAATGCTCCTGCTCCAATCGGACCGTACAATCAAGCAGTACTGATTGGAAACACCCTTTATACTTCAGGTCAAATTGCTATAAATCCTGCAACAGGTGAACTAGTTTTAGACACAATTGAATTGGAAACTAAACAAGTAATGGAAAATTTAAAAGCGGTTTTAGAAGCTGCAGAAATGACATTTTCCGATGTGGTAAAAACTACAATCTTTATAAGCGATATGCATGATTTTGCAAAAATAAACGTCGTTTACGGGACTTATTTTGATGAAAAAACCGCTCCAGCCAGAGAAACGGTTCAAGTGGCAGCTTTGCCCAAATTTGTGAATGTTGAGATTTCGATGCTTGCAATCAAAGAAAATTAAACTGCTGTTATTCCTAAAAGTAATAATTGAGCAGTAGCTGCATTAGTTGCCAAAGGAATGTTGTGAACGTCACAAACACGAATAAGCATGTTTACATCTGCTTCGTGTGGATGACTCGACAAAGGATCTTTAAAAAACAAAACCATTTTTGTTTTTCCTTCCGCTACTCTGCCTGCAATTTGTGCATCACCACCTTGCGGACCAGAAAGCATTTTTTTTACTTTAAAACCCACTTGTTCGGCTTTGCTACCGGTGGTTCCCGTAGCAATAAGTTTGATGTGATGTTGTAATAAAAGCTCTTTGTTTTTGTTTAAAAACTGCACCATATCGGCTTTTTTACCATCGTGTGCAATGATTGCTATTTCCATACGCTATATAAAAAAACCACGCTTTCACGTGGTTTAAAGTTATTTGTTTACTATATGATAAGCTATTAATCCGTCAATGGGTCTTCGAAGTACATTGCCAATAGTAATGCCATGTTTGGCCAAAACCTGTGTTAATTCCTCCTTCAAATAAAAAGCAATCGAGCCTACAAAATGTACCGGAACTTCTTTATAATTATCATATTGCATAATATAATTCTTGGCATATTTATTTAACTCTTTCAGAATTATTTTTTTGCAAAATTCTTCTTCTTTATGCTTAATGATGAATTTGGCGAAGGTTGCTAAATACGCATTCGGATTGTGCTCTTTATATAAATTTTGTTTGATATAATCCGGGTCAACGTTATATTCATCACTAAATTCAATCGCTAAATCTTTAGGCATTTTATTAAAATAGTACGCACGAAGTAGATGTCTACCAAAGCGATTGCCCGAACCATCATCCATGACAATGTAACCTAAAGACTGTACTTTTTGATGCAGTACTTTGCCATCAAAAAAACTGCAATTAGAACCTGTACCTAAAATAGAAACAATGGCTTGCTCATTTTTAGGCGTTGTTGCATAAACGGCAGCGTAAGTGTCTTCGTGAACTGTAACAGCTGCATTTTTAAAATAACCTTGAAAAACTTCGGTTAAAAAATCTTTCATCCGGTCGGTTCCACAACCGGCTCCGTAGAAAAATAGATGCGTAGCTTTTGCTTTATTGTGTGAAATATCAAACTTGTCGTTTAATCGTTCGATGACTTCTTCTTTTGATAATACTTCCGGATTTAAACCAAGTGTTTGCGTAGTAAATAATACTTTTCCTTTTTCATCAATGGCTATCCAGTCGGCTTTTGTTGAACCACTGTCTACTAATAATTTCATGGGTTTTGTTTGTTTGTTAGTTGTAATAAAAAGTCCCATTGTACTTCCATACAATGGGACTTTACCCAAAATTATAGATTTGCAATATGTACAGACAAGTCAATCATTTTGCTTGAATAACCATATTCATTGTCATACCAAGACATAATTTTGAAGAAAGTTGAATTCAAGCCGATACCTGCTTTGGCATCAACAATAGAAGTTCTTGGATCTGAAACAAAATCTTGCGAAACCACATCATCTTCAGTATAACCTAATATTCCTTTCAATTCATTTTCAGAAGCTTTTTTCAAAACTGCCATGATATCGTCATAGGTAGTTTCTTTTGCTAACTTCACAGTTAAATCTACTGCTGAAACGTCTGCTGTAGGAACACGCATTGACATACCTGTTAACTTTCCGTTCAATTCAGGAATTACTTTTCCAACTGCTTTTGCAGCTCCTGTTGAAGATGGAATCATATTTAATAAAGCCGATCTACCCCCACGGAAATCTTTTCTTGAAGGTCCGTCAACGGTTAATTGAGTCGCTGTGGTTGCGTGAATAGTTGTCATTAAACCTTCTACAATTCCAAAATTGTCATGAATCACTTTTGCAAGTGGAGCCAAGCAATTTGTTGTGCATGAGGCATTTGAAACAATAGTATCTGATGATTTTGCTTGCGTATGATTAACACCCATTACAAACATGGGAGCATCAGCTGATGGAGCAGAAATAACTACTTTCTTCGCACCTCCTACTATGTGAGCATTAGCAGTTTCTAGGGTTGTAAAAATACCAGTACATTCAGCAACAACATCTACGCCCACTTCGTCCCATTTTAATGTTGATGGGTCTTTTGCGGCAGTAACTCTAATTTTTTTACCATTAACGATAAGTTCGCCGTTTACTACTTCTACTGTTCCATTGAATCTTCCGTGAACGGAGTCATATTTTAATAAATATGCTAAGTGGCTTACTTCCAATAAATCATTAATAGCAACCACTTCAACATTATCTCTATTAAAGGTTTCTCTAAATACAATTCTACCAATTCTACCAAATCCGTTGATTCCTAATTTTACTTTTGACATTTTATTCATTTTTTGACCCCTTCAAGTGGGTCGGTTATTACTATTTTATATCTAATTATTTATATTGACATGATGTCTGATACTTTCAACAATTCTCGATCAATTTCTGAATGACCTTTTATTGCTTGGTCTAGTGGTGTTAATTCTACTTTGTCGTTGTGAAGTCCTACCATATAACCTGATTTGCCTTCTAAAAGAGCTTCTACAGATTTAACTCCTAATCTGGAAGCTAGTACTCGGTCAAAACAAGAAGGTGAACCTCCTCTTTGCATATGACCTAATACCGAAACTCTTACTTCATATTCCGGTAAATTTTGATCGATGTAATCTTTTAGTTCAAAAACACTTTTACCAATTTTATCACCTTCGGCAATAACAACTATACTTGATGATTTTCCTGAAAGTTTACTTCTTCGCAGTGATTCCAACAAACGCTCTAATCCCATATTTTCTTCAGGAATCAAAATTTCTTCGGCTCCTGCACCTATACCTGCATTTAAAGCAATGTGACCGGCATCTCTACCCATGACTTCGACCAAGAATAATCGGTTATGCGAACTGGCAGTATCTCTAATTTTATCAATCACTTCAACAACTGTGTTCAAGGCTGTATCAAATCCCAAGGTATGGCTGGTTCCAAAAATATCGTTATCGATAGTTCCCGGAATACCCATCACAGGCATTCCAAATTCCTTATTAAAGACCAATGCACCCGTAAAACTTCCATCGCCACCTATAACCACTAAAGCATCAACGCCTTCTTTTGTTAAATGATCAAAGGCTAGTTTTCTGCCTTCGGCTGTCATGAAATCTTTTGATCGAGCAGATTTAAGAATGGTTCCGCCTTTATTGACAATATTGTGTACAGAACGAGGACCCATATCTTTAAAATCGCCTTCAATCATTCCTTGATAGCCTCTGTAAATCCCTAAACATTCTACTTTATAATAAGCACATGTTCGCACTACAGATCGTATCGCTGCATTCATTCCTGGAGAGTCTCCTCCGGAAGTTAGCACACCAATCTTTTTTATTGTTTTAATCATTTTTTGCTGTTTATACTGTAAATTTAGCAAACAATTACGAGTAATATCGGACCCCTTTTAATAATTTAGCACATAAGTGCAAATTCAAACGTTTTCGTTGATAAGTTTTCTAAAGTTATAAATGAGGATATAATAGTATTGAATTAATCAATTTCAGGAGTTCTTTCTTCCTCTTCTTTTTTGGCTTCTCCCGGTGGTTTCTTTTTTGTTAAAATATTTACATGTTCAGGCAACATTTCAGAATCGGGACCAACATCATTGTACGGAGTGGTATCTTTTGTTAATTTGGCATTTTTAAAAACTTTAGTAATCAGTTCTCTAAATGTATTAAAATCCACTTGATAAGAAACACCTATACCTTGCGTATAACCAATCCCTTCGCCAATATATGTAATGTCATTTTCTCGATTAAAAACTCGCATATTTAAGCTCCCATCTTCATTTACCCGGTATAAAATTTCAACATTACCTACCACTGCTGCATCATTTATTCCGCCAATTGGCACTCCAAGTTTTCCGTTGACACTGATGCGTTCATTGATTTCAAATGAACCGGTAAAACCAACACTACCGTCGGTTTCTCTTCCAGGGGTGCGATCTGCTGTCACTACATCAAGTTCGACATTAAAGCTTGAATTTTCTTCTCCAATAATATCATTAAAAACACCAGCAAAAGTTTCAAATAAGTTATTAGCCATACCTGTTTGGCTAGTACTTCCATCTTGACTTAAAAAGTTTCCGGTTGCTAATAGATGCAAAGCTTGCGTTTGACGTGTGTCTTTATCATTTAATTTTGTTTCAATTTCCGATTTCAAAACAGAACTAATTGTTGGGAATTCTATAAAAAAGTCTGGTTCCGGATTGTTCAAACTACCTGTTATTCCAATTGTCAGCACGACTGGTACTTTTTGATTAACCGTTGTATTCTCGAGCATTACAGCAGGATTTGCACGTATGTTATCATAAATTGCCTCTAAATTTAGTCGGGCTCGCATCGGGTCACCTTCCCAAACAATACTTCCTCCTTTTTTCAACTTAAATTGTTTACTAATAAGACCGCGGTATTTGAAATTATAGATTCCTTCGTTAACACCAATGTCTCCCCACATATTAAATTTTCCTAAAGTATTGATATTTAAAGCTAAATATCCAAAACCTTTCCCTCGAATTAAATGTCCGGTTTCTTTGTCTAAGATTACCTCAATTTCTGCATCTTCGGTAATGGTTAAATCAAAATTCATTTCTAAACCTTGGTAATTTCTATTGCTGAACTTTTTATTGGGGTCTAACGAATACTTCTCTTCTCTTGTAACAAAATGAATATAAGTATTTTCGCCTATACCTTCGGTTTCTGCAATTGGAATCTTTAACGAAGTACCTTTTCTTGAGGTTGCATTTACATCAATTACTAAAGCGTCTGTTGGTCCTGCTATAGTAGCCTTTCCTGAAATAAAAGCTTTGCCGTAATAGATTGCATCATCCGAATCTTGCGTGTCTAAAACATTAATATAATCTGAATTTAGCTCAATATCCAATTTCCATTCTTCTAACCTGTTGTGGCGAATAGTACCGTTTAAAACACCTTTGGAATTATATTTGGTATCGGTTATACCAATATTTCTCAAAAGAAATTGTCTTTGAGTTAAATCAACAACTGAATTTTCTTGAAAAGCATAATCTACATTCAAATAGGGTACAGATAAGCCGGCTTTATCTAAATAGATTCTACCCTCCATTTCCGGATTTTTGAACGTACCCATAAACGTTGCATTTCCGGTAGCCAATCCTCTGATATTTGAAATTACTTCACCACCAACGTCTTTAAATGCACCTAAATTGAATTTATTTAAATTTAAGTTTAAGTCCATCACAGGCTCTTTATCAACAAATTCAATTGCTCCATCCATACTGAACTTTCTGATGTCTTGATGCGTAATAGTAGAAAGCACATTGAAAT
>NZ_JBILTE010000155.1:0-5923 GCF_044371705.1 Flavobacterium sp. | reverse complement strand
ATAAGTTGTCCCCGTTCCTCCGGGTCCTGAATAATAATTACCTACCGTTAACGAAGGTAAAGTATAACTGTCGCAAACAGTGACATTGGGTAAAATGTCGGCGATTGGAGTTGGAATAACAGAAAGTGTGATTTGAGTGGTACCAAAAACAACCGGATTACAATCTTGAACTACGCGAATATAAATCACTTCACCTTCCACACCTGCATAAGTTGTAGGACTGGCAATAAATGGCGTTCCTGTTACGGCACTGGCAAATGTATTATGATAGGTAACTGTAAATTCGGAGGCTGGCAAACCGTTTAAGGCATTTGCAGAAGCAGCAGTTAGATTAAAAATTTCAAAACCATCATTATTCAAATCACACAAGGGCGTCATGGCCGTGGTTTGGGGATCGGGTGTACCACTAGTTGTAACTACCAAATCAAAAGCTTTCACTCGTATACAACCGGAATTTTGATCTTCTATACTTGCATAGATGGTTTGACCCGTGCTAAAAAAGGTGGTCGGGTTTGGTATTTGATTTATCGCTATAATTTGAGCATCATTTTCATTGGTGTAATAACGTATAATTTGATCAAATGGATTCAGAGACCCCAGGATAACAGGATTGTTTTGAGTTAAATTAAATATATTAGAACATTGAATTAAATCGATTGGTGCATTTGTTGGATCAGGATTCACATCAACTGTGACATCACTTGTTTCTACAAAAATCTGTCCGCACATATTATAAGTCACTTGTGCAGTGTACGTTGTAGTTACACCTGGAGTAACAGTAATCGTTGGATTAGTAGAAATTGGAACACCTGCCTGAAGCCATTGAAAAGTGGTTGCAGAAGGTCCGGACGGCGTAAATCGCCATGCTTCATTAAAAGCTGACCAGTTATTGCTAGAGGCATTTCTACCAGGTGGCACATAAGCTACCGTACCCGGGAAATTTTGAATTCCGATGATGCCTCTACCACCATTCCATCCAGGACAAGGAACTCTTCGTTCTACATAAACCTCAATAATATTTGAAATTTCATAAATTACAATTTGAGAAGTTTGCAAGCCAACACCATTGTTGCACGAAAACTGAGGCACATTCGCGAAATTAACTACTAATTTTCTACATGGATACGTACCCATTAATTGGTAATTGATACTAGTAACAGCAGGAGGCGTAGGAGCTACACCGGGGTTAATATCCTGATAAACTCCGTAAATTGCGTTTCGAATAGGAAAACTCGCATAAGGTATATCCGTTGCAGAGAATGACCAAGCACAGTTGGCTCCAGCAGCATACGTATCAAACGAAAGTACTCCATTGGAACCTACATTTGCAGTGGTATAATTTGCCCCAAAAAAACAGAAGTTAAAGGGTAAAGGAATGTTCCCCGACCAAACATCATCAACATTCACAGACACAGGTGTAAAACCGGGTCCTTGAAAAGCGGCTTGCGGACAATAATCTATTTGACTAACAGTGTAGGCTGTTGTTGTACCTAAATCTTGATAGGAAGCCGACAATTGAGTAGACTCTGTTACGCTACACAAGGCTGTTGGATATTCCAAATTAATATCACCGGCGATGACCGAAGCACAACCATTTGAATTAACTGTTACTTCAAAAGTAGAGGTAGACGAGTTAGCACATCCACTAAGAGAAATACTATAAATACTAAAAACCGTAGGATTATTTAATGCAGGTGTTGTAGTAGACGCTTGGCCTGCAGCATTTAAAAGTACATTGGCAAAAATTCCCGAAGTAGAGGAATAAAATACGATGGCACCCGGAGTACCTGTAAAAGTAAGCACAGCTCCTGTACCTGGACAAACACTAGTGTCGCCTGTTACTGAAGCTACCAATTGAGCAGGTTCTGTAATAGTTACACCCGTTTGCGTTTCCACAGCACCTAATGAATCAGTCACTGAAATTGTATACACTCCGGGAGGTAAACCGGTAAATATACCCGTGGTATTTTGTAAAGTTATAGGACCTACGATGTCAAATAATAAAAAAGGAGCAGTACCCGTAGAACCTGTTATAGTGATCGATCCGTTATCTAAACCGAAACATGTGACATTAGTCGTGCTGAAATTGACAGCAAGATTTGACTTTTCGTCGTCTAGTTGTGCCGGATTATTTTCAAATTGTTTTCCGTAAAGTATTTGCTGAATACTAAAAACAAATTCCTTCTTATTTTTAAATTTATCAATTGAATTTAAAGTTAACTCACTTGAATTTAAATCATTTTTAAATATGCCTCTAGTTGAAGCCTGCGTTGAACTTGGTGCGTAAGTGAATATAAACGATAAGAAAAATAGTAATTTTAATCTCATTATAGTTTTTTTTTAGGGTTGAAATTTACACAAAAAAATAAAAATACTGTCTTAAAATTTTAAGATTTTATTTGTAATTTGAAATAGCACTATTTTGTCCCAATTTATTTATCTTTGCAAACCTTACATATACAAGTAAACTATTCGATTTTAATGACTACAGACACAAATAATTTTGACGAAATAGGTGATGATCACTATTCAAATTCTGCCACAAATCCGGTTCGATCAGACGCCTTTGAACTTACAGACGATGAAAAAATTGAACGAATCAAAAAAGACGTCGCTCAAATTCTAACCACACTAGGAATGGATTTGTCAGACGACAGTTTAAAAGGCACGCCAAACCGTGTTGCAAAAATGTTTGTCAAAGAAATTTTTGGTGGTTTAAACCCTTACAAAAAGCCAAGTACTTCTACTTTTGAAAACAACTATAAGTATGGTGAAATGTTGGTGGAAAAAAACATCACCCTCTACTCTACTTGCGAACACCACCTGTTACCCATTGTTGGACGGGCACATGTGGCCTATATTTCCAATGGAAAGGTAATCGGTTTATCAAAAATGAATCGAATTGTGGATTATTTTGCACGTAGACCCCAGGTTCAAGAGCGTTTAACCATGCAGATTGTTCAAGAACTGCAAAAAGCATTGGGCACCCAAGATGTTGCTTGTGTGATTGATGCCAAACACTTGTGTGTAAATTCAAGAGGTATTCGAGATATCGAAAGTAGCACCGTCACCTCAGAATTCGGCGGAAAATTCAAAGAAGAACAAGTTCGCAGAGAATTTTTAGACTACATAAAATTAGAAACTAAATTTTAAATTTATATCTTTCTTATACATTTAAGTCAACATATTTTACATGGAACTTTACAAAAATCAACAGATAGAAATTTACAATTCCTTGTCGGGAAAAAAAGAAGTTTTTAAACCGCTACATGAGGGCAATGTTGGTATGTATGTTTGTGGTCCAACAGTTTACAGCAATGTACACTTAGGAAATGTGCGTACTTTTATGAGTTTTGATGTCATCTACAGATATTTAAAGCATTTAGGTTACAAGGTACGATATGTTCGTAACATTACCGATGTAGGTCACATAGTGGATGATGTTGATGATGGTGAAGACAAAATTGGTCGTATGGCTCGTTTGGAAAAAGTGGAACCTATGGAAATCGTTCAACGTTATACGGTTGATTTTCATACGATTTTACACCAATTAAACTTTTTACCACCAAGTATTGAGCCAACAGCAACCGGACATATTATTGAACAAATTGAAATCATCAAACAAATCATCGATAATGGTTTTGCTTATGAAACCAACGGTTCGGTTTATTTTGATGTGGTAAAATTCAATGAAACCAATCATTACGGAAAATTAAGCGGTCGGAATATCGATGATATGATTGCCAATACCCGTGACTTGGATGGGCAATCGGACAAAAAAAATCCGCAAGATTTTGCTTTGTGGAAAAAAGCAGAACCGGAGCATATCATGCGTTGGCCTTCGCCTTGGAGCGATGGTTTTCCGGGGTGGCATTTGGAATGTACCGCCATGAGTACTAAATATTTAGGCAATCAGTTTGATATTCATGGGGGCGGAATGGATTTAAAATTTCCGCACCACGAATGTGAAATAGCTCAAAACGAAGCTTGTACGGGTCATTCTCCTGTAACGTATTGGATGCATGCAAATATGCTTACGCTGAACGGTAAAAAAATGTCGAAATCAACCGGGAATAATATTTTACCGGGTGAATTGTTTACCGGAGAAAACAGTATTTTGAGTAAAGCGTTTGCTCCTTCTGTCGTTCGCTTTTTCATGCTTCAAGCTCATTACAGAAGTATTTTGGATTTTTCGAACGATGCTATTTTAGCCTCTGAAAAGGGCTTCAACCGATTAATGGAAGCGTTTGCTGTTTTGCCGAGTTTGCCAGCTTCAAACACGTCAACCATTGCTATTCAAGCTTGGAAACAATCGTGTTATGATGCGATGAACGACGATTTCAACAGTCCGATTTTAATTGCTCAGCTTTTTGAGGCGGTTCGCATCATCAATTTAGTAAAGGAAGGTAATGAGCAACTAACAAAAGCTGATTTAAACGAATTGAGTCACACACTATCCGGTTTTATCTTTGACGTTTTAGGCTTAACTGATGAAAAATCCTCCTCAAAATCGAATGATAAATTAGAAGGCGTCATTGAATTATTGATAGCGATGCGAAATGAAGCACGTGCGAATAAAAACTTTGCCTTATCAGATCAAATCAGAGACCAATTAGATGCGCTCGGCATACAAATAAAAGACGGAAAAGAAGGAACTACCTTTACTTTAAACTAAAAACAATTGAACCAAATGCTCAAGAAAATAATCATTAGTCCCTTTATTTTCTTGGTGCGTGTGTATCAAGTGGTAATTTCTCCGTTAACCCCTGCGACATGCCGTTTTGAGCCTACTTGCTCCCACTTCACCGTTGAAGCATTAAAAAAACACGGATTATTCAAAGGCGGTTGGCTTGCCATCAAAAGAATTTCCAGTTGCCACCCATGGGGAAAAAGTGGTTACGATCCGGTTCCTTAACACTACTAAATTCCCTATTTTTTTAAATGCTAAATAAATGTTAGGTACAAGGATTTGTTTTGTGTATTGAACTATTTTGAATTACTTTTACTTTACCAATTATAAACAATTATGCTAATACACTCATTAAATTTTGTTTGGAATCCTACAGAAGGAATTGATTTAGGATTTTTTATTATTCGCTATTACAGTTTAACATGGGTTTTGGCTTTTGTCATCGGTTGGCAAATCATGAAACGGATATTTATTCGTGAAAACGAACCGATAGAAAAATTGGATTCGTTGTTTATTTATACGGTGGTAGCAACCATGTTAGGTGCTCGATTGGGACACGTACTTTTTTACCAACCCGAGTTATTTGTTGATGATCCTTTAAGTATTTTATTACCCATTCGCACGGTTCCTGAATTTGAATTCACAGGATTTTCAGGATTGGCAAGTCACGGTGCTGCTATTGCTATCATTGTAACGATGATTTATTTCAGCAAAAAAATCATGTTGCAACCGTTACTATGGGTATTAGACCGAATTGTAATTCCTGTAGCCAGTGGTGCGATATTCATTCGTATAGGTAATTTTTTCAATTCTGAAATTGTTGGTGAAGAGACTAAATCAGGTTTTGGAATTAAATTTGTTCAAGATTTTTATAATAAAAGACAAGTAGTCCAAGAAACCCAAATAGCGAAACCAAAAGAAGCGTATCAAGCACTGACATCCGACCCGCAATTTTCTTCTTTAATTGATTTAGTTCCTGTGAAACATCCTGCACAATTGTATGAAGCAATAGGTTACGTATTTGTATTTTTAATACTGTTCTTTCTTTATTGGAAAACGGAAGCACGATTAAAGCAAGGATTCCTTTTCGGACTATTTTTAGTCTTGTTATGGTCGGTTCGATTTATAGTAGAATTTGTAAAAGAAAGCCAAGGTGGATTTGAAGAATACCCATTATTCAATGCTTTATCAACCGGACAGTGGTTGAGTATTCCCTTTATTATTATCGGTTTT
>NZ_JBILTE010000154.1:0-5968 GCF_044371705.1 Flavobacterium sp. | reverse complement strand
ATAATCTTTTCGGGAATACAGAGCAGGGAAATGTTTCTAAAATAGAATGGAGAAAAGTAACGGACTTGGGTCAGTTAAATGAAATGACCGAACTCTCATTTGAAAAACCGGTACTGATTTTTAAACACAGTACCCGTTGCAGTATCAGTAGATTTGCATTAAAACAATTTGAAAATGACTATGATTTTTCGAATGAGGAATTGCAGCCTTATTTTTTAGATTTACTTGATTACAGAAGTGTTTCGAATGAAATTGCGGCAAGGTTCGGTGTTTTTCACCAATCGCCACAGATTTTAATTATCAAAGAAGGAAAATGTGTGTATGATGAATCACATGATTCTATCAGCATAGATAGCGTTAAAAGAGTTTTATAATAAAAGAAAATATCTAAAATGTCCGAAATTGTCGAGATGAACTCGTTTCAGCTTCTATAAGCTATTAAAAATCAATGTATTTGAGATTCCGAAATATATTCGGAATGAAAGAATCACTACTTTAAGGACACCTTTCTTTTTATTATTTTTCAGTTAGTTAATTACGGATTCGGTATCTCGTAATAATTGCTTTTAGTTTAGCTTTCAAATCTTCTCCCGTATCAAAAACCATTTGTTCGTTGGAAGGAAACGGCACCGCTCTTTGTCCGAAATAGGAGTTAAAACTTTCATCAAATGCTCTTCTGTCACCTCTAAAAGTAGCATAAATATGTTCGAAGAGGAACTCGCTTGCCAAAGGGTAGGTGTTGGTTAATTGATTCGTTGTAAAGTCTACATAATCTACTTTAGCTGTCACTTGACAGGCTTTGAATTGCGTAAATTGATAAGCAGTTCCTTTGACAGTTATAAATTTGTCTACTTTTACAGCATTTCCTAAACTGTCTCTAACTACGTTTCCATTGTTGTCAACTAAGTTTAGAGAGCCGTCTTTTAATTGCTTTTCTTGCGTAACTTCTTTTTCGCGAATTTGTTCCGGGGATATATTAATTTCTCTAAAATTTACAATAATTCCAAAATCGTACACTACGTCTTTAACACGATTGCTGTGATAAACCGTCCATTTATCATTGAGTCCGTAGGTGCTGAAATCAAGTAAGTCATTTTGTAATAGAACCGGTATAACCATATTTGTTTCATTTTTGGTATACACATGAACAAAGTCGGTTCCTTTAAATTGTGCCTCATTGATTAGTTTTGAAACATCTTTATAACCCGGGTTAATTTGATTTAAATAAACTAAATCGTCGTAAACGTTTCGTGCTTCTAATTTTGAAGCATTGGTTAAGATGTTTTTAGAATTGCTGTATAAATGGTTAGATAGCGTGTTTTTACTATCAATAATATCATTCGAATAATCATCAAATACAAACGTTGCATCACGACCTTCGTTCAATAACTTTAAAGGAAGCAGCGGTCTGATTAATTCCTGACGGTTATTTAATTGCACGTAGGTATTGAATATTTTTTCCAAATTAGCGGCATTTGCATCATTATACCAAGTGGTGATATTTCGTAAATCACGTTCCTTGGCTTTTGCAAATGCTTCTTCTAATAAATAAACATAATCTTGTTTGCCCTTTGCGTTTTTATTTGTTCGTAAATTGTTTACAGCAGTTTGAATGGCAGCATCGTAATTGCCCGAATTTACCATTCGTTCGGTTTGTTTAGAGCCGCAAGATGCAAGTAGGAACAGACTAAGTAAAAAAGTGAATTTTTTCATTTCCGTTAATTTTAGCAAATATATTTTTTTTGAGGGAATTAGAGAGTTTATTCCTGAATTACTTTAAAATCTTAGCAGTTTTCAAAAAAAACTCAGGTTGGATACCTGAGTTTAATTGTTACTTTCTAACAAATGTTGGGAGTAGTTTTGTGCTGACTTCACCAAAACCTATCCTAAATTGACTATTTTGACAATAGCCTTTTATAGTTACCGTGTCGTTATCATTAATGAATTTTCGTTCGCTACCATTTGATAATTTAATTGGGTTTTGTCCTCCCCAAGTTAGTTCTAACATAGAACCAAAACTATCAGGATTTGGACCCGATATTGTGCCGGATCCCATCATGTCGCCTGAATTTACTTTACATCCGTTGCTGGTATGGTGTGCTAGCTGCTGAGCCATCGACCAATACATATATTTGAAGTTTGTTTTACTAACCAAAGTTGGTTTTGCTTTTTCAGGTGCAACATACACTTCAAGATTAATATCAAAAGTGTTCTTTCCTTTTTGCTGTAAATAGGGAAGAGGTGTAGGTTCTTGTTTTGGACTTTTTGTTCGGAAAGGTTCTAAAGCGTCTAACGTTACAATCCATGGTGAAATGGAGGAAGCAAAGTTTTTTGCCAAGAAGGGTCCTAATGGAACATATTCCCATTTTTGGATGTCACGTGCACTCCAGTCATTTAAAAGTACCATTCCGAAGATATAATCTTCTGCTTCATTAATTGGAATATTTTCACCCATAATGTTGCAATCAGTAGTAATAAATGCAGTTTCGAGTTCAAAATCGACCAGACGTGAAGGTCCAAAAACAGGTTGCGTTTCACCATTCGGGAGTGTTTGCCCCATAGGTCTGTGTACTGGAATTCCGGAAGGTACAATTGTAGAACTTCTACCATGGTATCCTACCGGTATATGCAACCAGTTAGGAAGCAAGGCGTTCTCGGGATCACGAAACATTTTACCAACATTGGTAGCGTGTTCTTTGCTGGAATAAAAATCAGTATAATCACCAATTAGCACGGGCAATTGCATTTCTACTTCATCAATTTTGAAAATGATTATATTACAGTGCTTCTTATTATCTCTTAACTTCGGATTAGTATTGTCAAAAATATCTCCAATTCTGTTTCTAACCAACCGCCATGTTTTTTTTCCGTCAGAAATAAAATCATTTAGTGTATCCTGCATGAACATATCATCGGTCAATTCGATTCCTTCAAAATAATTTAGTTGCTGCATCGCCCCTAAATCAATTGCATAGTCACCAATACGAGTGCCTATTGTGATGATGTCGTCTTTGGTCAAGAACACACCAAAAGGAATGTTTTGTATGGGAAAGTCACTGTTTTCTGGGACTTCCAGCCATGATTTTCTTTTGGGGTCATTGGTTATATTTGGCATTTTGTGAGTGGTTTTATTGTTGAAAAATTATCAATCAAATATAATAGCTATTGTTAATTTAACAAACGATTTTTGTAATTTTGAATCCAATTTAACGAAATATTATCAAATGCAACGCGACGAACAAATTTTTGAACTTATTCTTGACGAACAAGACAGACAAATTCACGGAATAGAATTGATTGCTTCAGAGAATTTTGTAAGTGATCAGGTAATGGAAGCAGCAGGTTCTGTTTTAACAAATAAATATGCCGAAGGTTATCCAGGCAAGAGATATTATGGTGGTTGTGAGGTCGTTGACCAAATTGAACAAATTGCCATTGATAGAGCCAAAGCATTATTTGGTGCCGAATATGCAAATGTTCAGCCTCATTCAGGATCACAAGCTAATACCGCAGTGTTTTTTGCTTGCCTTAAACCTGGAGACAAAATTTTAGGTTTTGATTTATCGCATGGCGGTCACTTAACGCATGGTTCTCCTGTTAATTTTTCCGGAAGATTATATAATCCTGTTTTTTACGGGGTAGAAAAAGAAACCGGAGTTTTGAATTATGACAAAATTCAGGAAATAGCAACAACGGAGCAACCTAAAATGATTATTGCCGGTGCTTCAGCTTACTCTCGTGATATGGATTTTAAACGTTTCAGAGAAATCGCAGATAGCGTGGGAGCTATTTTATTGGCTGATATTTCACATCCGGCAGGTTTAATTGCCAAAGGATTATTAAACGATCCTGTTCCGCATTGCCATATTATTACGACTACTACTCACAAAACATTGAGAGGTCCGCGAGGTGGAATGATTCTTATGGGTAAAGATTTTGAAAACCCTTTTGGAATTAAAACCCCTAAAGGGGAAATCAGAATGATGTCGTCATTACTAGATGGAGCGGTATTTCCAGGAAATCAAGGCGGACCCCTAGAACATATTATTGCAGCTAAGGCAATCGCTTTTGGTGAGGCACTAACAGACGAATTTTTCAGATATCAATTACAGGTACAAAAAAATGCGAAGGCAATGGCAGCTGCATTTGTTAAAAGAGGATATGATATTATTTCTGGTGGAACTGATAATCACATGATGCTAATCGATTTAAGAAATAAAAATATTACAGGAAAAGAAGCTGAAAATGCATTGGTAAAAGCGGAGATCACTGTGAATAAAAACATGGTTCCGTTTGATGATAAGTCGCCGTTTGTAACTTCAGGTATACGCGTAGGAACACCTGCAATTACCACTAGAGGCTTAACTGAGGCCGACATGGAAACCGTTGTTGACTTAATTGACCGAGTAATTATTAACCATACAAATGAGTCAATTATAGAGGAAGTAGCTGATATTGTGGGAGATATGATGGGAGAACGGCCTATTTTTGTCTTTTAAAATTGTTAATAACATCTATTAATTTGACCTTCGGAAGGATTTTTCTTCTGAAGGTTTTTTTTAAATTTAAGAAACAATTTGATAAATTTTATTTATCATATTTCTTAATGTATCAAAATGAGGTATAAAATACCACTAATTTTATTTTTTCTTTTGTTTTTGTCTGGCTCCACTTTTGCTCAGGGAGACTACCAAAAGCACACGGTTTTAAAAGGAGAGACGGTATCCTCTATTTCAAGAAAATACGGTGTTTCGGTAGGCGAACTACTAAAGTTGAATCCAAGTACTGAAAATATTCTTTACGAGGATCAGGAGATTTTGATCCCTAAATCGCAAGATTCTTCAAGTGCTACTTATGCCGGTTCTTCATCAAATCAAGCAGGTAATAGCGATGTGTATTATCATACTGTACAATCGGGGGAAACCAAATTTGGATTGTCAAGACGCTATAGCGTTTCAATAGAAAAGTTAGAGAATGAAAATCCGCATATTGTCCTTGTGCTTCAAGCCGGACATAAATTAAAAATTACCGGAGGAAAAGATTTGTCTGCTCAATTTTTCCAAGCTGTAAATGCTACTTCAAAAGTAAATTATTCGAAAACAATAAGTTATGTTGTATTGCCAAAAGAAACCTTATGGGGACTTTCTCAACGTTTTGGTCTGACGGTTGATGAATTAGTTAGTGCCAATCAGGACGCTTTAACTGGCGTTTTGAGAGGTGGTCAAACCATTAGCATACCTATTAAAGATGAAAATGGTACTTCTGCTCCAACACAAACGGGAGAATCCTATGTGGTTCAGCCAGGCGATACCAAATTTAGTCTTTCTAAAAGATTTGGAATTTCTATCAGTGAAATGGAGCAATTGAATCCGCAAATAGCGGCAATGTTGCAGACGGGACATGTTTTGGTGCTTCCATCCAACAAAATTGGTCTAGTTCAAAAAACGCCTCAGGTTTCAAAACCTATCGAACCCGAGGTAACAACACCTCAAAATACGACTGTTGTTTCAAATCCAACAACCGAAGTTGAAAAGTATAAATCCTACGAAGTTCAACCAAAACAGACGTTATTTGGCTTAGCTAAAATGGCAGGATTAAGTCAGAATCAATTGCTTGAATTAAATCCTGATTTGGCCGATGGTGTTAAAATAGGAATGATTATTCGCGTACCAGAAAATGCACTGGTGCCTGATCAAGTTCCTGTTACAACAACAGCATCGGTAGTTCAGAGAAAATTATTTAATTCTTTAAATAAGGTAGAAAAGAAAAGGATTGCCTTTTTGTATCCGGTGAATGAATCAGATTTTACATCGTGGGTCAGTGCTCCCAAAGTTTTAGCTATTAGTGCAAAACCCGAGCTAAAGCGATCCACTGATTTTTATTTAGGAGCTCAAATGGCAATGGATTCGCTGCGGAAATTAGGATTACAAATTGAGGATATAAAGGTGGCTTCTTCGGTAAATTCCAT
>NZ_JBILTE010000026.1:0-20165 GCF_044371705.1 Flavobacterium sp. | reverse complement strand
GTTCATCAAGTAGAAAAATCAAAATACCAACTTTCCTTTGAAAAAGAACTGACCATTTACCCGGACACTTTGGTAAAAATTGTTCAACAAAGCTTTCAAAAAGCAAACCTTCCCTCCTATTATCAAATTGAAGTGAAGCAATGCAAAGACTTTGAAGTGGCTTATAGTTTTCTGAAAAATGCCAACGTTGAAAAAGATATTATTCCTTGTGGTGGACGAAACATGCCTCAAAAATGCTACACGATTGAAGTACGCTTTTTAGAAAAAACAACAACTTCTAGTACTAAAATCATTTGGATCGTGCTTTTGTCATTAGGTATTATTGCAGCTTTTCTATTTTTTCCTAAACGAAAAAAAATAATCCAATTTGATCCAACTAATGAAAATGGAATCTCACTTGGCAAGTTTCAATTCTATCCCGATGAAAATAAATTAATGGTGAAAGCCGTTGAAATCAGTCTTTCCAAAAAAGAAGTGGAACTTTTGACACTTTTTGTGGCCAATCCGAATAAAATCATCAAACGGGAAGAACTTTCCAAAAGAGTTTGGGAAGATCACGGGGTTTTTGTAGGGAGAAGTTTAGATACGTACATTTCTAAATTACGTAAAAAATTGAGTGGGGATGACTCCATTAAATTAACAAACGTGCATGGAATTGGGTATGTGTTGGAAGTGAAAGAATAAGTTTAAATTGGAACGCAGATCCCGAAGCTTCGGGACGGATTGCTTCGCAAACGCAGATTTTTACGGATTTTGATAGCTTCACTATAAAAGGATAAAAACAGATTAATGACTTCAAATTATCAATTCTAAGCAAATCCCAAACCTGAAACCTGAAACCTGAAACCTGAAACCTGAAACTTGAAACCTGAAACCTGAAACTTGAAACCTGAAACCTGAAACTTGAAACAAAAAACTACCTCGTAAACACCAACCGATTCCCCTTACTCAAATTCCCATCAAACGCATAACCTTCATAATTAAAACCTTTCAAATCGTCAATGGTTTCGGCATTTGTGTCAATGATGTAGCGTACCATCATGCCTCTTGCCTTTTTGGCAAAAAAGCTAATCATTTTTAATTTTCCGTCTTTGTAGTCTTTGAATTCGGGAGTGATGACGGGGACTTTCAAGGCTTTGACATCTACTGCATCAAAATATTCGTTACTGGCTAAATTGATGAAAAGTTCGTCTTTTTGAAGTTCGCTGTTTAATTGCTTGGTAATTTTTGCTTTCCAAAATTCATATAAATTCTTGCTTTTGCCAATAGGAAATTTCGTTCCCATTTCCAATCGATAAGGCTGCATCAAATCCAATGGTTTCAACAATCCATACAATCCGGAGAGAATGCGAAGTTTGTCTTGTAGAACTTCTAATTTTTCAGTTGGTACCGTTTTTATATCTAAACCAATATACACATCACCATTAAACGCGTAAATCGCCGGACGTGAATTTTCAGTGGTAAAATTATTTAAATCCCGTTCTTGATTGCGTTGCCAGTTTAAATCGGCCAATTTATCTGAAATATCCATTAATTCCATTAATTTTTTTGGCTTTTGCTTTTTCAACTGTTTGTGAATAACATTCGCTTCTTTTAAAAAACAGGAAGTAGTGGATTGTTGTATGGGTAGCGGACTTTCAAAATCCAATGATTTGGCGGGAGATATAACGATTTTCATAGTTGTTTGTTTTGTTTTCTCGCAAAGTCGCAAAGTTTAAAATGCATTCTTAGCGACTTTGCGACTTTGCGAGAAAATTATTTTTTAAATTAAAAAAGTATCAGAAATGAATTCAAAAATACAAATTGATTCCTGAAAATCATCTACAAAAAAATGGAAAGTCTTGATTGCAGTATCGAAGAAAATGATACCCTTAATTGTAAAATTTGTCGATTAAATCTAACACCAATGCAAATTGTTCCTCTTTGGTTAACGTAGAATTATCAATTTCAATAGCGTCTGTTGCTTTTACTAGCGGAGAATCTTCCCGATGGGTGTCAATATAATCGCGTTCCTGAACGTTTTGCAAGACTTCTTCATACGTAACTTTCTGACCCTTTTCAATTAATTCATCATACCGTCGCATGGCACGCGTATGCGGACTAGCGGTCATAAACAACTTCAATTCAGCATCGGGAAAAACAACAGTTCCTATGTCTCGACCGTCCATCACAATTGCTTTTTTCAAGCCCATTTGCTGCTGCTGCTCCACTAATTTTGAACGAACTTCGGATATTTCAGCTATTTTACTAACCAATCGCGAAACGTCAATGGTACGAATTTCATTTTCCACATTCACATTGTTCAAAAACATTTCGGCAAAACCAAGTGCTGAATTATAAACAAAATGCAATTTAATTGAAGGTAAATTTTTAATCAAACCAAGTTGATCCAAATGTGTTTCGGACACCAACCCATTTTGCATGGCAAATAAAGTCACTGCACGATACATGGCACCCGTATCCACATAAACATACCCTAAATACTTCGCTAATTGCTTGGCTAAGGTACTTTTACCGGTTGATGAAAATCCGTCAATGGCTATGGTGATGGGTGTCATTTATTAAAGGTGCTAAGGTGCTAAGGTACTAAGGTACTAAGGTTCTAAGGTTCTAAGGTTCTAAGGTTCTAAGGTTCTAAGGTACAAAAGTCTATCTATTTTTAAATATTATCAAATGTCTTACTAATTAATACTTAATACTATTAACTACTACTGCAAATTAATCATCAATCCGAACAAACTAGTGTCGCCTGCAAGTGTGTAACGAGAGTAAGAATATTCAAACCGCATTTTTCCCATTCGAAGTCCGAATCCAAGTGACAATCCGGCAAAAGTTCGTTGTTCGACCAATTTTAATTCTTCACTTCTTCTGAAATTATATCCCAAACGTACATTAAATGCTTTTCCCGGAAATAACTCTGCTCCAAAAATAACATGTCGCAATGCATTATTAAAAAACGACACCTTTTCTTCTTGCGTTCCACCGTCTAAGGTGCCTTCTGATCGAGCCGGGTTAGAAAAAGCCACATTCCATTGCTGCAAATTTTCCAAGGTCAGATGCCAACGAAGCGGAACATGCTCTAATTCTTGCGAAATTCCGGCAATTATTTCAAAAGGCAATGGTTCATAAACACCTGCGTACGTAGTGATTTGCGAACCCATATTGCGAAGGACCAAAGCATAATTGATATCATTCCGTTCGTCAATATAAATACAGCCCAAGTCAACTGCCGCACCAAAAGAAGTATAACTTTCTAAAGTAGAAGTAATTAATTTGGCATTCCCGCCAATATAAAAATCCGTAAAAGGTAGATTGTAGGAGTAACCAAATGAAAGTGCGGCTTCACTACCTGTAAAACTTGCGGTTTCTAATCCGTTTTCGTCTCTTCCATCAAAAGTCCCGTAATTGATATAACTAATACCTGCATGAAAAGTTTGCAAATGTCGGTCATAGGTGTAGGCATACGAAGCGGTACCATAAGATACTTCGCCAAAATAATTGCCATAATTCAAAGCCAAATGATTGTGCATTTCACTATTGATAGAAGCCGGATTGTATTGTCCTTGGTTTACATCGTAATCAAAAAGTGTAATGACCTTCCCTCCCATTGCTGCCTGCCGCGGAGAAGTCATCAAAGTAAGGAACTGATACACCGATTGCCCTCCTACTTGACTAAAACTCATCGTACTCCAAAGAACAAAAGCAACAAGGATTAAGTTTCTATACATAAATTAATAACACGCTGTTAACACCAATGATAACGAGTTTGCGAAGATATTATTTTTGAAGGGGAAACTTTTATAGTTTTAAAAGAAATTTGGGTGATTAACGAAAAAAGTTGGCACTATAAGTACCAACTTTTTTATTCATTTATTCGTTTATTAAAGCGTTTTCGCGTTTTTTGCTTTTTGAGTGGTAATGGCAATTTTCAATACCTCGCTCATTTCTTTTACATAATGGAAAGTCAGCCCTTCTAAATACTCGGCTTTGATTTCATCAATATCATATTTGTTTTCTTGGCAAAGAATGATTTCTTTAATATTTGCTCTTTTGGCAGCCAGAATTTTTTCTTTGATTCCACCAACTGGTAACACTTTTCCGCGAAGTGTAATTTCACCCGTCATGGCTAAATTTTTCTTGATTCGCTTTTGTGTTAAAACAGAAACCAACGAAGTGAGCATCGCAATTCCGGCACTTGGTCCGTCTTTAGGTGTTGCACCTTCCGGCACGTGAATATGAATATTATAATTGGCCAACACTTCTTGGCTAACACCTAAATCATCAGCATTTGATTTGATGTATTCCAAAGCAATGGTTGCCGATTCTTTCATTACCGTTCCCAAATTACCGGTTAAAGTAAGTGTTCCTTTTCCTTTAGAAACCAAAGACTCAATAAAAAGAATATCACCGCCAACACTTGTCCATGCCAATCCTGTCACCACACCCGCTACTTCATTTCCTTCCGATTTGTCACGTTCTAATCGTGGAGCTCCCAGAACTTTGATTATATCTTCGTCGGTTACTTTTTTATTGTATACTTCTTCCATTGCGACTGATTTGGCTGCATTTCGAATGACTTGAGCTAACTTTTGTTCTAAACTTCGCACACCCGATTCACGGGTATAACCTTCAACAATCTTTTCGATTTGTTTTTTACCGATGGTCAAATCTTTTGCAGTTAATCCATGTTCTTTTAATTGCTTCGGGAATAAATGTTTGATGGCAATTCCCACTTTTTCCTCAACGGTATAACCCGACATTATAATTACTTCCATTCGGTCTTTTAAAGCCGGTTGAATAGAAGACATTGTGTTTGAGGTTGCTATAAACATGACCTTTGATAAGTCGTAACCCATTTCTAAAAAGTTGTCGTAAAACTCACTGTTTTGTTCAGGATCCAATACTTCCAGCAAGGCTGAAGAAGGATCTCCTGAATGACTTGCGGATAATTTATCGATTTCATCTAGTACAAAAACAGGATTAGATGTTCCGGCTTTTTTAATATTTTGAACGATTCGACCCGGCATCGCACCAATATAGGTTTTTCGATGACCGCGTATTTCGGCTTCATCTCGAAGTCCACCAAGCGACATGCGAACATATTCTCTTCCCAACGCTTTCGCAATGGATTTTCCAATGGATGTTTTTCCAACACCCGGAGGTCCGGTTAAACAAATGATTGGTGATTTCATATCTTTTCGCAATTTTAAAACTGCCAAATGTTCGATAATACGTTTTTTGACATCTTCCAAGCCAAAATGGTCTTTGTCTAAAATTTTTTCAGCTCTTTTTAAATCAAAATTATCTTTGGAATATTCATTCCAAGGCAATTCTAAAAACAACTCCAAATAATTACGTGAAATACCAAAATCAGGCGACTGCGGATTGGTACGCTGTAATTTTTTTAATTCTTTTTCAAAATGTTGATCAATTTTAGCATCCCATTTTTTGGATTTTGCTTTCTGACGCATTTCATCTATTTCCTGGTCATAGGAAACTCCACCCAGTTCTTCTTGAATGGTTTTCATTTGTTGATGCAGAAAATACTCTCTTTGCTGTTGGTCTAAATCGACTCTAACTTTTGATTGAATATCATTTTTAAGCTCTAATTTTTGAAGCTCTGTATTCATATAACGCAGTGTTGCTAAGGCTCGTTCTTTGAGAACATTCATGGCAAGCAACTCTTGCTTCTCATGAACGGAAAGGTTCATGTTGGATGAAACAAAATTAATTAGAAACGATTTGCTTTCAATGTTTTTGATTGCAAAGGTTGCTTCCGATGGAATATTCGGACTTTCTTTGATGATTCTAATAGCGATTTCTTTTACCGATTCAATAATAGCTCCAAACTCCGTATCGTTTTTTCCGGGACGCTTTTCAGCTACTTCTTTAATCAAAGCATTAATATAAGGCTCTTCTGAAACAACTTCACTTATTTCGAAACGCTTTTTACCTTGAAGTATCACGGTAATATTCCCGTCAGGCATTTTTAAAACCCGCAGAATTTTAGCCACTGTGCCAATAGAGTGGATATCTTCATGCTTGGGGTCTTCCACCTCTTCATTTTTTTGAGAAACAACACCAATTACTTTTCCCGCGGCATTGGCATCATTGATCAATTTGATTGATTTATCTCTTCCTGCCGTAATCGGTATAACAACCCCGGGAAACAAAACAGTATTGCGTAAAGGTAAAATAGCGAGCGAAGCCGGAAGTTCTTCATTGGCCATTTCCTCTTCATCTTCGGGAGTCAATAACGGTATTAAATCGGCTTCGGACTCAAAATCATGAAGTGACAAATTGTCCAGTGTTAATAATTTATGATTTGACATATAGTGAATAAAGTCATTTTGTCATTAAACGTGTTTATTTTGGAAGTAACAAATATAGTTTATGTATTTGAAAATGAGCAAAAAGCTGAAATATAAACGATAAAAAGCAACTTATCCGTATTGAATGGTCAAATTATATGCCATAAAAAAACCGCTTCCACTGGAAACGGTTTTCAGTCGTCATACGATTCTTAATTTACAGTATAAGTCACTAATTCATGCTCATACGTTTCTCCCAAAGCAATATTAACATATTTAATCAACCCAATATTCTTGGCAAACCAATAGTAATTGGTTAGTGTTTCGCCTTGAGTATTTTGAATTAATTCCACTTTAATGACATTTTCATAGGAAACGCCGTTTACAGTAAATTCAATATCTTTTTCTAAGATTTTACCAACAATTCCCACTGCTGTTTGAATGGGTGGAAGACCTTCAATAGTGGTTGTTTGAGTGAAATTTTGAGTCCATGTTCCATTTACCGCCAAAAAGTCTTTTAAAATAATAATTTCCATCGGAGAAATTGTAACAGAAGGCATACCAGGAACTGCCGGAATACTCGCTTCTTGTCTTACATAATAGGTACCATTAACTTTCTTTGTCCAAACAGTTCCCTCAAAATCGGAACCTTCAGTTGTCAAACCAACAAAATTATCATATTTATAATAGGTACTATTATTAATTGATTCGGTACCAATAATTTTCATTGGTGTTTGATCTTCACCTTCACTTGCATACGTCCAAGAATTATTAATTGCCATTGGCCAATAATCTCCTGTGGTGCTTCCACCATTATCATCCGGTGGTACATTTAATGCCGGATCTACCGGTTCTATGCCGGAGTCACATGAAACAAAAGTAATAGTAGAAAAGAATAATAAATAAATAGGTAGAAATTTAATCGTTTTCATTTCGTTGTAAAATTATAGTTTCCAAATATAATTATTTCTGTGAACTGTAAAAGCGAAAAAATACTATTATTTTTACTTTACTGTAACATTGGAAAAAAAATGCCGTCTTTAATTCAAATACAATCAACCAATTGAGTTTAGCAAACGAAAATATTGAGCAGTTGTTGACACTCTGCAAGCAAAACAGTCAAAAAGCACAGTTTGAGATATACAATCGCTACTGCAAAGCGATGTATAATGTGGCTCTCCGAATTGTGAAAGATACACACTTTGCCGAAGACGTGATGCAGGAAGGCTTTTTAAAAGCGTTTCAAAAATTGGATACTTTTAGAAATGAAGTGGCTTTTGGAGCTTGGTTGAAGCGAATAATCGTGAATTATAGTATTGACTTCTATAAAAAGAACAGTTTTTTTACGCACGATGATTTTGAAAGTAAAGCTTATAAAATAGTTGAAGAATCAGAAGAACCGGAATCTGATTATTCACAGTTGAAAGCACAAGAAGTTCTCAAAGCGATACACGCTCTTAAAGAAAGTTATCAGATTATTTTAACATTGTCATTAATTGAAGGTTATGATTACGAAGAAATTTGTCAAATTCTAGACATTAGTCCAACGAATTGTCGAACAACCATTAGCAGAGCCAAAGAAAGTTTGAAATTACACTTACAAAAAATGCCATGAAAACAAGTAAAGACCCTATAGAATCACTATTTGAACGATTAGAAAACCAATGGGATACTGAACATCCGGAGTTTGGTCATACTGATCGATTTTTGAAAAAATTGACAAAAGAGCCTATTCAAAAGAGAAAAAACAATTGGATTCCTTTGGGTATTGCAGCTTCGCTTGTTTTAATTGCAGGTGTGATTGCGTTTTACCAAACCAAACAAGAGCCTATGAATCAATGGGAAAACGCATCGGTTCAAACCAAGGAAACACACGACTACTTTGCCTCTGTTGTTGAAAAAGAACTTTCTTCCTTAAAAGCCAAACAAACACCCGAAACGGCTGAAATAATTAATGATGCTTTGCTTCAAATGAAAGTTTTTGATGCAGATTATCAAAAGATTTTAACCGAATTACAAAAAAATGGAGATACCAAACAACTGCTTCATGCAATGATTGTGAATTTTCAAACCCGAATATCCT
This sequence comes from Flavobacterium sp., assembly GCF_044371705.1. Taxonomy (GTDB): domain Bacteria; phylum Bacteroidota; class Bacteroidia; order Flavobacteriales; family Flavobacteriaceae; genus Flavobacterium. The sequence continues at coordinate 11,771 of NZ_JBILTE010000026.1, read as the reverse complement.
TCTTAGAATCCATCATCAATCAAATCGAAATTATTAATCATCAAAAAACAATACCCAATGAAAAAGCTATATAGTTTAATATTGCTGCTTTTCTTGACAGGAATTAGCAATGCAACCGAATATCAAGGAAAACACAACAAACAAAAAACAATCAAAAAAACAGTGGATGTAAATGCTACTGCTACATTAGCTGTTGAAAATAAATACGGAAATGTATTTGTCACCACTTGGGATCAAGACAAAATTGACATTGAAGTGATAGTCACCATTAGCGGTGATGATGAAAAATGGGTCAATGCAAGATTGGCATCCATCAATGTAGAATTTGCCGGAAATTCCAGTAGTTATAGTGCAAAAACCATTTTTGACGAACAAAAAAATTATGGTAAAAAAAGCAGTATGGAAATAAATTATACCATAAAAATTCCTAAAAAAGGGAATCTAAAAGTAGAAAACAATTATGGGAATATCATTACACATGAATTGTTTGGAAGTACTGACATTCTGTGCAAATACGGGAAAATTACTTTAGGAAAATTAAATCATTCCTCCAATACCATTCAAATTGAGTATTGTTCCAAATCCAATATTGAAAAAATCAATAATGCGAATGTCATTGCTAAATATTCAGATTTACAGATATCCGACTACAATTCGCTAGATTTGAATTCAAGCTATACTGATGTTGTATTAACGAAAGGAACAAACTTAAAATATGTTAGTAAATATGGCAAATTACTACTAGGTAGCGTTGCAAACGTAGGCGGTTCCGGAGATTATATGACTATTAAAGTAAACGAACTAAATGGCTCTTTAAACATCAATACCAAATACAGTAATTTAACAGTAAACGCTATTTCTTCTGCGGCAAAAGACCTAACAATTAATGCAGGATATACGAATGTCTTTTTAAGTCATGATTCAAATTATGCATTTGATTTTGACGTGACCACAAAATACGGAAATTTCAAAAGTGAAGCATCGTTGGAATACAACTCACGTATTGAAACAAATACGAGCAAAAGTTTCAAAGGATTCCATAAAAAAAGCGGCAGCAATCAAGTCACTATCAACTCCAGTTACGGGAATATCAGTTTAAAACAATTATAAAAACATCAATTAACTAATTATCATGAAAAACATTCTTATACTTTTGGCAGTGCTAACTTCCCTATCGATTCAAGCACAAAACTATAAAAACATTAAAGGCGAAGGTGCTGTGGTTTCCAAAACAGTTACAACAGCTGAATATGATGGTGTTGCCGTTTCAGGTTCTTTTTATGTAACCTTGGTTGATGGAGCGGAAGGTTCAATTACCATCAATGCCGAGGAAAATTTAATGGAATTTATTATCGTAGAAGTTAAAGACAATACTTTGCATATCAAACCTGAAAAAAATTATGGCATTTCTGCTTCTAAAGGGAAAAAAATTGAAATCACCGTTCCTGTTAATTCTATTTCAAATGTAAGTTTAGCTGGTTCTGGCGATGTAATTTCAAATTTTATGATGAATGCTGCTTCTTTCCAAGTGAGTCTAGCGGGTTCGGGAGATATAAAATTAGGTATCGAAGCTCAAACTATTGATGCACGATTATCCGGTTCCGGCGATATAGAGTTCAAAGGAAAAACCACCGATTTTACTGCGGCTCTTGCAGGTTCGGGCGACATTGAAGCATTTGAGCTACAAGCTGACAATGCTAAAGTAAGTATTGCAGGATCAGGTGATATTGAAACCAATTGTTCGCAGTCCATAGAGGCCAGAGTTTCGGGCTCAGGAGATATTCAATACAAAGGAAACCCGACCAAAGTGGATGCAAAAGTGTCGGGTTCAGGAACTATAAAAATGAATTAAAAAACTATTCTGCATCTGCGGATAAATCTTCGTCGGAGGCAGTACTTTTTGGCACTCGCAAAAGTAAAAGTAAACCCGCCACAAAAAAGACCATTAAGAAAACAATCGCGTTACGCATACTTCCTGTAATTTGATCAATTGAGCCGTAAATGGCCATTCCAATTACAATCCCTACTTTTTCGGCTACATCATAAAAACTGAAATACGAAGCCGTATCGTCTGTTTTTGGCAAAAATTTGGAATACGTTGAACGCGATAAGGCTTGAATTCCTCCCATAACCAATCCAACGAAGCCCGCAGTAATGTAAAAATGAATAGGTTCTGTTACAAAATAGGCAAAAACACAAATTACCGCCCAAATGGCATTCACTACAATTAAAGTCGGAATGTTTCCAAATTTATCTGATGCTTTGGATGTTAATAAAGCTCCAAGAACAGCAACCAGTTGAATCACTAATATACTGATTATTAATCCGGTGGTTTTTTCGCTGTCACTTGACCAGTTAATTTCTTGTTCTCCAAAATAAGTGGCCACCAACATTACCGTTTGAACGGCCATACTGTAAACAAAAAAAGCATTTAAATAACGGAAAAGTCGCAAGTTTTGTGACATTTGAGTATACACTTTTCGCAATTCCCTAAATCCGTTCAAAACAACATCACGTGTTACTTTTTCAGCATTTTTATTTCCTTTGGGTAAATAATAAAAAGCATACTGAGCAAAAAGAATCCACCAAATTCCGGTCATTGCAAAAGCCATTCGCATTGCGTGCAAAGCCTCTTCTCCTTCTTTACCCAAAATCATGTAAAGATTGATTAATAAAAGAATCACACTTCCAACATAGCCAAAAGAATAACCTTTGGCACTCAAACTATCTTGTTGTTCTTTAAAAGCGATGTCGGCTAAATAGGAATTGTAAAAAACCAAACTTCCCCAAAAGCCTATCAATCCAAAAAAGAAACAAACAATTCCAAAGTAAATATTATCCGCTGTAAACCAATACATTCCGATACAAGATAAGGCTCCCATATAACAGAAAAATTGCATAAACCGCTTTTTGTTTCCGGCAAAATCGGCAATACCTGATAAAAGAGGAGATAAAAAGGCTACACATAAAAAGGCAAAGGCGGTGACAAAACTAATCAGAGCAGTGCTTTTGAACTCAAAACCAAAAAACAATATATTTGGATTTTCTTTAGGAAATAGAAATCCGTAATACAATGGAAAAATGGATGATGAAATCACTAAGGGATAAACCGAATTTGCCCAATCATAAAATGCCCAGGCATTCAATAATTTTTTACTTCCTTTTGCAAGTGTGCTCATATGTTATATTTTTGACATAAAAAAAGCTGCTCATCACTGAACAGCTTCGAATATAGTAATTATTTATTTGAAAACAACACCGTACTTTGCAGCTTCGGTTTTTGCTTCCGGTATCCACCTTGTTAAATTAGAAACACGTGTATTGTGCGAAGGATGCGTGCTCATAAATTCAGCTGGTTCTTGGCCTCCTGATGCCTCGCCCATTCTTTTCCAAAAAGGAACCGATGCTTCGGGGTTGTATCCGGCAATTGCCATCAAAATTAATCCAATTTTATCAGCTTCGCTTTCATGACTTCTGCTAAAAGGCAACATGCCGCCCAATTGAGTTGTTGCACCGTATGCAGTCATTGCAATTTCTTGTGTTGCTTGAGATTCATTTCCAACTGCTACTCCTACACCAACAGCTCCAACTTGTTGCAACATTCCTGCACTCATCCGTTGCTGTCCATGATTTAATAATGCGTGAGCAACTTCATGTCCCATTACAGTTGCCAAACCCGATTCATCTTTTGTAACCGGCAAAATTCCACTGTAAACAACAATTTTACCTCCCGGCATACACCAAGCATTAACAGCCGGGTCTTCTACTAATTTATACTCCCATTGATAATCTTTCAAATACTCCGGTTTTCCAATAGCATTTAACCACTTTTCAGCGGCTAATTTGATTTTTAAACCAACTGTTTCAACCAGTTTTGCATCTGAAGTCCCGCTGATCACCTTGTTTTCCTTTAAAAAAGCATCATACTGTTGAAATGCAGACGGAAAAATAGAACTATTATCAACTAATGCCAAAGTGCTTTTTCCGGTTAACGGATTTGTAGCACAGCCCATAATTAGTATCAAAGTACCAAATAGACTAAAAACAAGCATTCTTTTCATAGTAATAATATTTAATCGTAAAAATACGACTCTACTCCCCAAATACATGTAACTCAGAGAAGTATTTGTCAACCACTATTGCGTTTATGCCGTCAAACGATACTGTGTCAAGGTAAACATTTTCATTATCTATTTCTAAAGATGAAATCTTAAAGGGCAATCCTATTAAATTAATTCTAAATTTAGAATAATTAGTTATAAACTCGCCTTCTTTATGCAATTGTACAATCAATTCTTTGTCTTTTCCGGTTAAATTAAATGTGCAAAGTGAAAATCTACCTTTATTATAATCATAACCATCTTGTGCATCTTCATACACTGCCGATTTTTCTTTTCCGGATTTATAATAGACGTCTAAGGTAATTTCCTGAAATTCTTTTTCTCCAACGAATTGTTGAACAGGATACTTAGGAATGATGGCTCCTTCTTTGATAAATATCGGAATTTGATCATAATCGGTTGCCACCCAAAGTTCATTCTTACCCTCTACCAATTCATTGTTCCAGTAATTATACCAATTGCCTTTGGGCAGATACATTCTTCGTCCAATCGCATTCGGTTCCAAAATGGGACAAACTAAAATTTGATTTCCAAAAATAAATTCATCGGTTCTGTAATGGGTGTGAATATCTTCTTGATCAAAAAATACCAATGGTTTTAACATGGGTTCGCCTTCATTGACATATTTCCAAAACATGGTATATAAATAAGGTAGTAATTGGTAGCGAAGATTAACGAATTTTCTTGTAATATCAATTACCTCTTTGCCAAACGACCAAGGTTCTTGTTCACCGTGATCTCCCGAAGAATGTGTTCTGCAAAACGGATGAAAAACACCTAATTGAATCCAACGAGCATATAATTCACCCGAAGGTTGTTCTGCAAATCCACCAATGTCAGAACCTGTAAAACCCATCCCACTGATTGACATTCGCTGCATTTGAATATTTGCAATCCATAAATGCTCCCATGAGGCTACATTGTCACCTGTCCAAGACGAAGTATAACGTTGTGCTCCGGAATACGCTGAGCGTGTAATAATAAATGGTCTTTTTGGGTAAGCAAATCGTTTAACGCCTTCGTAAGTTGCCCTAGCCATTTGTGTTCCGTATATATTATGAGCTTTTCGATGACTGCACGGATTACCGTCATAATCATGTCTGACATCCATGGGAAATGTTTTCCCGGGAACATCCATAACCGCAGGCTCGTTCATGTCGTTCCAAACACCTTTAACGCCAATATCTGAAATCAACTCTTTGTATAAACCTGCCCACCATTCGCGGACTTCCGGATTGGTGAAATCCGGGAAATTACATTCACCGGGCCAAACTTTACCTTTCATATAAGGTCCGTCGGCTCGTTTGCAGAAATAATCTTTTTCCAAAGCTTCGTTGTAAACCGAGTATTCTTTGTCAATTTTTATCCCCGGATCAATGATCACCACAGTTTTAAAACCATCTTTGGCTAGTTCTGCAACCATTCGCTTGGGTTCGGGAAAGTGTTCTTTACTCCATGTAAAACATCGAAAACCTTCCATGTAGTCAATGTCTAAATAAATCGCATCACACGGAATTTGAAGTTTTCTGAAAGTAGAAGTGATTTCCTTCACCTTGCTTTCCGGGTAATAACTCCATTTACATTGATGGTAACCTAAGGTCCACATCGGTGGAAGTTCCGGTTTTCCTGTTAAATGTGTATAAGCAGTCACTACATCTTTCATTTTCGGGCCGTAAATGAAATAGTAATTCATCTCGCCACCTTCAGCCCAATAGCTAGTGACATTTCTACGTTCTTGACAAAAATCGAAAAACGTTCTAAAAGTATTATCAAAGAAAATTCCGTAGGCTTTTTCATGATGCAATCCAATATAAAAAGGCACTACTTTATACAAAGGTTCTTGTTCCTTTTGAAAGGCATATTGATCCATTGCCCAATTTTCCAGTCGCTTTCCTTTCAAATTTAAATTTGTTGCCTTGTCACCCATGCCGTAATAACATTCACCGTCATTGGCTTTCTTGCTCATTTTGACAATGTTTCCACCAAATTCATAGCTTTCCTCCCAATGAAAACCGATTTCATCATCAAGAATGGGAAAACCTTCGAGGTTGAAGATGGAAACTTTGGCGTTTTCCTTAGCAATTTTACAAATGATTTTGCTTGTTGTAATTGAGTAAAATGCTTTCTGCTCTTCTACTAATAATTCATTATACCCATGTGATTGACTCTTATCAATAGCATAAGAAAAATCTTTATTAAAATATCCTTTGGTGGTATATCGAAAACGAATCATACTGTCGCGAAGAATCGTTATTTTTAAGACAACATTGTTATCTGTGTAGAAAAAAATACTGTCTACATCTTGATTGTACGAGATTATTTTGGAAGGAAACTGATCTCCTTTATATTCTAATTCTGTGTTAGTAATCATATTTTTATACTTAGGTACTTGCCAAATTTACAAAGTTGAAACTTTTAACGTGTTAAATCATTTGTTGAGTTATTAACTCAAACGTTTGCGTTGTTGGATAAAATAAAAATCCCTCTAGCTAAAGAGGGACAATTTTGATTTAAGTACATTTAAAAACAACGACACCCAAAGGTGGTAAAACAATTTCAACAGAGAAATCTCTGCCGTTCCAAAGTTCTTTTTCTATTTTAAGAGGTTTTGGATTGCCTACTCCGCTTCCACCGTAATCTTTTTTGTCTGAATTGAATATTTCGGTTAGTTTTCCTTTTTTTGGAAGTCCTATACGATAGATTTCACGCACCACAGGAGTGAAATTACAAACCACCACCAAATTTTCTTTTTCATTTGTTCCTTTGCGAATAAAACTCAGAATTGAATTTTGGTGATCAGAATAGTCAATCCATTCAAAACCCTCGGGACTGAATTGTTTTTCGAACAAAGCAGGATACTTTCGATACAAATTGTTTAAATCAGTTATACACTTTTTAACTCCGTCGTGATAGCCGAATTCTAATAAATGCCAATCCAAACTTCCGGCAAAATTCCATTCTCTGCTTTGACCAAATTCACAACCCATGAATAATAATTTTCCTCCTGGGTGTGTAAACATATAGCTGTATAGTAATCGTAAATTTGCAAATCGTTGCCATTCATCGCCGGTCATTCTACCTAAAATGGAATGCTTGCCATGAACCACTTCATCGTGTGAAAGCGGTAACATAAAATTCTCTGAAAAAGCATAAGTCATCGAAAAGGTCAAATCATTTTGGTGGTATTTTCGATAAATTGATTCTTTCTGAAAATATTTCAAAGTATCATGCATCCAGCCCATCATCCATTTCATTCCAAAACCTAAACCACCATCAAAAGTTGGTTTGGAGACCATTGGAAATGCGGTGCTTTCTTCGGCAATGGTTTGCACACCTTCAAAATTTGTGTATACCGCTTCGTTAAATTCTTTTAAAAAACTAATGACATCTAAATTTTCTCGACCTCCATACATGTTGGGTTCCCAACCACCTTCTTCTCTTGAATAATCTAAATATAACATTGAAGCTACAGCATCAACCCGCAAACCATCTGCATGGTAATAATGCAACCAAAATAGTGCGTTGCTTATTAAAAACGATCGAACTTCATTTCTACCATAGTTAAAAACCAAACTTTTCCAATCGGGATGGTATCCTTTTCGTCGGTCTGGATGCTCGTATAAATTAGACCCATCAAAAAATCCGAGACCATGTGCGTCATCCGGAAAATGCGATGGCACCCAATCCAAAATAACTCCGATGCCGGCCTGATGTAATTTATCCACCAAAAACATAAAATCTTGGGGCGTGCCAAATCGAGCTGTTGGAGCAAAATAGCCAACTAATTGATAACCCCACGAAGGATCATAGGGATATTCCATAATTGGCATGAGTTCAACATGGGTAAATCCCGTTTCCTTTACATAATTGACCAAATCTTCAGCCAGTTCTTGGTACGTTAGTACTCTATTTTCTTCTAAATTCCTTTTCCATGACCCCAAATGGACCTCATAAACAGAATAAGGTTTGTCCAAACCATTACTATCTTTTCGGGTGTCCATCCACTTTTTATCGTTCCACTTATAGTCTAAATCCCAAACAACTGAAGCAGTTTGGGGAGGTTTTTCACAATACAAGGCAAATGGATCGGCTTTTTCGGTTATAATTCCTCTATTGGTAGACTGAATTTTGTACTTATACTTGCTACCCAAATCAATACCCGGTATAAAACCTTCCCAAATGCCTGATTCATCCCAACGGACAAATAACTGATGTTCTGCATGATTCCAACTATTGAAATCACCTACCACAAAAACAGCATGAGCAGAAGGTGCCCAAACGGCAAAATAAACTCCTTTAACGCCATCAACCTCTGTAAGATGTGCTCCTAATTTTTCATATAATCTAAAATGTTTTCCGGCTTTAAAAAGACTGATATCAAAATCAGTAAATAGTGAATGCGTTTGTACTAAGTTCATATGGTTTTTGTTTGACCCTGCCGGGTTTGCTACTTATCATGAACGAATCAGATTTGTACCAAAATTGAATTTTAAATCTGCCACAATATTTTATCATGCAATTTAAGGAATATTTAATAACTCTACATTTATAAAAAATAATTTTATATTATACCTTGCGGTAAAATAAAATTAAATGTCAAAAAAAGCTAAGTCTGTTACTCAATCTTTAAAAATTCCAAAGACAATTTTGCTAACTGCTAAGTTTTTTCAAGCATTTTCACCAAAATTAATAACGCTGTTTGCGGCACGATTATTTACCACTCCCATAAAGTATAAAATACCAAAAAGAGAATTACAGATGGAGTCTGAGAGTATTCAAACCGCACTAACAATTCCCTCCATTAATAAAATAATCCACACCTATCATTATGGGAATGGTAAAAAAAGGATTTTATTAGTACATGGATGGTCCGGACGAGGTACTCAATTAGTAAAAATTGCAGAAGCCATGCTTGACTTAGGCTATTCAACCATTAGTTTTGATGCACCTGCACATGGCAAAAGTGAGGGTAGTACAACTATCATGACTGAATTTATTGCTTCAATACTAGCAATTGAAAAACAATTTGGCCCATTTGAATATGCTATTGGTCATTCGTTAGGTGGAATGTCAATCATAAACGCAATTAAACAAAACTTGACTATCAAAAAAGCCGTAATTATTGGAAGTGGAGATTTAATTCAAGATATTATCGATGATTTTATTCAAAATTTACAATTAAAACCTAAAGTTGGCGATCAAATGCGAATTCATTTTGAAAATAAATATGGCGTTGTTATGAATAATTATTCAACTTCCGTCGCAGCAAGCCAGGTAAAAATACCTGTTCTAATTATTCATGATGAAAATGACGACGATGTTCATATAAAAGCAGCTTATAGTATTCATAAGCATTTACCAAACAGCAAGCTGATAATAACTAAAGAATTGGGACATCGAAAAATATTAGGAAACCAAAAAGTAATTGATGAAATCAAAGAATTTTTAAAAACCAAATCTTCTGAATAATGTTACTCGTTCATTTGAAGATTTTAATAACTATAACTAAAATAACAAAAAAGACTCTATGAAAAATTTAATTGTATTATTGACGATACTAACATTAACCGCATGTCAAGGCCAAAAAAAGGAAGAAGCAACTTTAAAAGTTGTCAAATCGGAGTCTGAATGGAAAGCAGAATTAACCCCCGAACAATATGAAGTCCTACGCAAAAAAGGGACCGAAAGAGCTTTTACGGGTAAATACTGGGATCATTTTGAAAAAGGGACCTATTTTTGCGGTGCCTGTGAAAATCCGCTTTTTGTTTCTGAAACCAAATTCGAATCTGATTGTGGATGGCCATCATTTGATCAAGCAATTAAAGGTTCTGTAATCTATGAAAATGATTATAGTTTTGGTATGTCAAGAGTAGAAGTCATGTGTGCAAAATGTGGCGGACATCTCGGACATGTTTTCGACGACGGTCCAAAAGAAACCACCGGGAAACGATTTTGTACCAATTCTATTTCAATCAAATTTAAACCTGCAAACTGATGCCTTATAAAATTCAAAAGTCCGAAGAAGAATGGAAAGCTGAATTAGGCTTAGAAAAATATAAAATTCTTCGTCAAAAAGGAACGGAATTCCCACATACTGGGGCATACAATCTTCATTTTGAAAATGGAAATTATTGTTGTGCAGGTTGTGGGGAAGTTTTGTTTGAAAGTACTTCCAAATTCAATGCACATTGCGGTTGGCCTTCTTTTGATAAATCTATTCCGGGAAAAGTAGAATATAGTAAAGATTCCTCGCACGGAATGATACGCACAGAAATTCTTTGTGCCACTTGTGGAAGTCATTTAGGCCATGTTTTTGACGATGGACCGACCGAAACCGGTATACGTTATTGTGTGAACTCACTTTCTATAGATTTTAAAAAATAAAAAATCTAACTGACATAAAAGACACTTTCCGTAATGAAGTGAAAGAATTTTTCTATTTACCTTTTACTACCTAATTTGACAACCAAGACTTAAATTCACCTACTTTTTCCACTGCAACAAAAATATTTTCATTACCAAAGTTGGGTTTTAGAATTAATTTTACTTTTAACTTTGAAACATAATACATTTCATGAATAGAATTAATAGATATTAAAAACTTTTTATTTACTCTAAAAAATTCTTTCGGATCAATCTCTTCCTCAATCTTTTTTAAACTAAAATCTAATGGTAATTTTTTACCATCAACCAGACAGGCAAAGGTCAATTTATCCTCTGAAAAAAAATAGGCAATATTATCAATAGATATTGACTTTAATTGATTATTCAACTTAACTAAAAAACGATTTCGATATCTGGATTCCATATCAATCATCATTTTAGTATAATTAGGAAATGTTGTAAGACTTTTATATTTATCTATACTCTTTTTTAAACTTGATATTGAAATTGGCTTTAAAAGATAGTCAATACTATTTACTTCAAATGCCTTAATTGCATATTCTGAATAGGCAGTAACAAAAATAACAGGACAAGTAACATTTACTTCCTCAAAAATTTTAAAACAATAATCATCAGAAAGATTAATGTCCAAAAAAATTAGATCTGGTATACTATCGCTTAAAAAAGAAATAGCCTCTTTAACTGAGTCAATCACTTCAATGACCTTCATTTCAGGTTCAATCGACTCAATCATTTTCTTTAATCTCTCCGCTATCAATATTTCATCTTCGATAATAATTACTTTAATCATAACTCGACTTAATTAAAGGGATTTCAACTCTAAAAACATTGTTTTCAATTTTAAAAGTAGGTACTCCACAATTTAGTAAAACATATTGCTTCTTAATACTTTTCATTCCAATTCCAAAAGATTCAGTTTTTACAGAATTTATCTTGGGATTAAAATTATTCTCAACTATCAATAGCTCTCCTCTTGTATAGATGCTAATCTTCAAAGGATTGTGTTTATCAAACACTGTATGTTTTATTGCATTTTCTATTAATATCTCAAGCGTTAGAGGAGGTATTAAAAAATCCAATTTAGAAACGTCTACAGAACTCTCGAGTTCTATTAATCCCTGATGGCGAATCAATTGAAGTTCAAAATAAGAATTCAATAGTGTAAGTTCTTCAGATAAAGTAACTAAAATTTCATCAGAATTAGTGAGACTGTATCGAAAAACATTGGATAATTCCTCAACAAAT
>NZ_JBILTE010000025.1:0-20408 GCF_044371705.1 Flavobacterium sp. | reverse complement strand
CGCCAATCTAAATTTGCGATTATCTCTTATTCGCTACATGCAATTGGCAGGAGTATTGAGCTTGTTCTTATCTGTATTCGCCATGTTGGTTTTGTTTTTTGACCAACAATTGGCCGGAATTATAGTTTTTGGTGCCAGCTTGTTGTGTTTATTGGTTTCTTTGGGTATTTCTTTCTGGGAAATAAGTATTTCTGTGAAAGCACTACGAGTGCATTTAAAAGATTTGGCAGATTAAAAACATTTTACAATTGCCAAATAAATCGGCATACCCAAAGTAATATTAAAAGGAAATGAAACCGCCAATGCCATGGGCACAAATAAACCCGGATTTGCTTTTGGTACAGCCATTTTCATTGCTGCGGGAACTGCAATGTAGGAAGCACTTGCTGCAAGTACGGCAAACATAAATCGGTCACCCGTATCGCTGGTAATAAACTGACTTACAAAAGCAATTAAGCAGCCATTGAATAATGGAATAACTATTGCGAAAAGTGCCGTAAACCAACCACTCTTTAAAAAGTCATTGATCTTTTTTCCGCAGACAATTCCCATATCTAATAAAAATATAGCCAAAAAACCTTTAAAAATATCGGTTGTAAAAGGTTTGATTCCCATAGCTTCTTTGTCACTGGCCAAAAAACCAATGAATAGACTTCCTATGATTAAAAAGACACTTCCATTGGTAAAGGAATGTTTGATTATAGAGACTAAATTACTGTCGCACGACTCTTTGGAGCCAAAAAATCGAATTAATATTACCCCGATAATTATGGCCGGTGCTTCCATCAAAGCCATCACTGCAACCATATGTCCGTTGAACGAAATGTTTTGAATTTCCAAAAAAGAAACAGCCGTAACAAATGTTACAGCACTCACCGAACCGTAAGCAGCAGCAATGGCTCCTGAATTTTCAATGCTAAGTTTTTTTCTAAGTATAAAAAAAGTATACAAGGGTATAAGACACGCCACAGCTACTCCAAAAAGCAGTGCCCATAAAATCGAAAGGTTTAGTTCGCTATGCACCAATTCCTGTCCTCCCTTAAAACCGATAGAGAACAGGAGATACAATGAGATAAATTTGGAGGAGTTGGGCGGAATTTCTAAATCACTTTTAAATTTGACAGCTAAAATTCCCAAGACAAAAAACAATAATGCCGGATTCGTTAAGTTTTGAAGCAATAAATCTATATTCATCAGATAAATATATTATTTGGTGTAAAATTCGTGTCCTTTTTGCATGCTCGAGCCAATCGATCATTAATTGATTTTCCAACACCTGCATTAGGAAATTCTTGTGCAATCAACAAATCAAATCCCATAGAATCGAGTTTATGCATGGAAGCGTACAAATTTTTTGCAGCTTCTTCAAAATCTCCATTGCATGATAAAACTTCTGTATAATAATCAGAAGTTGCTCCTGTTTGAATAAATACCAATAAACCAATGTTTTTCCCTAGTAAATTGGAAGCCGTTCGAAGCGGATTTTTACTCATAATCATTGGGGTTTTTGGAGCATAATGCTTTTGCAACATACCCGGGGCAATGGGATCCTTGGTTGAATGTTTGATTACTTTTACTTTACCAACAACACTCTCCAACATTTCTATCGAAACAGAACCCAAACGATAAACAATTACTTGTCCTTTTTTAAAACCAACGATAGTAGATTCAATACCTTTTGCAGCAGGACCTCCGTCAAGAATCACATCAAGTTTGTTCTTAAAATAATTTTCAACATGTTTGGCAGAAGTGGGACTAATCGACCCAAAAGGATTGGCACTTGGTGCTGCCAAAGGTGCTCCCACTTTTCTAATCAATTCTAAAGTCACGGGATGATTGGGGATTCTTACGGCTACCGTATTTTTGTTTGCTGTAATAACATTTGAAACACTTGCTTTTTTTTCAAAAATCATCGTTAAAGGTCCCGGCCAAAAATGACGAGCCAATACATAAGCTTTTTCAGGAATATTAATTGCAACTTTACTTAGAGATTCGATAGCATCAATATGAACTATAAGCGGATTATAAAAGGGTCGTTCCTTTATTTCGAAAATTTTATGCAAGGCATTTTCATGATAGATATTCGCCGCCAAACCATAAACTGTTTCGGTTGGAATGGCCACTACTTCTCCTTTCGAGAGATAGAAAGCTGCCTTTTTTATTGAAGTAGTAATAACCTTTGTTTTTCTAGGGATTACAATAGGAGCAAAATTCAGGTGATTCATAGTGTTTGCCTTTTGGAAATTGTTCGGTTGTAGAATAATCGCACTTCTTACATTTATAGTGCAAGGCCAGTATCGATTGTGTGGGTGAATGACACCATTCGCAGGGGAGACCTTTGATAACTTCATGTACATCATAGCCCGGAATGTCACAGCCAGGACAACGTGAGTTGACCTTTTTCAGTAAATTTTGTATTGCTTTTTCAATTACTCTCATTCGAGTGGGGTTTCGATGAGCCCGCATATCAGTTTCTGCCCAAACTGTTTCAGCATAGGAAGAAAGAGACTCATATAATAGCTTTAAGGTATCCCAATCATTAATGTTCTTAATAATCTGTGCACTTTTACCCTCCGAATCTTTTAGAATTAAACCATGAGAAGGAAAATTGATTTGCTTTGCAAATGAAGCTAACTGTTCGTAAGAGTTGATTTTTTCAGCGTTGAAATTTGTTTCCAAACTCACTTCTCGTGCAATGATTTCCAATCCATTCTTTTGATCAATCATTAGTACCATTTCATCATCAGCTTGCGCAAAAAAAAGACTTGGGTGTGCACCAAATGAACCTTCGGAAGCAATTCCCAAATCAAAGTCATACTGCTCCATAGCTTCCCTACATTTTAAACGGAGTGCATCTAAAGCAGTACCTTGGCGTTCAACTTCGCCACTAAATGTGCCAAATTTGTCTGTGTCAAAATCCGTAGGCACAAAAATTTCTACTTCAAGATGTTCCTTTAAAAGCGGAGTAATAACACGCTCTTTTTCGTGCTTTGTTGCAATAATAAGTTTTCTGTCTTTAAAAAACTTCATTCTCTATTTTCTTGTCAACAGCTACTAAATCTATGGAACCCAAAATTTGTATTTCTGAGTTGTTTGCGTCTATCTGATTAAGAAACTCGGTGATTTTTAGTAGGGCTTCGTTCAATTCTTTTACCCTTTTAATAGAATCTGGCAAATCTTTGCCGTATTTTTCATGGGCACTAAAAATTTCCAATTCATGAAAACCGATTTTATCATTTATCAAAGTCATTAAAACACGTTTAGCATCTGCTGCCTTAAAAGTCCCTTTGATGAGATCAAAATTTAAAGTTGTAGTCATTTTTAATTAATTTTTAAATTAGTTGATTTGAAAAAATAAAGTGTGAATAAAATTCCCATGCCCAAACTAATTTTTAACAACAAGCTTTCAGGCATTAAAACAGCAGCAATAAAGCTGGCGAATAACCATAAAAAACAACAAATTAAACAAGTTTTGTGAATGTGTTTTTTCATGTATAAATATTTATAAGATGGTACGCTGCAAATTTCTTTAAAACATTTCATATATTTTTATTTATATTTGTTATGACATACATAAAAATTTATTATGAATTATACATTACATCAGTTGTTAATTTTTCTAAAAATTACAGAAACGAAAAGCATTACCAAAGCCTCTGAAGAATTGCATTTAACGCAACCCGCGGTATCTATTCAACTTAAAAAATTGCAGGACCAATTTGATATTCCCTTAACCGAAATAATAGGAAGACAATTATATGTAACCGATTTTGGTAAAGAAATAGCTGTAGCCGCACAAAAAATTTTGAACGAAGTACACGCAATCAACCATAAAACAACAGCCTATAAAGGTCAATTATCAGGGCGATTAAAAATATCTGTCGTTTCTACAGGGAAATACGTAATACCCTACTTTATAAGTGATTTTTTAAAAGAAAATCAAGCAGTTGAATTAGAACTTGATGTAACTAATAAAACAAAGGTGATTAAAAGTTTACAAACCAACGAAGTCGATTTTTCATTGGTCTCTTTACTTCCAGAAAACATTGAAGTAGATAAAATAGATTTAATGGAAAATAAACTTTATTTGGTAGGTAATAAAGATTTTAAGTTTTCAGAAAGACAAAATGACAAATCAATTATAGAAAACATTCCCATTATTTATAGAGAAAAAGGCTCAGGAACCCGACAAGTAATGGAAAGATTTTTGGAGTCAAATAAATTACAACTTGTAAAAAAAATGGAATTAACCTCCAATGAAGCTGTTAAACAAGCACTAATAGCTGGTTTAGGATGTTCCATCATGCCGCTAATCGGACTAAAAAATGAATTAAATAATGGTGATTTACACATTATTCCAATCAAGGGTTTACCTTTAAAATCAACATGGAGTTTGATTTGGCAAAAACAAAAGAATCACTCTCCAGTTGCACAAGCATTTATAACATATTTGATGGCAAATAAATCAAAAATTATGGCCGAGAAGTTCTCTTGGATTTATACTACTCAACAATCCATAGCAGCACCGGTTTTTTAGCTACCTGTAATTTTTTGTCCAAGGTCTTCATAAATTTATCTGAAACTGCCGGGCAACCCCAACTTAAGGGAGCATATCTAGGATAAATTTCTTCATTGGAAACCGCATCCCAAGAATGTAAAACAACCACACGTTTTTCGGCATTTGTATTTGTATTTTCCATTCCGTGTAGCCAGTATTTTACATTGATTCCCCAAGAACTGTAATCGCGTTTCCCGATTTTATACTTCCCTTTAGAAGAGCAATGACTACTATTAGCATTACTAAATTTTGCCTTTTTATACTTTTCAGGATTTTCTTCAAAAACATCGCAACTACCGTGCGTTACTAAATTTTGATGCAACACTTGAAGCGATTTAAAATCAATCACATAAAAGCGATTTTTACCTGAATGCACACTAAAATCAAGTAAAAAATAAAATTCTTGATTAAAACCATTCAATTGGCAATAGCTCTTGGCTTCTTGATGAATGGCTGAATAATCTTTGGGCTTTTCTTCAACAACAGCTGAACAGGCCAAAAGTGAAAAAATCAATAAAAAAATGGATTTGCTCATTACGCTATTTAAAATGAAAACTATGAAAATTGATTTTTAGTATATGCATTAAAAATTTTATCGCTTATTTTACATTTATACAATTCACTACGTTATCAACTAAATGATAATAAAATCATAATTATTCTACAGTATAATGCGTTTTTTGTTAATTTTTTCATAAATTCGTCCCGTTTATTTGCAGAACTATGACTTTACCTTGGCATTTATACTTGTTTGCTGCTCTCTTCTTTGGAGCAGGAATCAATCATTTTAGAAGTCCTAAAGTCTATTTAAAAATCATCCCGCCTTTTTTTAAAAATCCTGTTTTACTGAATAAAATAAGTGGAGCAGCAGAAATAATTTTAGGTATTTTCCTATGCATTCCTAAGTTTTCAGGGTATGCTGCGTGGGGAATTGTATTGCTACTTATTGCAGTTTTCCCCGCAAATATTTACATGTATCAAAAGGAATCTGCAAGTTTAGGTTTAACTAAATGGGTGCGATTCATTCGTTTGCCTTTGCAATTTCTATTAATTTTTTGGACGTATCAGTATACAACTATTAACTAAATAACAATTTTATGAAAAAACTATTTGCAGAATTTTTTGGAACCTATTGGTTAGTTTTCGGCGGTTGCGGAAGTGCACTTTTTGCTGCCGGAATACCCGAATTAGGAATTGGCTTTGCCGGTGTTTCATTAGCTTTCGGTTTAACCGTATTAACCATGGCTTATGCTGTTGGTCATATTTCAGGTGGACATTTTAACCCGGCAGTTTCATTCGGATTATGGGCCGGAGGTCGATTTGAA
The DNA here is from genome assembly GCF_044371705.1 of Flavobacterium sp. GTDB lineage: Bacteria > Bacteroidota > Bacteroidia > Flavobacteriales > Flavobacteriaceae > Flavobacterium. Next base: position 14,525 of record NZ_JBILTE010000025.1, on the reverse strand, counting down.
GCAAAAGAATTAGTTTCATACATTATTGCTCAGTGCTTGGGTGCGATAGCAGCTGCGGCAACGCTCTATTTTATTATGAACGGTCAAGAAAGTTTTACTGGATTAGACGCATCAAAAGCTGGTGCATTTGCCTCCAATGGTTACGACGCATTTTCTCCGATGGGATACTCTATGACATCTGCATTTGTGACTGAATTTGTGCTTACTTTATTTTTCTTATTAGTTATTTTAGGAGCTACCGATAAATTTGCCAACGGTAAATTTGCAGGCATTGCCATCGGTTTGGCACTAACATTAATTCACTTAATAAGCATACCAATTACAAATACTTCTGTGAACCCAGCTCGTTCAACTTCTCAAGCTTTATTCGTTGGAGGCGAACCACTAAGCCAATTATGGTTATTTTGGTTGGCTCCGATTTTAGGTGCTATTGTGGCCGGATTGATTTATAAAAATCTCCTTCAAGAAACCGATGAATAATTTGTAAAATATTTAGCTAAAAAGCGATGAAAATTATTCATCGCTTTTTTTATTTTTACCCCATGAATTCGTTATTTCCAAAAGAGAAAATAGTTTTCGAATTACCCGATGCTGCAATCGAGTACTATCCTGATTTTTTTTCTCTGGATAAAGCCAATGAACTTTTTGAAAAATTAAAAAACGAAGTTCCCTGGCAACAAGATAAAATCACCGTTTTTGGTCAAACCCATGCACAACCACGTCTGACCGCTTTGTATGGAAATGAAGGTAAAACATATGCGTATTCCAACATCATTATGCATCCACACAAATGGAACCCATTGCTAATGTTTATAAAAAATGAGGTAGAAGACAGTGTTGGAACAAATTTTACGACTGTTTTACTCAATTTATACCGCAATGGAAAAGACAGCAACGGTTGGCATGCCGATAATGAAAAAGAATTAGGACAAAATCCAATCATCGCATCAGTGAGTTTTGGGGCAACTCGAACATTTCACTTGCAACACAATTCCAACAAAGAATGGAAACAAAAAATAATGTTGGAACATGGAAGTTTGTTACTCATGAAAGGCACCACGCAACATTTCTGGAAACATCAAGTTCCAAAAACTGCAAAACCAATTGGACCAAGAATTAATTTGACATTTCGAATTATCAAATAATCCGTTGCAATTACATCTAAATATTTAATACTTTAGTAAAAAAATTAAATGCAACCCTTCATTAGTTATTTTGAAACTATTTCTTCTTTACACAGAGGTCTTATTCTTGTGGGAGGCATAGCACTGTTTTGGTTGATTGAAAATGCCTATCCTTTGTTCAAATTTCAATACAACAAAATCGGACATGCAGGAATAAATATCTTTTTTACAGCTACAACTATTGTTGTCAACTTTGTTTTGGCGTTTGTTTTGCTTCTGGCTGCCGATTTGGCAATACAGCAAAATTTTGGAATCCTACAGTGGTTTCCAATCAAAAATATTTGGTTGTATACGCTTGTGGGTTTACTGCTCCTAGATTTAATTGGAGCCTATTTGGCTCACTTGGTTGAACATAAAGTAAAATTTTTATGGCGGTTTCATTTGATCCATCACACAGATACTTGGGTTGACACCACTTCGGCTAATCGTCATCATCCGGGAGAAAGTGTGATCCGATTTCTATTTACTGTAATGGCCGTTTTGATTGTTGGAAGTCCGATGTGGATGGTGTTTTTATACCAATCGCTTTCGGTCGTATTTTCACAATTTAATCATGCAAATATTCCCTTACCAAAGTCGTTTGACAAGTTTTTGAGCTATTTTATTATTTCTCCCGACATGCATAAAGTACATCATCATTATAAATTACCCTATACAGATAGTAATTATGGGAATATTTTTTCGGTTTGGGACAGACTGTTTGGAACGTACAAGTATCTGGATAGAGAAAAAATCATTTACGGGGTAGACACGCATATGAATCCAAAAGAAAACAATCAGTTAGGCAATCTTCTAAAAATACCTTTTGAAAAATACCGGAATCCGGAAAGTTAACTTGGAAATTTTTTTTCATCACAATGAAAAAGTAATTTATTTTTTTAGTAATATTGATTTACCATTGGAATAGTAAATTGAAAATATAATTAACAGTGCTTTTGAACTAATGAAAAAAAGTAAAAGAGTTGAACTGACTTACGATGAAATTGAACGCGTAGTTAGTATGGCTCAAGAGGAAAAGAAACCTTTTGAAGCAATTAAAGTTGAATTCGGTATCTCAGAAAATGAAGTCACCGAAATCATGAGAAAACGACTGTCCAAAGACAACTTCGAACTTTGGAAAAAGAAAGTTACAGCTAGCAAGCCCAAACCCAAGCCAATAATTGACGACTTTGATGATTTGGACAGCAAATACTATATTAAGAATAAATTCGATTAAGTATATTTTAACTCTTGTTCAGCAAGAGTTTTTTTATTTTCTGCCGAACTTTACAGTTTATTTCAATCATGTCACTAGCAAAAGATTTTACAGATATTCAGATAGACCGCATTATCGAAATGGCTTGGGAAGATCGAACCCCCTTTGAAGCAATCAGCTTTCAATTTGGGATTTCTGAACAAGAAACGATTGAACTGATGCGAAGAGAAATGAAAGCGTCTAGCTTTAAAATGTGGCGAGAGCGTGTGCAAGGCAGAGCAACCAAGCATGCCAAAAGAAGAGTGCAGGGAATTGACCGATTCAAATGTACACTCCAACGCCAAATTACGCATAACAAAATATCTAAACGGTAATTAGTCCTACAATACCAACTTAGCATTCCCTAACGGAATGCTTTTTTTTAGTCAAAAACTAAAATATATTTAAATTATATTTATTTTTATTTAAATTTTATTTATTTTTGACTAAATATTATTAATAATGAAACCTAAATTACCCATCCACTGTCCCAGTTGCGATCATTCCTTATCGGTTTCACAACTTACTTGTGAATCTTGCCAAACACAAGTTTCAGGAAACTATTCATTACCGTTATTACTTCAATTGACTGAAGAAGAGCAAAACTTTATTTTACAATTTTTTCTATCAAGTGGAAGCTTGAAAGAAATGGCCAATCAAATGGGGAACAGTTACCCCACCGTACGCAATAAACTCGATGATATGATTGAAAAAATCAAACAAACACAAAACAAATAGCCATGGATCAGAAACCCCTTTTTTACGAAAAGCAAAAATTCAATCAGCGATGGCTGTGGACGATACTTGTTTTGGTGAATGTAGCAGGAGTATATGCTCTTTACAAGGAATATCAGAAGGGAACACTTGCTTGGGAATTTTTCGTTGGTCATCTTGTTTTCATCCTAATTTTTATCTCTCTTTTTTATTTTATGTCACTTGAAACAACTATAACCAAAGATGAAATTGCAATTAAGTATTTTCCTTTTCATTTAAAGCAAAGAACCTATCCTTTCACTACACTTAAACATTTGGAAGTAGTCAAATACAATCCCATTAGTGATTACGGCGGTTGGGGTGTTCGTCTGAGCAGAAATGGAAAGGCTTTTAACGTTAAAGGTGAATTTGGACTGAAATTATATTTTGACAACCGTAAACCACTTTTAATAGGCACTCAAAAACCGGAAGAACTAAAAAAAATACTCGAATCACTAGAAGTATTAAAACAACAATCATGAAGAAATTTTACAACCCATTTGAATTATTTTCCGAACGACAATTACTTTTTTTTGGATTAATAGTTTTTGTTGTAGGCTCATTCATTGGCTATTTGTTTAATGGTCGCTTTGATGGAATAGTCGATTTACATTTCGTTGCATTGACAGAACTCTCTGAAGTTTTCATTGATAACTGTATCAACACCTTGCTTCTTACAGTACTCTTGTACCTGTACGGCTTAGCTATAAACACAAAAACTCGAATCATTGACTTATTAAATACGTCTTTAATTGCTCGAATTCCATTTTATGTGTTGCCTTTTTTTAATGTAAATAATCTAATCATAACTACTACAGACAGTTTACTTCAAATGGCAAATACAAACAGTTTTGAATCACTGACTGTAACGGACACCATCATTATACTCGTATTTGGTGTTATGGCTTTGGTAACACTAATTTGGTTTGCTATTTTATTATGGAATGGTTTCAGAGTGGCTACCAACGCCAAAGGAACAAAAAAAGTCGTTTTATTTATTGTTGTAGTTCTTGCTGCCGAAATTGTCTCAAAATATTTAATTATTCAATTCAACTAAAATTATGAAAAAAAATTTAAGCATCATCGCTGTATTATTTACCATTTGCGGATTTTCTCAAGAGATTATCGGCAATTGGAATGGCTCATTAAAAGTTATGGGCTCTGAACTTATCATTAGTTTTAACCTAACCGAAAGTGACAATTCTTTTGCAGGAACCATGAGTGTTCCGCAACAAAATGCCTTTGGAATTCCCTTAAGCAAAGTGACTTTTGAAAACGAAACCTTGACTATTCTTTTGGAAGCTGCAGGATTATCCTATGTAGGAAAAAGAAATGCGACGGGTTTTGAGGGTACTTTTTCGCAAAGCGGACAAACATTTCCGATGAATTTGACTCGAGAAGAAAAAGAACTTCCAAAAATCAATCGTCCCCAAGAACCTAAGGAACCTTTTCCGTATACCATTAAGGAGGTAACTTTTGAAAACACTTCTGCTAAAATTACGTTAGCCGGAACATTAACAGTGCCAAAGTCAAATAAACCAGTTCCGGTAGTGGTTCTAATTTCGGGCAGCGGACCGCAAGACAGAAATTCAGAACTACTAAATCACAAACCCTTCTGGATTATTGCTGATCACTTGACCCGAAATGGTATCGGCGTATTGAGAGTGGATGATCGAGGTGTCGGTCAATCAACAGGTGACCGATCAAACGCCACTTCAATGGACTTTGCATCAGATGTAGAAGCGGCCGCTGCTTTCTTAAAAACTAAATCGGAAGTTAATTCCAAAAAAATTGGCTTAATTGGCCATAGCGAAGGCGGAATGATTGCACCAATAGTGGCTTCCAAAGACAAATCAATTGCCTTTATTGTTTTGCTTGCAGGTCCGGGAGTTCCTTGTGACCAACTTTTAATTGAGCAAGCTTATCTTATCGGCAAATCGGATGGATTAACTGAAACCGAATTGGAGCAAGCAAAAAAACTAAACCAATCCATTTACAACCTAGTTAAAAGCGACAAAACAACCGAAGAAGTGAAAAAAGAAATAGAACTACTTCTTGAAAAAAGTCTGTTTGATAATCCTGATACTAATTACTTAACAGAGACCCAAAAAAAGCAAATAATTAGTCAGCAAAGCGAACAAATTACATCGCCTTGGTTTCGTTTCTTTATGAAATTTAATCCCGACGTTTACTTAAGCAAAGTCAAATGTCCGGTATTGGTTGTAAATGGTGACAAAGATTTACAAGTCCCTGCCAAAATGAACACGGACGGTATACAAAAATCATTGACAAAAGCAGGAAATAAAAAAGTAACCACAATAATCTATCCCAATCGAAATCATCTCTTTCAAGATTGTACCACAGGTAGTATTGACGAATACAGCACGATTGAACAAACAATTAGTCCGCAAGTTCTAACAGATATTTCCACTTGGATTGAAAAACAAACGAAATAAATTTCACAAAAATTTATAATGAAACGCTTGCTTGCCAAGCGTTTTTTTATGGTTATTTGTAACAAATTTAACAACAAGCCTACCTATAAACTTTAATTTAAACGTTTCATGAGAAAAACAATTTTATCACTTGCTGTTGCGAGTGCACTTTACTTAATCACTCCTTTAACTGCATCTGCACAAAGTAAAAATAAAGACGTGCAAGTTGCGATCGATTTAGTGAATATAAATAACGACCGTGTTGCAGTTACGGTGACAGCTCCTAAAATGAACAGTAGTGAAACTGTTTTTTACATGCCAAAAATCGTACCCGGAACCTATTCTGAAGATGATTACGGCCGTTTTGTAGAAAGCTTTAAAGCCTATGATGCCAAAGGAAAAGAACTATCTGCAGCAAAAATGGATGACAATTCATGGGTCATTAAAAATGCCAAGAAGTTGGCAAAAGTAACGTATTTAGTCAATGATACATTTGATTCGGAATCTGGTTCAGAATTTGGCAAAGGTGATATTTTTTCACCTGCCGGAACTAATATTTTAGAAGGTCAGAATTTTGTTATCAATACGCATGGTTTTGTTGGTTATTTTAAAGACTTAAAAGAATTGCCTTATGTAGTAACTATAACAAAACCGGCCGATTTATATGGTGCAACGGCTATGATTGATAGCGACAAAAGCGAAACGGTAGATGTATTTGCTGCTTCCCGATACGCAGAATTGGTGGATAATCCGATTATGTACGCCAAATCGAACTACATCAATTTCATGGTAGATGATATGGAAATTATTTTAAGTGTTTATTCACCTAATAATGTTCTGAAAGCGGAAGACATGAAACCTGCCATGGAAAAAATGATGAAAGCCCAAAAGAAATTTTTAGGTAAAGTCAACAATACCAAAAAGTACGCTATTTTGTTGTATCTGTCTGATTACGAAAAATCAGATGCTAAAGGATTTGGTGCGTTGGAACACAATACTTCTACAGTTGTTGTATTCCCGGAGGCAATGCCTGCAGAACAATTAGAACAAAGCATGATTGATGTGGTTTCACACGAATTTTTCCACATTGTAACTCCGTTAAGTGTTCATTCGAAAGAAATTCATTATTTTGATTTCAATACGCCTAAAATGTCGCAACATTTATGGATGTACGAAGGAATCACTGAATATTTTGCCAACTTATTTCAAGTAAATCAAGGCTTGATTACTGAAGATCAGTTTTACGAACGGATGGCAGGGAAAGTGAGTAATGCTAAAAGGTTTGACGAAAAAATGCCATTCACCAAAATGAGTGCGGAAGTTCTAAGTAAGCCCTACAAAGATGCTTACTTAAATGTGTACGAAAAAGGAGCGTTGATTGCAATGTGTTTAGACATTCAAATCAGAGAAAGCAGCAAAGGAGAACGCGGTATTTTGGATTTAATGCAGAAACTTTCGAAAGAATACGGTCAGACAAAACCATTTGAGGACAGCGAATTATTTGACAAAGTTGTTTCTTTAACCTATCCTGAAATCAGAACGTTTTTAGATACCTATGTAGCAGGATCAACTCCGCTTCCTTATGATGATTTCTTTGCTAAAATGGGTGTTTCAAAAACTAAAATTCAGGTTCCCGGTAATGTCTTTTTAAAAGGACAAACCCCTTATATTACTGTAAATCCAACAACAAAAGAAATTATCATTCTTCCGGGAATTGAATTGAATGACTTTATGAAGTCAATGGATTTGAGAGGTGGCGATATTGTCTTGGCTATTAACGATACAGCTTATAATTTAGATAACATCTACGATATGATTATTGGAAGTATGTCATGGAAGGAAAATGACCCGATTACTTTTAAAATTAAAAGAGATGATAAGGAAATGATTTTAAAAGGTTCCGTAAAAATTCCAATGGACGAAATGGAGGGCTATCAAGCAACAGACGAAAATAAAAAAGCCATTCGCGAAGCTTGGTTAAAAGGATAATCACTACGCAAACTTAAAAACTTCCCTAATGTGAATAACATTGGGGATTTTTTTTTAAAACTATCTTTCAAAAACAGCAGTCCTTTTTTAAAAAAATACCTATTTTGCGGGCAAATTGAAGAACTGTACCTTTTAACTTTGTAAAAGTTATCTTCTCAAAATTTTATCTAAAATACAGTGTAGTTCAACAACAAGAAAAATAACGCAAACTGAAAAAATCTAATGAAAAAAATACTTTTACTCCTTGCCTGTGTTAGTATATTAGCCGCATGTAATTCCAATGAAAATAAAAAAGGAAATCTACATTTAACCGGCGAAATTAAAGGACTTAAGCAAGGAAAACTGTACATTCAAACATTGAATGATACCAATCTTGTAATTGTTGATTCTATTATTTTTGACGGAGATTCAAAATTTGAAAGTCATTTATACATTGAATCCCCTGAAATGCTCTATTTGTTCTTAGACAAAGGAACAACGAAATCCATTGACAACAGCTTGCTTATTTTTGCAGAACCCGGCAAAATGAATTTAGAAACTTCACTCGAATTATTTTATAAAGATGCAAAAGTTACCGGTTCGAAAAACCATGACTTGTATATGGATTACAGAAAAATAAACGAACCTTTTTTTCAACAGAATTTAGAGTTTATCGAACAGGAACTAAAAGCAGGCAAACTCCAACAACAAGCTGTTGTTGACAGTATACAAAAAGAAAAAGACCGGGCACTGAAACGTCGGTATCTTCGTGTAGTGAACTTTGCAAAAAATAACAAAGACTATGAAATTTCTCCGTATGTGTTACTTTACGACATCAATGACATTAAATTGAGTTATTTAGATTCCATACAAAGCCTATATCCGGAAAAAATCAAGCAGTCCAAATACGGCAAAGAATTAAAGAAATGGATTGACGAACGTCATCAAACTGAAGAGTAAAAAAACCAAACTGACATTGCAGTCGGTTTTTTTATACTATAGAGCGACAAAAAGTAAACGCTCACTCCGAGAGAATCTGCGACTTTGCGACTTTGCGTGAAAAAATTTATTCGTAGTCAAATCAACCTAATTTAAAACAAAAAAGGACAACCGTTACGTTGTCCTTTTAAAGATTGAGCCGATAGAGGGACTTCCCGATAGGCATCGGGATAAACTTCTCGTCCCTTACAATGCAAAAAGGACAACCGTTAAGTTGTCCTTTTAAAAATTGAGCCGATAGAGGGACTTCCCGACAGGCATCGGGATAAACTTCTCGTCCCTTACAATGCAAAAAGGACAACCGTTAAGTTGTCCTTTTAAAAATTGAGCCGATAGAGGGACTCGAACCCACGACCTGCTGATTACAAATCAGCTGCTCTAGCCAGCTGAGCTACACCGGCGTCTCAATACGAGTGCAAATATAATTTTGTAAATCAAATTTCCAAAACAAAAAAGCACTTTTTTTATCAATAAACGGAATTAAAGTGCGTTCACTTTTTCAACCAACTGAATGGCAGCCGCTTCCAATTCTTTTTCTACTTGCTTTAAATGTGCTTTGCGACTTTCGACTGATTTATCGTTTACTTTGCCAATCAATGTATCAAAAGTAGCGATAGCTTCGTCAATCAACGCGTTCGATTGTTCGGTTGGTTTTCCCGTTGTAGTCATCTCATGAATATAAACCGCTTCAATAATATCTCCCATCACAAAGTTGATGTCCTTTTTCAAATTTCTAATACTTGCCATTGTTTTTAATTTTAATTGCGGTGCAAAGGTAAGTAAATCTTTTGAATTACATTCGTTTGACGTTGAGTTTACTAAATGAAAGTCCTATCAAACAGTAACTTCAAGCAAGGTTGCTGTTCCCTTGATAGTAAAATTTGTCATAATTGCCGGCACTAAAATAGTATCTCCGGATTTGTAATGATAGGTTTCTGATTGAAAATACAACTCAAAACTACCCTCTGTACACATAAAAACCAAAAAAGAGTCAGCAGTTTTAGTAATTACAATTTCACCATTAAGCGAAATCAGACTAGTTTTAAAATAAGGGCAGTCTACTAATGAAGTACTTTTGTTTTCTGTAGCCTTATATTCTTTCTTCGCAGAAGTTGGTTTATAATTGATTGCATCTAAAGCTAATTCAGTATGCAATTCACGACCCTTCCCGTTGATATCTAATCTATCCCAATCATAGATTCGGTAAGTAACATCACTTGTTTGTTGAATTTCAGCAATTAATAGTCCAGCTCCTATGGCATGAACCGTTCCTGTTTCTAATAAAAAAACATCACCCTTTTTTACGGGAATTTCTTTTAATAAAGAGACAATATTGTTGCAGGCTAACTGTTGTAAATAGTCTTTTTTTGATGCATTTTCTTTAAAACCAACAATCAAACGAGCATTGGCATCAGCTTGCAGTACATACCACATTTCGGTTTTTCCAAAAGAGTTGTGACGAACTTTTGCCAATTCATCATTGGGATGCAGTTGAATCGATAAATCCTCGCGTGCATCTAAGTATTTAAAAAGTAACGGGAATTGCTTGCCAAATTGACTAAAAACAGCCGTGCCTAAAATTTCTTCGGGATATAAATCGATTAATTCATTCAGATTTTTTCCTTTAAATGAACCATTTTTTACAATACTTATTGATTCAGGAACTGTTGATACTTCCCAACTTTCACCTATATTTTCAGAAGTAATAGGTTTGTTCAAGTACTTTTTCAACTTGGATCCACCCCAAATGCGTTCTTTTAAAATGGATTCAAACGTTAAAGGATAAAGTGGTTTACTCATTATTTTTTTACAAAGGTCAAAAATAAAATAGGGAATCTATACTATTTTCTTATCAAAAACTTATATAATTTTTTTTAAAAATTGAAGTGCCTTTTCAATATGAATTTTACCGGACATATTATCAAAAATAAATCGGATAACCCCTTTGTCATCCACTACATACGTCACACGTCCGGGAATCAATCCAAACAAAGCGGTGGGAACACCAAATAAATTTCGTAGCTTTTTATCAGAATCAGATAAAAGTGTAAAAGGCAATTTATACTTAGCAGCAAATTTTTCATGTGAAGCTGTTGAATCACCGCTTACACCAATAACTTCTGCACCTAAATCGGTAAAAACTTCATAATTATCCCTAAAACTACAAGCCTGCTGCGTGCAACCCGGCGTATCGTCTTTGGGATAAAAGTAAAGTACCAGAGGTTTCTTTCCTATTATATTGGCACTATCAAATAATTCACCGTTGGTGGCTTTCGCCTGAAAATTCGGTACTGTATCGCCTACTTTTAGTGCCATTTAATCTCCTTTATAGGTTACAAAATTTCGCGGAGTTTCATACAAAACAACTTCTAATTCCATGGCTTTTTTGATAAAAGGTCGCAACTTGTTCCAAATAACTACAACAATGTTTTCTGCCGTTGGATTCAAATCGGTAAAGTCGGGAACGTCTACATTTAAATTTTTATGATCAAAAGAATTTTCAATATGTTCTTTTATCAAATCTGAAAGTATTTTTACATCAATCACATAACCGGTTTCAGCGTCAATTTCTCCGGTAACACTCACAATTAACTCATAATTGTGCCCATGGAAATTGGGGTTGTTACACTTACCAAATACACTGTCATTTTTTTCCATCGACCAATCCTTTCGATACAAACGATGAGCTGCATTAAAATGTGCTTTTCTGGAAACGGTTACTCTCATGGTTATAAAATTTGACTTTTGACTTTTGAAATTTGGAAGTTGGAATTTGAATTTTACACCGTATGTTCTTCTAAAAAATGGTAAAACTCATCAAATATGATTTTGAACCAAACCGTATAAATTTCCGGATTAATCACCATATCTTGCTTAATATCCTCCACACTCATCCATTTCCAATCTTCTACCTCTTCTTGATTGATTTGTGGTTCTCCATTGTAATAACCAATCATCACATGATCTAACTCATGTTCAGTTAAACCATTGTCAAAAGGAGCTTTGTATATAAAATGAAACAACTCTTTTAATTCGGTTGTAAAACCCATTTCTTCATGAAGTCGTCGGGTTCCTGCTTGAATATTGGTTTCACCATTGCGTTGGTGACTACAACAGGTGTTTGTCCACAACAAAGGTGAATGGTATTTTTGATGTGCACGTTGTTGCAAAAGCACCTCTTTTTTGTCATTGAGAACAAAAACAGAAAACGCCCGATGAAGCACCGCCTTTTCATGAGCTTCCAATTTATTCATCAAACCTATGGGTTCGTCTTTTTCGTTTACTAAAATTACTTGTTCTTCAATCATAACATGGATTAAACTCGTCAAAGGTAAGAAAAAGTTCGTTTTTATGCGAGCCTATTTGGTTTTGTGATAAGTTTAACGGGTGTTGAAGTTGAAAGATTACCCCAAACGCTCCTTAATTTTCAACGCACATTTCTCCCCATCGATGGCAGCAGAAACAATTCCGCCAGCATACCCTGCTCCTTCGCCACAAGGATATAAACCTTTGATTTGCACATGTTCTAATGTTTCGGTGTTTCTTGGAATACGCACAGGCGAAGAGGTGCGACTCTCAGGAGCGTGTAAAATAGCTTCGTTGGTTAAATAACCTCGCATGGTTTTGCCAAACTCCAAAAATCCTTCGCGTAATGTTTGGGTAAGAAATCCCGGGAAAACTTGCCCCAATTCTACCGAAGTCGTTCCCGGCACATACGATGTTTTTGGAATAGCGGCTGATACTTTGCTTTGCGTAAAATCAACCATTCGTTGAGCGGGAACTTTCTGTGTCTCCCCTGCCAATGTCCATGCTTTTTGTTCAATGGCTTTTTGAAATTCCATGCCTGCAAGGGATCCGAATTTTTCAAAAGGTTTAAAATCTTCCAATCGCAGTTCAACCACAATGCCCGAATTTGCGGTGGGTTGATCTCTTTTAGAAGGCGACCAACCATTGGTAACTACTTCTCCCGGACTCGTGGCACAAGGTGCGATAACACCGCCGGGACACATACAAAAAGAATACATTCCTCTTCCGTTCACTTGTTTAACAATACTGTAAGGCGACGGAGGTAAAAACTCCCCACGGTAATCGCATTTATACTGAATCTGATCAATCAATTCTTGCGAATGTTCGGCACGAACACCTAACGCAAAAGGTTTTGCTTCAATTTCAATTCCTTTGTGGTGCAATAATTCAAAAATATCACGAGCCGAATGACCCGTAGCCAAAATAACTTTGTTGGCTGCAATGGTTTCTCCTTTCTGAGTGACGACGCCTTGCACTTCATTATTTTTAATGAGAATATCCGTCATTCGTGTTTCGAACAAAACTTTTCCTCCACATTCAATAATTTTCTCACGAATATCTTGAATAATCTGAGGTAATTTATTGGTTCCGATATGTGGATGAGCATCCACCAATATGTCAGGAGAAGCACCGAAAGCAACTAATAATTCCAAAATACGGTCAATATCTCCCCTTTTTTTGGAACGGGTATATAATTTTCCATCCGAATAGGTTCCGGCTCCACCTTCACCAAAACAATAATTGGAGTCTTCGTTTACTAGGTGATCTACATTAATTGCTTTCAAATCACGTCGTCTGCCGCGAACATCTTTTCCACGTTCAATGACAATTGGTTTTAAACCCAATTCAATGAGTTGCAAAGCTGCAAAGAGTCCGGCCGGACCGGCACCAATAACAATTACTTCTTGCTGTTGGGAAACATCGGGATAATTTGGTAATTCAATTGAACGTTCAGCTATCGCTTCTCCTTTAAAATAAACCGTAAGTTTTAAATTGATTTTAATGGACTTCTGTCGAGCATCAATCGAACGTTTGACAATCGATAGGTGCTGAATATCAGCCGGTGAAGTGCGAATCATTTTGGCAACATGTTCCTTCAGCAGCCTTGTATTTGCTGCGACTTCAGGGGCAACTTGAATGAGAAGTTCTTGAGGCATGTGTCAATTTTTAGGCAAAAATACGGATATGAAATTACTTTTTCTCCTCAAAAGCACGTAAAGCGAAAGAAGCCAACCAATGTTCGCCTTCGTAATTACCATCCACTACCGAAGGTAACGAAAATAAAAAATGCGTATCGGCCACGTTTTTCAGATGTGAAAAAGATTTTGGGTATTGATTAGCCAAAGCATAAAAATTCCAAGCTCTGCTAAAATTGAGTCCGTCTAAATGCACCAAATGACCATCGGTTCTGTCGGAGACCTTTGCAACTTCCCATGTAAATTGCGTTTTAAACAAATTGGGAGCGAACTTTTTGGCCCAGATCATAAATTCTTTTTCAGGTAAAAGTCGTGCCATCAAACCCATTTCTTCCAAGCAGGGAGATAAAAAATCAGTTCCACTAGGCTCCCAAGAAAATGGACAATTTTCATCGGCAGAAAAAAGTCGCAACGCATTTTCTTTAATGCTGTTTTGCAAAAGGGTGTTTTTTGAATATACCGCATAATCCCAAGCATTGGACAATCCGAAAGCAGTATTGCTATGCGTTCCTACTCGAACAGGATAGAGCAACTTAGGTAGAAACTCAATATATCGTTCAATCAAAATACTGGTCAACGGTTTTAAATTCTGAGCCAATTCCTGTGCAAAAGGTTCAGGGTACGATTCCAATTCCAATAGAAGTTTTAGAAGCCAATTCCAACCATACGTTCGCTCAAATGACTTTTCATGATTTTTATTGAAGTAGGCTACCTCAGCCTGAATATTTTTTTGAGATAAATTAGTTTTTAGCTTTTCAATTAGTTGATTTCTTTCCTTTAAATTAGGGTATCTTTTCAATAAATAAACCAAACTCCAATGGCCATGAACCGACGAATGCCAATCAAAACAACCGTAAAAGGCAGGATGCAATTGTTTGGGTGATTGAATTTCTGTGGAATCCAAAAGTAATTGGCCTAATTTGTTAGGATATTCCTGTTGCAGACATTT
>NZ_JBILTE010000153.1:0-6079 GCF_044371705.1 Flavobacterium sp. | reverse complement strand
CTAAAATAATCAATTAATGATTTTTTGCATTCTAACACATGTTGAACATACAGAGCAAAACGGAAAATACTTTGCTTATGCTCCCTATGTCAATGAAATGAATTTGTGGGGAGAACATGTAGATAAAATGATTGTGGTTGCTCCAAAAAACGATTTTTCAATTTCACCTATTCATGCATCGTATGTAAATCCAAATCTGTCATTTAAGTCTATTCAAGCGTTTAATTTAATCTCCCTTGCGGGAATATTTGGGACAATCTTTGCCATTCCATTCAATTGTTGGGTTATTTTTTGGGCGATGAAAAAGGCCGATCACATTCACCTTCGTTGTCCGGGAAATATTGGTTTGCTTGCCTGTTTGGTGCAGATTTTATTTCCAAATAAAAGAAAAACGGCTAAGTATGCCGGTAACTGGGATCCAAATGCAAAACAACCTTGGACCTACCGCTTGCAGAAAAAACTACTGAACAACACTTTTTTAACCCGAAACATGACAGTTTTAGTCTACGGTGATTGGGAAGGAAACTCTAAGAATTGCAAATCATTTTTTACGGCAACTTATAGTGAAAATGAAATAAAAGAAACACCTCCCAGAAATACTAATCAATTGATTCATGCACTTTTTGTAGGCACACTTTCTTCCGGCAAACAACCCTTGTATGCTATTCAATGTGTAGAACAATTACAAGCAATGGGCTGCCAGATTCAATTGGATATGTATGGAGAAGGTGCCGAACGAAATAAATTAGAACAATATATTTCTGCTAATAATTTACATGATTTTGTCCACTTAAGGGGGAATCAATCCCGCAACGATTTAATTGATGCGTATCAAAACAGTCATTTTCTGTTTTTACCATCATTGAGTGAAGGTTGGCCAAAAGCAGTAGCTGAAGCAATGTTTTGGGGCTGTGTGCCACTTGCCACAAAAGTGTCTTGCGTGCCACAAATGGTTGATTTTGGTAAGAGAGGCGTCTTACTAAACGGAATTATTCAAAATGACACTAAAATAATTTTTGATTTAGCATCCGATCAAAAGAAGTACTTTGAGATGGCTACATCAGCGATGGAATGGTCGCGAAAGTTTACAATCGAACGCATGCAAAGTGAAATAAAGCAATTGTTATCGTAATAAAACTATTGGTTGTCTTATTTTTGTGTTTATTACCTGATAAATACATTCTTTCATTCATGAAAAGAAGTTCAAAAAACGACTTGCGTATTGTACAACTTATTGATTCACTCGAAATTGGTGGAGCGGAACGGATGGCTGTAAATTATGCAAATGCCTTGTTGTCAAGAGTTGGATTTTCAGGATTAGTTACTACAAGAAATGAAGGTTTGTTAAAAGATAAATTGAATAGAGATGTAAGCTACCTTTTCTTAAATAGAACAAGAAAAATTGATTTTACATCTCTTTTATTGTTTGTCAAGTATTGTAAAACCAACCGGATTTCACACATACATGCGCATGGGACTTCCTTTTTTACGGCGGTATTGACTAAAATTTTGCATCCTTCCATTAAAATCATTTGGCATGATCACAATGGTAATAGAGCGTTTTCCTCGGGATTTCAGAATAATACCTTGCGGATTTTTTCAAATTTTTTTAGTGGAATAATCGTGGTAAATAAAGATTTAGAAGTTTGGGCAAAACAAAAATTAGCTTGTCCCAAGGTACTTTTTTTATCTAATTTTGTTGTAAAGGAAACTGTTTCTGAGGGAGCCATTTTAAAAGGTGTTGCAAATAAAAGAATACTTTGTTTGGCAAATATTCGCTGGCAGAAGAATCAGACAATGTTAGTTGAGGTAGCCGATTGCATTAAAAACAAGTATCCTGATTGGACTTTTCACTGTGTTGGAAATGGTTTAGAAACAGACTATGGTCAACAAGTACAAAACCTTTGCAAGGAAAAAGGATTAGAGAATAGTGTTTTTTTTTATGACGGCATTGCAGATAATGCGACGGTCATTAATCAAGCGGCTATTTGTGTATTGACTTCTGTTTCTGAAGGTTTACCGGTGGTGGTTTTAGAATATGGATTGTATAGCAAACCAGTAATTGTAACTGCAGTTGGAGAATTACCTGAATTGATAATCAATAAAGTAAATGGTGGAATAGTGTCTTCAAATGCCAGTGAAGAATTTTGTGAATTACTTTCGTTTGCCATTGAAAACATAGAAGTCAGAGAAAAGTGGAGTGCTATTTTTCATCAACAAGTGATTGAAAATTACACAGAAGATCAAGTGCTTTCAAACTACTTAAACTGGATTTTAAATTCCCATGAAAATAGCTGATAAAACTTATATTTCGCTCATACTTTTTCATGCACTGCTAGGAGCATTGGTTTTTGCGTTTCTACCCTTAGCAAAAGTTTACGCTTTTTTAATGATTGGTTTGGGTCTGATTTTAGTGATAAAAAATCAAAACAGAAACAACGAAGTTTTATATGTAGCTGCTTACATTGTTGGAAGCGAAGTTTTTTTGCGGATGACCGGAGGAAATCCCAATCATGAATTCTCAAAATATGGCGTTATTTTTTTTATGATTGTAGGGATGTATTACAGCGGATTGTCAAAAAACTCCATTCCTTATTGGTTCTTTATTCTTTTGCTAGTTCCCGGAATATTGTTGGGAACACAGGTTTTAGGAAGTGGCGTTGAAATGCGTAAAACCATCATTTTTAATATCTCGGGTGAAATTTGTTTGGCAATTTCCGCCATTTACTGCTATTTACGTCCAATTAGTTTAACTGAATTAAAAAGAGTTCTTTTAGCAGCCGGTTTGCCAATTATCTCTTGTGCAATTTATTTAACGCTTTATACGCCTGATTTAAGAGAAGTTATTACCTCAACCGGTTCGAATTTTGCCACTTCGGGCGGATTTGGACCCAATCAAGTAGCTACAGCTTTGGGCTTAGGGATTTTTATTTTTGCCGGTAGAATGATTTTTGATTCTCCTTCATTCCGATTGGTTCTTGTAAATTTTTTAATAACTACGCTATTCACTTATCGCGGATTATTAACCTTTTCCAGAGGAGGAATGATCGCAGGATTATTAATGATTTTGGCATTGATTTTAATAACTTTTTTTAAAGTTAATAGCAAGGGAAAAAGGAAAGTAGTGGTTTTAATTTCATTCTTTCTTTTGATTTTTGTACTTTCTTGGACCTATACTTCAATAAACACAGGAGGGTTGATTGATAAGCGTTATCAAAACAAAGATGCTATGGGAAGAGAAAAAGAAACTAAATTTTCCGGACGTGAAGCAATATCATTGACTGAAATTGAAGGTTTTTTAGAAAATCCATTCTTGGGAATGGGTGTTGCCAAAGGTACCGAAATTCGCAAACAGCAAACCGGAATGGTCATTGCCTCTCATAATGAAATCACCCGTTTAATTGGAGAACACGGGTTTTTTGGAATTCTGGCTCTTTTACTTTTATTTACGGTTCCCTTGATTGCGTTATTAGGAAATAAAGGAAATATTTACATAATCCCATTTCTGCTTTTTTGGTTTTTAACCTTAAATCATGCCGCTATGCGAACTGCAGCTCCTGCTTTTATTTACGCCTTATCCTTACTAAAAGTTGTACTTTATGAAAACACTGATATACGTAGGGAATAAAGTTTCAAGTCACGGACTTAATGTTTCAACCATCGATACCTTAGGAGCTTTATTGCAAGGTGAAGGTTATAAAGTAGTTGTGGCCTCATCTAAGAAAAATATTTTGCTGCGATTTTTACATATGTTATGGGTCGTCTTTGTACATCGCAAGCAAACTGATTTCGTTTTAATTGACACGTATAGCACTCTTAGTTTTTGGTACGCCTTTTATGTGAGTAAACTTTGCAAATATCTCCGCTTACCCTACATCCCAATTTTACATGGAGGAAATCTACCTTATCGTTTCAGTACAAGTAGAAAGGCAACCAGTTTCCTTGTGAATTATGCTTTTAAAACTGTAATTCCATCTGAATATTTGCATTCACATCTAAAGGAATTTGATATACCAAGAGTACAAATTATTCCCAATGCTGTTGAATTAGAGAATTATACGTTCAAAATGCGGGATTCATTTCGCCCAAAATTGCTGTGGGTTCGTGCACTTGCCAAAATATATAATCCCGAAATGGCTGTTCAAGTAGTTGCAATTTTGAAAAAAGAGTACCCTGAAGCACAATTAACTATGATTGGTCCTTTTAAGGACATTTCAAAGTTAGAAATGCAAACAATAATCGATTCCTATGGTTTAGAAGTGCAATTGCCGGGCAAACTTTCAAAGGAAGAATGGATTGCTCGTGCAAAAGACTACGATATTTTTATTAATACAACTACCATCGACAATATGCCTGTGAGTGTTATTGAAGCGATGGCATTGGGTCTGCCGGTTGTTTCCACGAATGTTGGGGGAATTCCATTTTTAATTGAGCATGGAAAAACAGGACAATTGGTTGAATCAAATAATCCTCAGGCAATGGTAGCGGCGATCAAGATGTATTTAAATGATTTTAATTTTGCAAATCATATTTCAGTGAATGCAAATAAGCAGGTTCAAAATTTTGATTGGCGAGTTGTTAAACATCAATGGATTCAGTTGTTTGAAAGCAATTAATTTATAACTATTTTTGAAGGCACTTATTTAAGTAGGTTTCGCTGTGAAGAATAAAAAGAAAATACATTTCGAAATTTCAGAACGTAAAATATTGTTGCGGATTTTTGATGTGCTTTTTGTTTTGGCTTCCCTTTACGTTGTTGGTGTTATTTTTGATTTTGATTATTTTCAAATTAATTCATCTAATTACTATTGGACCATTGTTTTAGGAACCTATCTACTTTTTTTAGGAACTGTTTTTGAAATGTACAATCTTCAAGTCGCGAGTAATCAGTTTTTGGTTATTAAAAGTATTATTCTTACCGGTTCTACAACAGTTCTTTTATACCTGCTAACACCTATACTAACGCCGGTGTTGCCAAATAATCGTATTCAAATTGTTTATTTTTATGTTGCCGTTGTATTCTCTTTATTTCTGTGGAGAATGTTTTATCAAAGCTTTTTAGCATCTAATCGCTTTGAGAAAAAGGCACTTTTGGTCTGTGAAATAAATCAGGTAGAAGAACTCATCAAAGGTTTGCAAAATATTGATCCGCATTACAAGATTTTAGGTTTTTTAAAAACTGATGAGTCCAGAGAAGTGTTGGAAGTTGAAACAAATATCAAAAATATTTCTGTTGACGAATTGGAAGTTTTTGTGAAAGAAAAAGGCATTTCTGAAATTGTAATTGCAACAGAAAAAACAGATGCTATTACAGTAGATTTATATAATAAGCTTTTGAATTTGCTTGAAAGTGGGTTCATGATTCGTGAGTATACACAAGTGTATGAAAGTTTGACACAGCGAATACCTGTGCAGTATGTTGCCAAAGATTTTTATCGATATTTCCCTTTTAGCAGAAGTAACCAAAATCGTCTGTACCTATTTGTAGTGCGACTGTTGGAACTTATTTTCTCTGTTATTGGGATTTTTATAGGTGTTTTGCTTTTGCCCTTTATCCTTGTTGGAAATGCCTTTGGAAACAAAGGATCACTGTTGTATTTTCAAAATAGAGTAGGACGTAATGGTAAAGTTTTTCGAATACTTAAGTTTCGTACCATGGTAAAGAACGCCGAGCAAAATGGAGCCGTTTTTGCCACAACCAACGATGTTCGAATTACTCCTTTTGGGAAATTTTTACGCAAATCAAGAATTGATGAAATTCCACAATTTATAAATATCTTTTTAGGAGATATGGCAGTTATTGGTCCACGACCTGAACGGCCTATTTTTGTGGAAGAGATAGCTGCAGTCATGCCTTTTTATCAAACCCGACATGTGATTAAACCAGGACTAACCGGTTGGGCACAAGTAAAATACGCCTACGGAGATTCAATCCAAGATAGTTTGATTAAACTACAATATGATTTGTATTACATCAAGCATCGAAGTATTTTTCTTGATATTAATATAGTCATCAAAACAATCAGTACAGTTATATTCTACAGAGGTCAATAGTTTTAAATAGACGGTTTTATTTAAT
>NZ_JBILTE010000024.1:0-20793 GCF_044371705.1 Flavobacterium sp. | reverse complement strand
GGTTAGAAACTTCGAGGTTGAAGGTTATCTTTTGTCTCCTAAAATTTCTTATTTGTTTTCGCAAAACACCAGTTTAGATGTGTTTTATGAATTTCAAAGCAAAGAAAATAACCTAGCTGCTTTTGAAGTACTGAAACAACAGCGTTTAGGAACTTCCTTTACGTATGTGGGAAAGAAACAATTTACAGTGAATGGCGAACTTTCACTGTTTAACAACGATTTTACAGGGAGTGCTGTTTCTGCCGTTGGTTTCCAAATGTTGGAAGGATTGCAACCGGGTAAAAATCAAACTTGGCGTTTACTTATTCAAAAAAACTTAACGAAATTTCTAGATGTAAATCTAAATTATCAGGGGAGAAATAGTGAAAGTAGTCAAGTGATTCACACGGGAAGCGTGCAATTGAGAGCTTATTTTTAATTTTATGAAGTTAAAATTGAATGCAATATCATTCAGAATTGTATATTTGAATCATTAAAATTTTAATGGTATGACAACAAAGTATTTATTTTTAGCTTTAGCAAGTTTTTCGTTGTTAGTCGTTTCTTGTAAAAAAGAAGAGGCTGCTGCTGCAACTGAAACACAAACCAATGCAACAGAATCAACAACAGTAGCTCCAAAAGTTGCTACAACACCTGCTGAAACAAAGCCAACAGGTGAAAAACCGGCCTTAAACCCGGCACATGGTGAACCTTTTCACAGATGTGATATTGCTGTGGGAGCTCCGTTAGACGGACCTGCAACACAACAAAGTGATTCTCCGGTAAAACAATCAGCCGGACCAAAGTCATTTTTCAAAACGGTGCAAAGTGAAAGTGCTGCAAATACAGCAACGCAACCTGCTCAGCCAACACCGCAGGCAACACCGCAAGCAACTACAACAATAACACCTAGTGCTCAAGCCAAACCAACACCACAAGCAACTACGACTGCAAATACGCCAAAACCAAAAAACAATCCGGCTCATGGGCAACCCCATCACCGCTGCGATATCGCTGTAGGAGCTCCGTTACCAGATGCATAATAGTTGCATGTTATTTAAAGAAAAATAATGTTGTTGTGGTAAAATTGACAACACTTTTACATGAAAGTGCAATTTCTTTTTTATATTTGGAAGTAATTCAAACTTAAAATCAAAATCTTAAAATGTCAAAAAATAACAGAATTTTAATTGTTGACGATCACCCGTTTATTATTGAAGCTTATAAGAATGCATTAAAAAGTTATAAAGGTGAGGATTTTGAATACAATGTTACGCAAGCTAATAACTGTAAATCCGCTTACGAAGAGATAGTAGCATCAGACTTAACACCTTTTGATATTGCCTTTTTAGATATTAGTATGCCTTCTTATGAAGAAAAAAATATTATGTCGGGAGAGGATTTGGCAAAAATGCTTACTAAAAAAATGCCTCAATGCAAAATCATCTTGTTGACCATGCATACGGAATTGATAAAAATCAATAACATTATTAAGGATATTAATCCAAATGGATTAATCATTAAAAACGATTTGACCTTTGATGAACTACTCTTCGCTTTTGATAAAATTTTGAATGATGACAACTATTATAGCCAAACGGTTGTAAAGTTCGTAAGTCAGTCGCAATACGATTATATCCAAGTAGATGAATTCGATAAACAGATATTGTACCATCTTTCAAAAGGTACAAAGACTAAAGATTTAACCAATTATGTTCCCCTATCACTCAGTGCCATTGAAAAGAGGAAATTGAATCTAAAAGAAATTTTAAGTGTAAAAGGAGGCAGTGATGTAGAACTTATTTCTGAAGCAAAAAACAAAGGGTTGATTTAGTCAACCTTTTTTTATGGGTAAAATGTGCGTAAACCCGCAACATACTTTACTGTAAACCGTAATCATATTTCTTTAATAGTACCTATCTTTACATTGTAATTTTTTAAAGAAGTTAGTTAATTGTTAGTAGTAGCGGTAGTTTGATAAATAGATGTTTCATTGTTAATTTTTGATCCAAATAAAAAACAATAAATAATTAAACTATCGGATGAAAGATTTAAAAAGGCATTGTCTCACCAACAATGCTTTTTTTTATTTTATCTTTTTGCTAAAGGGAAACCGCACTAAAATACGAGGAAAACCGCAACCATTTTTACGGAAAACCGTATTTAAACCCACTGCGTTTTAGTCTAATTTTACTTCATCAAAATCAAGTAAAATACATAAGTAGCACCTTCGACTTTTCACCCTTTTGCCCCAATCAAAAGAAAAAAACTTAACCTAAACGCTGCTTATCAATAGAAAAAGGGATACTTCCCCAAAGTATCGCTTTTTTTTGTTGTTATTTATTCGGTTAAAGCATCCCAACCACGGGCTTTCAATGGTATTTTCTCAGAGGCTCTTGTAATTAAGTTTTGTCCTTCGGAAGCATTGCACATGTGCCCAATGACTGTTAGATTTGGGTTGGCTTTGATTTTATCGAAATCTTCCAAAGCAATGGTGAACAACAATTCATAGTCTTCTCCTCCATTTATAGCAACGGTTGTACTGTCTATATCAAATTCCTCACAAACATTTATTAACTGTGGGTCCAACGGAATTTTTTCTTCATACAAATGACAGCCAACATTCGATTGTTTGCATAAATGTAAAATTTCAGAGGACAGACCGTCGGAGATATCAATCATTGCAGTGGGCTTCACCTCCAATTTCTCCAATAATTCTCGAATGTCTTTTCGGGCTTCCGGTTTTAATTGCCGTTCAATCAAGTAGGTGTAATTGTCTAAGTCGGGTTGATTATTCGGATTTACCTGAAACACTTGTTTTTCGCGTTCTAAAACTTGCAAACCCATATAGGCGGAACCCAAATCTCCCGTAACAACTAACAAATCATTTTCCTTTGCTCCACTCCTATAAACGAGATCTTCCTCCCTTGCTTCGCCTATAGCCGTAATGGAAATAATCATTCCTTTTTGAGAGGAAGTGGTATCGCCTCCAATTACATCTACATTGTAAACTTTAGAAGCGGTGGTAATTCCTTCAAATAATTCTTCTAATGCTTCTAGTGGAAATCGATTGGAAACGGCGATTGATACAGTAATTTGGGTTGGTTTCGCGTTCATCGCACAGATATCGGAAACATTGGAAACAACTGCTTTGTAACCTAAATGTTTTAAGGGCATATAGGCCAAATCAAAATGAACACCCTCAATTAATAAGTCGGTAGATACCACCACTCTTTTATCTCCAAAATTCAAAACGGCAGCATCATCGCCTATACTTTTGAGCGTGGAAGGCTGTTTGATATCAAAATGTTTAGTCAAATGGTCAATTAATCCAAATTCTCCCAATTGAGAAATACTGGTACGCTGTGGGGTTTTATCTTCAATCATCAATAAAAAATTAGATGACAAAGATACAAATAAGCTATGGAACTATCTTTTTAAGCTAAAATGCGATTTGAAGATATTTGCTTTGTCTTCTTTTGTATAGCGAACTTCAAACCAATAATCTGTAGAAGGTAGCGGTTGACCATTGTACGTGCCGTCCCATCCGAAGCCACTTGGACTTATTTGTTTAATTAATTTACCGTAACGGTCATAAATAAAAATGACTGCTTCCTGCTGATTTGCTAAATCTACAATATTCCATGTATCGTTGTAGCTGTCGTTATTTGGCGTAAAAAATTTGGGATATTTTAAAACGTTTGCATTCAATTGTAAAATACCGCAATCACCTTTGGTATCAATGATAGAAACAATATGATCTCCGGAATCAACGTTTGAAAACACCGGACTGCCTTGTACAGGCCCATCATCCAATTGAAAAACATAATCACCAAAACCGCCGGTGATGGTAACAGTTATATCTACTGACTCATAAAAATCGTCAATTACAGTTAAAAAACCTGCTGCAATACTCGATTTTTCTACAATTACAGTGGTAGTGTTGTAACCGCAATTGGTGCCAGTATTAGGTGTGTTCTTGGTAAATTCAACAGTATACGTTCCATCTTGAGTGGCTGTATAGGTAGGGCCAACGCCCACTAATGTGCCATTTAAAAACCATTCTACAGTAAAAACGGTAGGGTTTAAACCGGTTGTAAAAATATGTGGACTGATTAAATCACCCGTGGTTAAATCAACACAAATGGTTCCCGGTTCAAAAGGAAAATCATTTAAAGGAACAATAGTAACTACAAATGATTTTTCATCAAAGCAATTCACATTGTCAGGAGCAGTAGCAAAAACATAAACGGTTTGAGTACTTATAATACTTGTTCCTGCAGTTAAAAGAGTCCCAGCTCCATTACTCCCGGTATAGTAATTCCCTTCGGTCAGAGCAGGTAAAACATAATTGCCACATCGATTAACATTTGCAAAAGAAGGAAGTACGGGTGTTTCTGAAATAGTAACCAAAAAGGAAGCTTCAGCACTACAGTTTAACCGATTACCAATTTGAGCATACACATAAATTGTTTGAGTAGTCGTTAAAACAGTACCAAATGGAATTAACGTTCCTTGTCCTAGAGGTTCTGTGTAATAATTACCAATGGTTAAAGCGGGAAGTGTGTAATTATCACAAGCAAAAACGGGAACAATTGGACCTAAGTCGATATAATTAATTGAAATAGAAAAGACACTTTCATTATAACAATTAGCCACTAACGTGGATGGATTATAAATGTAAAGTGTTTGTGATGCATTTAAAACCGTGCCAGGTTGAAGAATTGCTCCTCCACCAGCGGGTCCACCGCTTAATGTGTAATATTGTCCGTTTGTTAAGGCGGGCAAGGTAAAAGTTGGATCACACACAAAAACATCGGTAAAATTATCCACAGGAGGTTTTGGATTTACTTGAATCAATAAACTGTGTTCATTGCTACAAGTACTATTTGTCGCATAAATATAAATTGTTTTTGTAGAGGTTATTATGTCCCCGGGAAATAAGATAGAACCCAAACCATTTGATAAACTATAATATGTTCCGTTTGTTAATGGAGGTAAAGTATAGTTTCCACAAGAGGAGACAAAGGAAGGGGTGTCTACCGGAGGAACCGGATTGATTGTAATTTCTAAATCAAAATTTTGCGTACAGTTTGGAAACGTGGTTGTCTGCACATAAAAATATAGGGTTCGTGAGGTAGTTATAGTAGTGCCGGGCGTAATTTGAGTTCCTTGTCCACCTGGTTGCGTATAGTAGTTTCCAACACCGAAATCCGGAAGCATGTAACTTCCGCAAGAAACAACAGGCAAATCAAAAAAATCACCATCTATTATGGTTACTGAAAATTCAGATTGATTGGTACAAAATTGAGAAGTTGCAATTAAAGTAAGATCGGTACTTTCAAAAATTTCAGAACCCGGTGTTAAAGTAGCTCCTGTTTCATTGTCAATGTAATATTCGCCGTTGATAGGGGTTGGTAAAACATAACTGTCACAAGTAATTACATCAGCCATCGTATCTACCGGAGGAAGAGGATAAATTTCAACAGCTATAGGAATTTCTATGCAAAAAACATTTTCCACAATCGCATGATAATATATTGTTTGGTTGGTTGTGAGTTCAGTCCCCGGCGGCAGCAAAGTACCGGTAGCGTTAGGCAATGTATAAAACTCTCCTGCAGGTAAATCAGGAACATTATAAACAGCACAACCAATCGGATCAATATCAGCCTCTTCAACGATAACAATTGTGACACTACTTTGATTATCACAGCCATTGAATGTGAGGGGGTTATTATAGATGTAAATAGTACTACTATTTACAATAACGTCGCCGGCGTTTAGCATTGTGCCTGTGCCATTTTGTCCCGTATAATAATTTCCGTTGGTTAGTGGCGGTAGAACTACACTACTACAGCCAATGAGCATTCCTAAGGTGTCAACAGGGGGCGTAAAATACACTTCGATTGTAAAACTTACCACGTCAAAACAAAACGAATTACTATTGTTTTCCAAGCGAATCCAAATAATATAGGGGTTATTTGCAACGGAAAAAGTAAAATTAGAAGGATTTTGTATAAGATCAGTACTTGTTAAAGCCCCATTTTCTGTTGAATGGTAGGTGACTGTATAATCATTTGGATCCAAACCGTTGAGAACAATCGGTGAAAAATCATTTAAATTCCGTACTATAGTTCCCGAGGTGCCCGTACAAAGCAATAAATCTTGAGGCACGCCAGCAGTAAGTCCTGTGGTGACTTCTAAATTAAATGAAATTAAATCATCACAAATAACTCCTCCTGAATTTTGAACAACCTTAATATATATCGTCTGATTTCCGGAGCTTTGATAAGCATTTAATTGCGAACTGGGGATACTTGGACTGTTAGCAATAGCATCTTGCAATGACGCAAAATAAAGAAGGGAATACGCCGAAGCATCAAGATCTAAACTTTCCGCGTCATTTTCTGTCAAGTTGAAAGTGTAAGAGGATGCCCCTGTATCACATGTAGAAATGTTAGGGGGTGGAGTTATTTGTAAAGTACTCAATACCACTTCATCGGAAATTACACAATTGGTATTGCTTAAGCCCGCTGTGAATGAATACGTTCCGGGTTCACTAACTGTTAAAGTTGAACCGGTTTGACCTGCAATGGGAGTTCCATCTTTACTCCATTCAATTTGAAAATTACTTGATAAGTTACTGTTTAAAAGAATTGTTTGACCCTCACAAATGACTCGATTAACACCTAATGAAGAACCCACACTAAAATTTCCACTGGCAAGAAATACAGCTGAATCAAAATTGCTGTCATTATAATCGCCGATTGACATTCTTATTCGGTAATTTTGATTAGGTGTAACACTTGAAAAAGCAGTCATTAAAACTGTTTGCCCTCGCATATTTGTTGCAGAAGTTGCTGGACTATTAAAATTATAAGTGTCAAAAAAGGACGGGTTTTGGGAAACACAAGAAGTATTGTATGCTGAGTCTCGTATGTTTTTAACAGAAACCGGTGTAGAAGTGTTAGGAATTACAGCCAGATTGGTGGTAACCCCAGTGGTCAGATTTGTTAGAACAAAAGCAAAAACATCGCTAAACCCACATTGATACTCGCCATATTCATTGGATGCAAACAAAAAATCAAAACTAAATGTGTTTGAAATGGGCACAAAGTCGTATTGTAAAAATGCCACATCTGTTATAGCAGTATTTTGACCGGATGAATTGCTTAAATTTTGTAAATAAGCATCGCCGTTTGAATTGATTTGACTGTTTAAATTTTGACCGGAATAAGTACCTTCCGAATATTTTGCTAATCCATTCCGAATAATAACTCCCTTTTGAATTGGAAAATTTGGATTGGTATTGGTAAACATGCCAATACTTTGTTTGGATGAAAATTGAAAATTAGTTTCGTTCGTGCAGGAATTTGGAGTCAATTCTAACTTAACCAAGTCCGGAATACTGTAAGTTGTGGTATCTATCACAATTCCTTGCCCAAAAATTGGCCGAGCAATTAATAGCAACAATACTGCATAAGTTAGACGCATAAACTGTTTTGTAATTAGTTCTTTAGAGCGAAAATAAAAAAAAAAATTGATAAAGTAATTGATTCAATCGATATAATACATCTAAACAGGAATTATATAAGTATTTTCTTTAAATTAATATATTTGTAATGCAGCTGCTTTTATACTTCTAATTTAATAGTAATGTACAGTAATATCTAATAGAAAAAAAATATGGCCACACTTTTTTAAATGTAAAAACCCAACAACTCTCGTCATTGGGTTTGTATCGTATAGACGTTGCACTGCAACGTCTCTAATCATTCAACTTCAAAACCGCCATAAACGCCTCCTGTGGAATCTCTACATTCCCCACCTGACGCATTCTCTTTTTACCTTTTTTCTGTTTTTCCAACAGTTTTCGTTTACGGGAAATATCTCCACCGTAACATTTGGCAGTCACGTCCTTTCGCAACGCTTTTATCGTTTCACGAGCGATGATTTTTGCACCAATTGCGGCTTGAATCGGAATGTCAAACTGTTGTCTCGGAATCAATTCACGCAGTTTTTCACACATTTTCTTACCAATATTATAGGCATTGTCTTCATGAATCAAAGCCGACAAAGCATCCACTGATTGAGCGTTTAACAACACATCTAATTTTACTAATTTTGAGGTACGCATCCCAATAGGTGAATAATCAAACGAAGCATATCCTTTGGAAACCGTTTTCAATCGGTCATAAAAATCGAATACAATTTCAGCCAACGGCATATCAAAATTTAATTCAACACGTTCGGTGGTTAAATAGGTTTGATTGGTAATCACACCGCGTTTTTCAATACACAAACTCATTACATTACCCACAAATTCTGCTTTGGTAATGATGGTAGCTTTAATATATGGTTCTTCTACTCGATCTAATTTTGATGGTTCGGGCAAATCAGATGGATTATTTACAATCAAGATCGTTTCCGGTTCTTTTTTGGTAAAGGCATGATAGGAAACGTTGGGAACTGTTGTAATCACAGTCATATCATACTCACGCTCCAAGCGTTCTTGAATGATTTCTAAATGCAACATTCCTAAAAACCCACAACGGAAACCAAAACCTAAAGCAGCAGAACTTTCAGGAACAAAAACCAACGATGCATCATTTAGCTGTAATTTTTCCATCGAAGCTCTCAAATCTTCATAATCTTCGGTGTCAACCGGATAAATACCGGCAAAAACCATTGGCTTTACATCCTCAAATCCTGTAATCATATTGGTGGTAGGATTTTTAGCATCGGTCAATGTATCTCCTACTTTAACTTCTTTTGCTTCTTTAATACCCGAAATCAAATAACCTACATCGCCAGTTGAAATTACGTTTTTCGGAACTTGATTTAATTTCAAAGTCCCCACTTCATCCGCAAAATATTCATTCCCAGTGGCCATGAATTTAATCTTCTGACCTTTTCTGATTTCACCATTTTTCACTCGGAAAATCACCTCAATACCACGAAACGGATTGTAATGTGAGTCAAAAATCAACGCCTGTAAAGGTTCGTCAACATTCCCTTTTGGTGCGGGAATTTTTTCTATTATCGCTGCCAAAATATTTTCTACACCAAAACCGGTTTTACCAGACGCATGAATAATATCTTCTAATTTACAACCCAGTAAATCAATGATATCGTCGCTCACTTCCTCCGGATTGGCACTTGGTAAATCCACTTTATTCAACACCGGAATAATTTCCAAGTCGTTTTCTAAAGCCAAATATAAATTGGAAATCGTTTGAGCCTGAATGCTTTGAGCGGCGTCCACAATCAATAATGCTCCTTCACAAGCGGCAATGGATCGCGAAACTTCATAGGAGAAATCCACGTGTCCGGGCGTATCAATCAAATTCAAAATATATTTTTCGCCTTTGTACGTATATTCCATTTGAATCGCGTGACTCTTAATCGTAATCCCACGTTCTCGCTCCAAATCCATATTATCCAGCAATTGAGCCTTTTCCTCACGAGCCGTCACCGTTTGCGTAGCCCCCAATAATCGGTCGGCCAACGTACTTTTACCGTGGTCAATGTGAGCAATAATGCAAAAATTTCGTATGTTCTTCATCTTCGTTTAATTCAATTTTATTGGGCGTTTTCGCCTCGGCGAACGGGCTGTTCGCTGTGTCTTTTGTACTCCCCATAACTATCGGGACTGCTCCTTAGCGTATTGTGTGCAAATATAAAGCAAAGTTTTGGATTTTAAAGAGGTTAAACCTGACAGGTTTTGAAAACCTGTCAGGTTGAGATAAACCAATAAAAATTAGTATATTTGTTTACTCAACTACTTAGTTATGAATGAAACAAAGGAAATAATTGTTAGGGACCTAGCAATAATGAACGGAAAGCCGCTAATTAAAGGAACACGAATTACGGTTGAACTAATTTTAAAAAAATTATCAGAAGGAGCAATCGTAGAAGATTTACTTAAAATGTATCCTCAAATTACATACAAACAAATAATGGCGGCGTTGGATTATGCTGCAAATGTTATCAGCAACGAAGAATTATTAGATGTTTAGATGATTATTGCAGACGAAAATATTCCTTTACCAATAATTGAAACGTTGGTTAAAAATAAAATTGCAATGATTTCAATTTTTGATAATTACAGAGGTATATCAGATTTAGAAATAATTAAATTAGCTCAAAATCCTCCAAAAATTATTCTAACCGAGGACAAAGATTTTGGAGATTTAGTATTTGCATACAATCAAAATCAAGTAAGCGTTATCTTATTGCGTTATCATTATTCTGAATTGGAAAAAATATCCTCTATTTTATTGAAATTCTATTGAATCACACGATAAAAAATTATTCATTTGTTGTTATTACTGCAAAGAGCATCCGTATTAGAAAAATATAAACTAGTCAGGTTTAAATAGCCCATTTTGCAAACCCCACCCGTTTCCCTATCTTTGCAAAAAAATCCCAAATGCCAAAAATCGGAAACATCATCTTACCCGACTTTCCCTTGCTTCTTGCCCCAATGGAAGATGTAAGTGATCCGCCGTTTCGTCGCTTGTGTAAATTGCACGGTGCCGATTTGATGTATTCGGAATTTATTTCGTCCGAAGGCTTGATTCGTGATGCGATGAAAAGCAAAATGAAACTCGACATTTTTGACTATGAACGTCCGGTGGGTATTCAGATTTTTGGTGGCGATGAAGAAGCGATGGAACTATCATCCCGAATTGTAGATGCTGTTCAACCCGATTTAGTGGATATTAATTTTGGTTGCCCTGTTAAAAAAGTGGTTTGCAAAGGAGCAGGTGCAGGTGTTTTAAAAGATGTCGATTTGATGATTCGATTAACAAAGGCAGTCATTAAAGGAACAAATCTTCCCGTAACCGTAAAAACACGTTTGGGTTGGGATGAAAATTCCATCAACATTGATGAAGTCGCAGAACGTTTACAAGATATTGGCGTGCAAGCCTTAACGGTTCATGCCCGAACACGTGCACAGATGTATAAAGGCCATTCCGATTGGTCGCATATTGCTCGTGTCAAGAACAATCCGAGAATTACGATGCCTATTTTTGGTAATGGCGATATCGATTCGCCTGAAAAAGCATTGGAATATAAAAACAAATACGGTCTAGATGGTATGATGATTGGACGTGCCGCCATTGGTTATCCATGGATTTTTAACGAAATCAAACATTATTTCAAAACCGGCGAACATTTGCCTGAGCCCACGATGAAAGACCGCATCGAAGCAGCTCGAAACCACCTAATCTGGTCAATGGAATGGAAAGGTGAACGCGTGGGAATTTTTGAAATGCGTCGCCATTACACCAATTATTTCAAAGGCATTCACGGTTTCAAAGATTACAAACAAAAATTAGTCACCACTGATGGTGCCATGGCATTGATGGATGTTTTTGAAGAAATTGCTCAGGTGTATGCTAATTATCAGACGGTTTAATTATCCATCAAATTTCGATTGACGCGACTACTGGCAATCCACGAAGCTAAAAATCCTAATATTCCAATAGTTAAAAGAACAATAATGATGTTCTTAAAAGTAAACAAGATAGGATAGGCCAGTTTTTGGGTGATCATCACTAGTTCATATTCTTTTTGCAGAAGAACAATCACAATTCCTAAAACTAGTCCGATGATACCTCCAATGAGGCAAATTAAAAAGCCTTGAAGTAAAAATACCCGTCGGATTTCTTTGATTTCAGCTCCCAAGCTGTAAAGCGTTTTCAGATGATTTTTTTTATCAATAATCGTCATAATAATGGCTCCGATTAAGGTGAACAATGTCACAATCAACACCAATGTTAATATCAAATACAAAATCAAATTTTCAGTATTCAGCATCCGGTACAAGGAGGCATTGAGTTGCGTGCGGTTTTTTAAAGTAATCTGACCCTTAAATATTTTTTCTAAAACTTCAATAGTTGCTGATTCACTGGCGTTGGCGGCAAGTTTGAACTCAATTCCCGATACTTGATTGGTTTTAAATTCTAATAGTTCTTGGGCGACTTCTAAATCACAGAAAACAAACTTCTGACTGATTTCTTCGTTCAAAAAATAGAACCCAACAGGCACCAGTTGCATTTTGTTGAACGCTTCATTGGGGTTGTCAATCGTGCCTTTGCCGGGTTTGGCCACAAAAGCTTCAAAGGGATTGACTAAATCAAACAATCCCACCGATAATTTTTGTGCAATTCCCGCTCCAACCACTACCTGATTGGTTTGCGGTTCCAACCACTGACCTTGATAAATCGATTTTTCAACAGCGTTGACTGATATAAAATTAGAATCCACACCTTTGATATATGCCAAATGGTCTTTGCTGTTAAACGAAAACAAGGCTCGTTCCTCAATGACTTTGGTATAAGAAACAATGTCTTTAATGGCTTTCATCTGTTTTTCTTGAGAAGGAGAAACGGTAAAAGTTTTTCCTTTGGTGCTAAAAGCTTTCAATTGCGGGTCAAAATCATTTGTAAAAGACAAACTGAATTCTTTTAAACCACTAAAAACAGAAAGCACCACAAACATGGCGGTAGTTCCGGCAATAATTCCCAAAGAAGAGATTCCGGTAATAATGTTTATGGCGTTATTAGAACTTCCACTAAACAAATAACGTTTGGCTATGTAAAGCGGAAATTTCAACTTATGATTTTTTTCTTTTCTCCAAAAGTTCACGGTTTTCCACCGGATTTTCTTTTAAACTCATCGCTTTTTCAATCTGGTCGATGTACTCTAACGAGTCGTCAATAAAAAACACAAGATTGGGGACTTTTCGCAGCTGCTGTTTCACCCGTTGCGACAAATCATGCTTGATTAATGGGGTGTTTGTTTTGATGGCCGCCAAAATTTCGTTTCCTCTATCAGAAGGGAAAACACTAAGATATACTTTGGCTATCGATAAATCGGAGGTAACGGCTACTTTTGAAACGGATATTACTAAATTGGAAATACCGTTTTTCCGAATTTCTCCCTGCAGGATATCCACCAAATCTTTTTGCAATACACTGCCTATTTTCTTCTGTCTGTTCGTTTCCATGCTGCAAAAATACAATTTTTACTTTTCAAATCCGCAGGATACTTTTTCAAACAATCATATTTTATTGATAATTAGGAAAGAAAGCACCTTTTTTCAGAAAGAAAGCCAAACCATCAGTCAAACCTAACGATGACAAGTGTGTAAAGGCAATAAAAACGCGATTATTTTTGGAGTAAACCAAAATTAGTAGTAATATTGCATCCTCTTAACCGGTCCTATAGCTCAGTTGGTTAGAGCACCTGACTCATAATCAGGTGGTCCTTGGTTCGAGCCCAAGTGGGACCACTAACAAAGACAAAGCTTCACAGAAATGTGAGGCTTTTTTGTTTTTACTGGTCAAACATAGGTCAAATAATTGTCCTTTTAAATTTGCGGTAGAGAGTTATGGAGAATCTTACACCTCCCTTCAAAACTTCACACATTCTTAATAACAAAAACCTCACTTGAACTAGATTTTAAGCTATTTTTGCCCTTGTTATTTTGCATTCTATAATGATGATCCGCATATTTGGGTGTTTATTTTTACAAAAATATTTTGTCAGGCAGATAAATTGTTTAGTTTTGTACCCTATGAAGTTTGTCCCAACTAGAATACTATTACTACTAACGGTGTTTTCAATAGCAGGCACTTACGCCCAGGAAACCCCACCACCGCCACCAGGGCCACCACCGCCAGGAACCCCGGTTGATGGTTATTTATGGTTATTGCTAGTGTTAGGAATAGGTTTTGCCTTCTTTACTTTCAGAAAAATGCAGCTTAAAAAGTCGGTTTAATCGATTTTATTCCTTTTGGCTGTGTAGTTTGGCTACATATTTTCCAATCACATCAAACTCTAAATTTACTTTTGTGCCCACTTGAAAATTGTGGAAGTTTGTATGTTCATAAGTATACGGAATAATTGCCACGCTAAACTCCGCCTTTTTAGAATTTACCACAGTCAAACTGACACCGTTAACGGTAATCGACCCTTTTTCAATGGTCAAATTATTCAGTGTCGCATCGTATTCAAAAGTATAGTACCAACTCCCATTGGCTTCTTGAACAGTAATACAGGTGCCAATTTGGTCCACATGGCCTTGAACAATATGACCATCTAAACGATCGCCCAATTTCATGGCACGCTCCAAATTGACAAAATCACCTTCTTTCCAATCGGATAGGTTCGTTTTTTCAAGGGTTTCTTTAATTGCGGTTACAGTGTAATTTTTATCATTTGTCGAAACAACAGTCAGACACACCCCATTATGAGCCACACTTTGGTCGACTTTTAGTTCATGAGTGATACTTGCATCAATGGTAAAGTGTACATTATCTTGTTCTTTTTCAATGCATTTGATGTAACCGAGAGTTTCAATGATTCCTGTAAACATTGTGGTTTTATTTTCTTAAATTTGCACTTCAAAAATAGGAATAAATAACGTGAGGTCATGGTGAAAAAAACAGAAAATATTCTGGTAGGCATTTCAATAGGCGATTTAAACGGAATCGGCTCCGAAGTGGTGTTTAAAACTTTTGAAGACAACAGAATGCTCGAGTTTTGTACACCTGTCATTTTTGCCAATGTAAAAATGCTTTCGTTTTTAAGAAAAAATGTCGAATCCAGTATTGTATTGCATGGAATTGATCGCTTAGACCAAGTAGTGATTGGCAAAATCAATGTATTGAATGTTTGGAAAGATAGTTTTCAACTAGAATACGGCGTAAACGATCCCATTGTAGGTTCCTATGCCATAAAATCATTTGTAGCAGCAACCAAAGCATTGAAAGATAACGAAATTGACGTGCTTGTAACCGCTCCAATTAACAAATACAACATTCAATCGGACGAATTCAAGTTTCCGGGTCATACCGATTATCTGAATCAAGAATTAGAAGGCGATGCAGTGATGTTAATGGTAAGCGATGCTTTAAAAGTAGGTTTGCTTACCGACCATGTACCTGTGAATGAAGTTTCCAAACATTTGAATGAAAAACTTATTTCAGAAAAGGTAAAATCGTTGGCATTGTCTCTAACCCAAGATTTTGGCATCAGAAAACCCAAAATTGCTTTGTTGGGATTGAATCCGCATTCGGGAGATAATGGCGTAATTGGGAAAGAAGAAGACGAAATCATTCGTCCAACTTTAAAAAAATTATTCGAAAAGGGAACCTTGGTATTCGGACCATTTGCAGCCGATAGCTTTTTTGGCAGTCACCAGCATGAAAAATACGATGCGGTTTTGGCTTGTTACCACGACCAAGGACTCATTCCGTTTAAAACCTTATCGTTTGGAAATGGGGTGAATTATACGGCGGGATTAAATAAAATAAGAACTTCGCCCGACCATGGAACGGCCTATGAAATAGCGGGAAAAAATCAAGCGGACCACAATTCATTCAAAGAGGCTGTTTATTTGGCAATAGACATTTATAATTCCCGAATAAACTATGCCGAAATGATTGAAAAACCATTGAAAACAAAAGAAAAACAGAACTAAACAAAAAAATGTTTATTACTGTATTGGAATTATAATAATTTTATATCTTTGCAAACCCAATTTTTGGGACAAATTGCTGTTGAGATGAAAGTATCTAATGAATATTTAATTCCGTTTATCGGATTAAAGCTGGGAAAACATCAATTTGACTATCAAATAGATAAAACGTTCTTTGATCGCTTTGAGTATGACGATTTTGAAGCTTGTACCGTAAACGCCACCGTTGTTTTAGAGAAAAAATCAACGATGTTGGAGTTGCATTTCAGGCACAAAGGAACTGTTCACGTGCCTTGCGATGTTACAGGCGAATATTTTGATTTACCCATCAAAGGGAAAATTGATTTAGTGGTTCAGTTTGGTGATGCTTTTAATAATGAGAATGAAGAGTTATTGATTTTGCCGCATGGCGAACATCAAATAGACGTTTCACAATACATTTATGAAATGATTGTATTGTCTGTTCCATTGAAAAGAGTACATCCCGGTGTAAAAGACGGATCGTTGCAATCGGAAGCAATTGAAAAATTGAAGGAATTGGCAGTCAAAGAAGAAAAAAAAGAAACAAAAACAGAAGAGACCGACCCGCGTTGGGATCAATTAAAAAAACTATTAACGGATAAATAATATAGTAAAATGGCACATCCAAAGAGAAAAACCTCGAAAACTAGAAGAGACAAAAGAAGAACTCATTATAAAGCTACTGTTGCTCAAATTGCAACTTGCCCGATAACTGGTGAAGCACATTTGTACCACAGAGCTTACTGGCATGAAGGGAAAATGTATTACAGAGGTCAGGTAGTTATTGACAAAACTGAAGCTGTTGCTTAGTACTTTTCTTTAGAGTATAAAGACAAACTCTCACTTGGTGAGAGTTTTTTTGTTATACCTATATTTCAAAGAAAATAAGCTTTTCTAAAACAATTAAGATTCGATTTTTTTTTGTAATTTCCACCTCTTTTTATCCGTAAAGGAAAAAGAAAAACTAGCAGACCCTATGAGTAAAATTACAGCCGCCATTACAGCCGTTGGTGCTTATGTTCCTGACTTTGTACTATCTAATAAAGTACTGGAAACTTTGGTTGATACCAACGATGAATGGATTACCTCCCGAACAGGAATTAAAGAAAGAAGATTATTAAAAGAAGAAGGAAAAGGAACTTCCTTTTTAGCCATAAAAGCGGCACAAAACCTACTTGAAAAGAGAAATCTTAACCCTGCAGAAATTGATTTAGTAATTGTAGCAACTGCTACACCCGATATGCCTGTAGCTTCAACCGCAGTTTACGTGGCCACGCAAATTGGAGCTACCAATGCTTTTGCCTACGATTTGCAAGCCGCTTGTTCCAGTTTTTTATACGGAATGTCAAATGCAGCTGCGTATATTGAATCAGGGCGTTACAAAAAAGTGCTTTTGATTGGTGCCGATAAAATGTCGTCTATTATTGATTATACCGACCGTGCAACCTGCATTATCTTTGGAGATGGTGCAGGTGCTGTTCTTTTTGAACCTAACCATGAGGGATTAGGGTTGCAAGATGAATACTTAAGAAGCGATGGAATTGGTCGCGAATACTTAAAAATTGAAGCCGGAGGTTCTATTTTGCCTCCCTCGGAAGAAACCGTAAAAAACAAACAACATTTTGTGTTTCAAGATGGAAAAACCGTTTTCAAATACGCTGTTTCCGGAATGGCAGATGTGAGTGAGAAAATCATGCAACGCAATAACTTGACCCATGACGATGTGAATTGGTTAGTGGCTCATCAAGCAAACAAACGAATTATTGATGCAACTTCCAGCCGGATGGGATTGAATGATGCCAAAGTATTGGTCAATATTGAACGTTACGGAAACACCACTTCGGCAACTTTACCATTGCTTTTAAGTGATTTTGAACATCAAATAAAAAAAGGAGATAACTTAATATTCGCCGCATTTGGGGGTGGATTCACTTGGGGATCTATCTACCTTAAATGGGCGTACGATAAAGAATAAAAAACTAAACTAAACTAAAACAAAATGGATATCAAAGAAATTCAAAACCTAATCAAATTTGTAGCAAAATCAGGAGCTACCGAAGTGAAATTGGAAATGGATGATTTCAAAATCACCATCAAAACTACTGAAGCTGGTGCGGCAGAAGCCTCTTATTTTCAGCATTATCCGAACGCTCAACCAATGCAACAAATGATGCCGCAACAACAGCAACAAGCTCCGGTAGCCGCATCTCCGCATGTTCCTGCAACCATTGCAGCAGATGACAATTCAAAGTACATAACCATCAAGTCGCCAATGATTGGTACTTTATACAGAAAACCTTCGCCGGACAAAGCTCCTTTCGTAGAAGTTGGTGCAACTATTTCAAAAGGTGATACCGTTTGTGTCATCGAAGCAATGAAGTTATTCAACGAAATTGAATCGGAAGTATCAGGTAAAATTGTTAAAATTCTAGTAGACGATATGTCGCCTGTTGAATTTGATCAACCGTTATTTTTGGTAGATCCGTCCTAGTAAGTTAGAAGTTAGAAATTGGAAGTTAGAAGCGTTCTATCTTCATAATTGTCTAATTGACACATTGTCTAATTATCTAATTAAAAATTATGTTTAAAAAAATATTAATTGCCAATAGAGGAGAAATTGCACTTCGTGTGATTAGAACCTGTAAAGAAATGGGCATCAAAACGGTAGCTGTTTATTCAACTGCCGACGCTGAAAGTTTGCACGTAAAGTTTGCAGACGAAGCGGTTTGTATTGGACCACCTCCAAGCAATTTGTCCTATCTTAAAATGTCTAATATTATTGCAGCGGCAGAGATTACCAACGCTGACGCTATTCATCCGGGTTACGGATTCTTATCAGAAAATGCTAAGTTTTCGAAGATTTGTCAAGAACACGGAATAAAATTTATTGGAGCTTCTCCAGAGATGATTGATCGAATGGGTGACAAAGCTTCGGCAAAAGCTACCATGAAAGAAGCAGGTGTTCCTTGTGTTCCCGGTTCGGATGGATTGTTAGAATCCTATGAACAAGCCGAAAAAATCGCCAAAGAAATGGGTTATCCCGTGATGCTAAAAGCAACTGCAGGTGGTGGTGGAAAAGGAATGCGTGCCGTTTGGAAAAAAGAGGAACTACTGAAAGCTTGGGAAAGTGCTCGTCAAGAATCTGCTGCAGCCTTCGGAAACGATGGTATGTATATGGAGAAACTGATTGAAGAACCGCGTCACATCGAAATTCAAGTAGTGGGAGATGCTTATGGAAAAGCCTGTCACCTTTCTGAAAGAGACTGTTCCGTACAACGTCGCCACCAAAAATTAACCGAAGAAACGCCTTCGCCTTTTATGACCGACGAGTTACGAGATAAAATGGGTGAAGCTGCCGTTAGAGCTGCCGAATTTATTAAATATGAAGGTGCCGGTACAGTAGAATTTTTGGTGGACAAACACCGCAATTTCTATTTCATGGAAATGAATACACGTATTCAAGTAGAACATCCAATTACGGAACAAGTAGTTGATTATGATTTGATTCGTGAACAAATATTAGTAGCGGCAGGTGTGCCTATTTCCGGAAAAAATTATTACCCTAATTTGCATGCCATTGAATGTCGTATCAATGCAGAAGATCCTTATAATGATTTCCGTCCGTCGCCGGGTAAAATCACGGTGCTTCATGCTCCGGGAGGTCATGGCGTTCGTTTAGATACGCATGTGTACGCAGGTTATACGATTCCACCAAATTACGACTCCATGATTGCGAAGTTGATTACAACCGCTCAAACCAGAGAAGAAGCCATCAACAAAATGAAACGTGCGTTAGATGAGTTTTATATTGAAGGAATTAAAACAACGATTCCGTTTCACCGACAGTTAATGGAAGAACCGGATTACGTAGCCGGAAACTATACCACAAAATTTATGGAAAGTTTTAAAATGAACGATCCGGAATAAATTAAAAAATCCCAAGAATGAACATGCCCCAAAAAGTTAGACACTATTTGGGGCATTTTTTAATGATTGAGTGTTCTTTAATTATCTCTTATTACATGAACTACGCCAGTTATCGTATGATTTCCTGTGTTGTCCTGATAAGTTCCACTAAAAGTCATGTCAATATATTCACCGATGGCTCCAAATTGATTTAAATTGAATTGTAAGGTGTTTGTTGTAGTTGATCCAATAAATCCGAACGAACCTTCCATTTGAAATTGACTAGTTGTATAAGTTCCGGGCAAACTTGTAGAGCCCCAAATATATGCTCCAGAATTGGCACCAGAACCCCCAACAGACATTCCTTGCCCTTGCGAGGAACTTCCGTATAAATTTTCTAATATAAACACAGTGGTTTGATTGTCAATTTGATAAGAAATAAACTCATCAATTGAGTTACATGCTTGAAGATTTCCAATTGTTGTGACTGGAGCTACAAAATTATAATTGATTGAATCGGTTTGTTGTAAATTTTCAACATCAAAACCTTTTAAAGTAAATGAGGCATTGCTCGGGCAATACAGCTCATTAAAGCTAAAAGTACCATTAGTTACTGGGGCTATGGAATAAGAACCACTGCGTTTTAAAGCAACATAACCATTCGTAACATTTGTATTGTTACATTTTAGTAAAGTACCTACAACGTTTGAACTTAAAACGTTTGCTGAGTTATTAATAACAATAGGAGGAAGTGTAGTATTAGTTGAAAAAGGGCCTATAGAAGATGTGTAATAAATAGTATTTTCCGAACAAGAATAGTAGGAGCCATAAACATTTAATACCATGGGTACATTTGCTGGAATTAACCCGGAAACTTGTCCGTCAGTATTTGTATAACCCATGACAGGATACGTATTTCCATTAGCAATTAAACCAACACCGGTATTTGAAATTGGATTTCCGTTTCCATCTACAACTGTTACTGTTAGATTAACCAACGGAAAAGGGGCGTCACAATTCCACCATGAAAAATGAGACACCTCCCCTACATACTTATTCCCTACTTTTGTTGCGATACCGTCTTGTTTCCAATATCCTTTTTCTTCATCAAAATGCCATAACGGAATAACATTTGGAGCTGTAGCCATCTGACTTGCATCAATTGGTAGTGCAATTTCGGCTGTATGACCCTCTTTAATATTTATTTTTTGGCCGGAATTTCCGCGAAGTTCAACATTTATCATTCCGTACGTTTCTAAAAGCACCTCTTGGTTAGTTTCGCTTTGAGCATAAAGCATTCCAGGCATAAGCTCGCTAATGTTTTCATCGCTTGGCGTTAAATGAAATAAAGAAACTTGAACGGAACCGGTGTAGGGATTTCCTTCTTCGTCTTC
>NZ_JBILTE010000152.1:0-6185 GCF_044371705.1 Flavobacterium sp. | reverse complement strand
TCTACCTAAAGTCTCGGTGAAAGCTTCTGTCTTTTTTGACGAGGTAAAAGTATTACTTAATCGAATAAGCGTCAACAATAAAACAATACTGTTCCATTTAAATCGTGCTGTAATCGACGGTTTTGGATTTTTGATTCGCCAAACATACCAACCGTTTCTCACAACCATTTTTCCATAATTGTATTGATTGGGTCTACCCGCTGCTTCGTGAAAATGTTCTAGGCAAGCTGCTGTATTGACATATAATTTTCCGATTTTGGATAATCGAATGGTAAAGTCGGCATCCTCATAAAGTCCGTAACCTTCAAAATAAGTAGAGAATCTTTGACTTTCGAAAACCGACTTTCGAAAGGAGGAAACGCCTCCCATCAATTGTTCTACTTGATAAATCTCTCCGGAGGGAGGCAAAAAACCAATGCTTCTACCGTTGGAAAATTCCGGTACAAATCCGGGTGGAACATCGGTGTCTAGTCCCAATTTTTTTCTCCAAACAAATCGTGTTCCGTCTTTCCGCTTCCATCCATCAAAATAAAATTCATTAATGAATGGCTGGTAATTATCCGTAACTTTTTCCCAAGCAACTTCATTAGTAATATATCCACCAACTCCTAAAGCTCCGGGAAACAAAGCATACGTGTTTAAAATTTGTTCAAAATAATCATTTTTCAAAACGGTATCGTCATCTAAAAAAAACACAACAGCAGTATCATGGGCAACTTTTGAAATTCCAAAATTTCGTTGGCGGGTAAGTCCTCTGTCATTGGAAGAAACTTGAAAGTATTTTAAATGACTAAAAGTGTTGGTTGAAAGTGCCACTTTTGTTTCATCACCTTCCGATCCGTCTACAACAAGAATTTCATCGGGATAAACGCTCTGATTAGCAACCGAATTCAACAGTTTTAACAAGGGAATTGCTCTCCTGTACGTACATACTATTAAAGCTGTTTTTATCATTTATCTTATTCTTTTTCCGAGACTGATTAATTTCTGAGCGTAAAAAACAGATTTGTTAAACTGTAAAATTCGATACGGAAGTTTCACTAATTTTATAAGAAGCCTTGTTTTAGGTCCTTTAAATAAATATAGAAAAAAATACTTATGGCGGTATTCATTGACCTGTTTTTCTGAAAAATGTTTCAAATTAAAATACATAATCGTCGGACTCGGAACGGGTTGAATATTTTTCACTGGAGTATCCAATTCCCATGGCTGTTTTTTGCGAACTTTACCTTTTTTCTTGGCTTCACTCCCCCAATATCGATAGCCTCCAACCGGAGGTTTTAAGTGCAAATTTACAGCATAAGGATTGTGCAAAACCATTTCTCCTATTTTAAAAATAGACAAACCGAAATCACTGTCTTCTCCATATCCGCCATCAAAATTAATATCATTACCCTGAAGTTTTTCAATAAGCGAATAATGCACACATGAATTAGCATTGCTAAACATAGAAGATGTTCCTGATTTCCATCTAGCAATTCCTAACTCATGCAATTTTGAAGTCAAATCGTTCAAATCTTGTTTGGTATGATCGGCACGAATGTCTAAACCGTTGCAAGCTTTGACTTGATACGTTTGTAAAAACCGAATATGATTTTCAATAAAATCGGCAGGAATTCGTATATCATCATCACCAAACACATAGTATTCTCCGGAACAAAGTTCAATTGCTTCGTTTCGAGCTCGGCAACTTCCTTGCGTTTCTTGCCATTTAACAATCACTTCAAAAGGATATTTCTTCAAAGTGTAAGCATCTGTTACTCTTTTATCTTCTGGCGTTGCATCAACAATTACAACTTCTTTGGGAAGATAGGATTGCTTAGCCAAATCATCCAAAAGTACTTTTGTCCATTCTTGACGAAGCATTGTTGGAATGATGTAACTTACACTTGGATTACCTTGTAACTCGTTTAACGGACGAACTTGAATATGCGGTACATTATTTCTAAAACTATATTTTTTAGATACGGCGTTAAAAGCCTTCCACTGACTGTACTTCCATAATCCTTCACGCAAAAGCATGTAATACGATTGTTCTAATTTAAAATTCTTACGATAAAATAAATAGTTATCAAAAGTTGAAACAACAGGCCGACTGGAAGACTCCGGTTGAAATAAACCTTGCACATACAAAACGGTTCCTCCCCAATAACGCAATAAATTAAAGCCCAAATCGAAGGCAGCCATTACTTTGTTGTCGTAGTCTGTATCAAAACCATTGAGCTGTTCCCAAATGGTCTTGCGAATGGCAAATTGATAGGGATTTATTCTCCAATTGACTGTTTCATTTATATTTTCCAAATCAGAGGCGAACCAATAAAAAGTAGCCGTCTGATAAATAATTTCGGGGAAAGCATTCTTATAACCTTGATCCAACGAACTATGCCACAAATCACCACAGCCATCAGCCACTGATTCCAATTTAGTCAAATCAGGTTCACCGACATATAGAATTTCTTCGCCGTTTTTTGTGCGGTAGATTTTAAATTCAGGTTCTTTCATTGACAATTTTTACATAAAAATCAACTGCTTTTTGAGCAACTATCTTTGATTCAAAGGTGCTTACTACTTTTTTAAAAGCATTATTTCCGAAAATTAATGCCTTTTCAGGATTGTTTAGCAATTCCACTATCTTCAGAGCATATTCATGCTGTTGTTTTGGATGCACTAAATAACCCTCAATATCATTGGCAATCATCTCACTTGCCCAACCAATATTTGAGGCAACAATTGCTTTTTTCATTGCCATGGCTTCCAACCAAGAAACCGGCAATGCTTCGGCAAATGTAGGAAAGACGCAAACGGAAGCCAAATCTATTTGATTTCGCATTTGATCATAAGGCATTCCGCCGCTGTAAGTAGTTTGTTTCAACGCTTCTTCTGAAAATAAAGGTTTCATCAATTCCCAAGTGGAAGTAGATCCTGTAAAAATATCCGCACTGTCTTTCCCTATCAAAAGCAATTCAGCGTTGGGATTAGATTTAATAACTTCATTAAAAATCAGTGGCAGTTCTAAAGCTCCTTTTTTTCGAATTAAGGTCCCGAAATAAAGAATTACATGATTGCTTTCCGGATTGGTATGGCCAGATTTAAATGCCTCAATTGCAATTCCATTGGGAATAATAGTAATTTCCTTTTTTAGTTGAAATAATTCCCTTGTCACATCGGCTGTAAATTGACTGACCGATATTAGTCCGTTTGCCTTTTTCAAAGCTCTTTTTTCATGAAATCGGTTCCAAAATTTTACCTGACGTCCATCCAAATGACAAAAATAAGTATCTGAGCCATTCATTCGAATAACAATGGGACAATTGGGTTGAATAAAAGAGGTAATCCCTGTCCAATCAGGTGCTTCAACTAAATCAACTTTTTTTTCTGAATAAAGTTGGTTGATGCGTTTTTCAATTTTCTTTCGGGTTAAATACCAGGAAAACCCCTTGAATTTAATGTTTTGAAGTGTTTCAAAAATAATTCCGTTTTCTTCCCAAACTGCATCCGCTTTTTGTCCGTAAATCAAAATGCGAACACCTACTCCAAGGTCAGTTAAAGA
This sequence comes from Flavobacterium sp., assembly GCF_044371705.1. Taxonomy (GTDB): domain Bacteria; phylum Bacteroidota; class Bacteroidia; order Flavobacteriales; family Flavobacteriaceae; genus Flavobacterium. Next base: position 2,635 of record NZ_JBILTE010000152.1, on the reverse strand, counting down.
TGCTGCCAGATTTTTGATACTGGTTCCAATTCCACCGGAAGGACCTAATTTGGCATGCGGAAATTCAGGTGTTAGAAATAGTATCGTCATTTTGATTCTTTTAGATTTTCTTGTGCAAACAAAGCAGTGAATTTCAGAGCACCTTTTTCATTTAAATGACTACAATCTCTAAATAAACTATCATTGGTGAATGAACCGGAATAATCTTTGAAATTCGGAAGTTTATTTTCCAATAGCTTTGTAAAATGTTTGTTTTCGACATTTGAACAATAAGGTGCACAAAAAAACAACAGATTAATTTTATTTCCCTGACAAAGCTTACTAATTTCATCAACAGCTTTATTATTTTGCTTGATGGTATTGGGAAAACGAGCAGAACTATCTGAATTCATATAGCCATCAAGAGGGACAAAACCATCATCAAATGCTATGTTTGATTTTTTTTGTAAAAGTGTCATAAATACCTCTCTGAAACCAACGCTGTAATCGCTTTTTGCATATTTATAAAAAGGGATGTATTTCAACTTATAAAAATCTTTCTCATTCAATTTCATGTGTTCTTCCAAAACATCGTTTGACGACACATAAGGAATCAACTGCGATTTTAAAATTTGAGAATCAATTTGATTTACATAAGAGCCATCGATTTGGACAAATACATTTTTTAAATTATTATTGTTAGCTACCAATAATTTTAAAAAAAGGTAAACATCGTCAAAATCTGCTCCTTGCGTTCCTAAATTGATGGCTCTTTTTTGTGTAATTCGCTCAATTTCCTGAGTAGAAATACTGTTTTCAACTCTTGAACTTCCCATAAAAACGTAGTCAAACGTTTGATTTTTCAGCAACAAGGTATATCTGGCCTTGTTTCTGGGAATACCTCTTTTGTAAGCTTCTGTATATAAAAAATCAACAAGGTAGAGACTTGCAATCACTAGCATAAAAAAATAACCTATGTAACTACCAAATTTTTTCATGTAATTAAAACTGAAAATAAATGAAATCTAAAGCATTCGAATAAACGCCAAACAATACTATCAATAAAATAACTATCCAAGTTTTTAGCCAAACAAATTTACCAATAAAAGGATGTTCATACGCTTGATTCATCCATTCAATTGCGATAAAGAACATAATCAAAATCAGAGGCTCAAGACTGTATCTTTCAATGGAAAGGTATTGAACAGAAAAACTATCAAAATCAACTATTCGTTGCAAGTACCCAAATGCATCTGTTATGGTTACTGATCTGAAAAAAATCCAACCGATACAAGTGATTGAAAATGTAAGAATCATTGAGAAAAACATTTTCACCTTTGTTTGATGACTCTTGACAATCGTTTCAATACTTTTTTTAGAATCGGAAGTGAGAATAATGATGGGAATAAAAAACAGAGCATTTAAAAATCCCCAAAAAACAAATGTCCAATTGGCACCATGCCACACACCGCTGATTAAAAAAACGATGAAGATATTTCGTATTTGATTGATTTTTGAACCATGGGAGCCTCCCAATGGAAAATAAATATAATCGCGAAACCAAGTGGTTAGAGAAATGTGCCACCTTCTCCAAAATTCGGCTATATTTTTTGCGAAGTACGGATACTTAAAATTATTCATTAAATCAAAACCAAAAAGGCGTGAAATTCCAATCGCCATATCTGAATAACCTGAAAAATCACCATAAATTTGAAAAGCAAATAAAAAGACCCCGACAATCAATGTCAGCGAGTTCATCTGCTCATATTTACCAAATATTTCATTGACATAAATAGCACAACTATCGGCTATCACTACTTTCTTAAAAAAACCCCAGATGAAAAGTTGGACTCCTGAAACTGCCTTTTCATAATCAAAAACTCGGTTTCGTGAAAACTGGGGTAACAAATGACTGGCTCGTTCGATTGGTCCTGCAACAAGTTGTGGAAAAAAGGCAACGAAAGAGGCAAATTCGATAAAGCTATCAGTGGGTTTTATTTTGTTCTTGTACACATCAATGGTGTAACTTAGGGTTTGAAACGTATAAAAAGAAATACCTACCGGTAAAATTATTTGAAGTGTGGAAACATGCATTTCTACTCCTACACTTTCCCAAGAACTTACCCAACTCTCAATAAAAAAATTATAATATTTAAAAAATCCTAAAAGTCCTAAATTGAAGAGCAAACTAACCCAAAGCAGTAATTTTCTTTTTTTAGGTTGAATGGTTTTCCCTAAAAAATGACCCACTAAATAATCTAGCAGCGTACTAAAGAGTATGAGACTTAAAAAACGATAATCCCACCAACCATAAAAAACATAACTGGAAATTAATACTAATATATTTTGTTGCTTGAGTTGATTTTTAAAAACAAACCAATACAAAATAAACACTAGGATTAAAAAAATCAGAAAATCAAATGAGTTAAATAACATACTTATTTTTTAAGCAATTCAAAATGATTGAGCACCATCTTTTCAATTGAAAAATGTTGTTCAATCGCTTCTCTGGTAAAACTATTGATTTGTTTTTCCCCCATCCACAGCGATTCGATTAGTTCTTTCAAAGCCAAATAGTTTCCAACCGGATAAATATAACCATTCTCGCCGGAATGAACTGCCTCCTCATTTCCACCTACATTGGTAGTAATTACCG
>NZ_JBILTE010000151.1:0-6189 GCF_044371705.1 Flavobacterium sp. | reverse complement strand
TTGGTATAATATTCTGCAAAAGTCTATCAATTATTTCAATGCAATGTTAAGATTGTGTTATCAAATTTAGCAAAATTATTTTAGAAGAAATGGATTTAGTTGCGATTCTGAAAAATGCCGAAAAGTATTTTAAAATTTATAAAATAGTGCATACAAGCATGTAATTCATCCTTTGCTTTTGCTTCAAACCAGCATGAAATAAATGCAATTGATTAAAACCCTTTCGCCAATAAAGCATAATTTAATAATGAATTTAAAAACAACCTACCTCCAACGCAACGTTTCCATCAACGTTTGCATATCGTCTTTGATATAACTTGCAGCAGGCATGATGGAATCGAAATTAGGTTTTGCATAGAAATACACCGAACCGGTTACAAAGTGATTGATGCTGTCGGTTACATAAAACTGGGTGTTGGTAGCGGCGTTTCCTCCCACTTGATAAAACATGCCATAGACTTTGTCTTTGGCGTTTACAAAAGGTAGTTCTACAATGTCATCGGCTTTAATTACGTGTTCGTAGGTGAGTTTTTGAGCATCACGTAATAAGTTATCAATATTATTAGTCACCGGTTTATATGTGAGATAAATAGTGGCTTTCATTTTTGGATAATCAATCGTAATTCCGCAATCCGGTTTGACCTTTACGTTCGTGTTTCCATTAAAATCAAAGGTAAACGGACACGGACTTTCAAAACCCATGTAACTGGCTTGGGTGTAATCTAAACGGAGATGTGCTTTGGGTTTGGGCAAAGGATCCTGTTTACAACCAATAGCTGTTACCAATAAAAAAAGAAATCCGACAAGGGTGATATTTTTAAGCATCAAGCGTTACTTTTATTTGTTTTATTCGTTTTTGATCGACTGTTTCAATGGTAAACAGCACTTTGTTAAAAGGAATCTTTTGTCCCTTTTTTGGAAAACTACCCATGAGCTCCAAAATAAATCCGGCCAAGGTTTCGGCTTCACCTTTTTTAGATTCAAACAATTCTTCGTGAACATCAATAATTCGATAGAAATCTTTGAGGTTTATTTTTCCTTCAAACAGATAATTCAACGCGTCTATCTGCGAATAATTAATATTTTCATCATCAAATTCGTCACTGATATCACCCACAATTTCTTCAATAATATCTTCCAATGTTACAACGCCGGATGTGCCTCCGTATTCGTCAACAACAACTGCTAAGTGACTTTTCATCCCCTGAAAATCCTTTAATAAATCGTCTAACTTCTTATTTTCAGGCACAAAAAACGGTTCGCGTAGCAGGTTTTTCCAATCAAAATCTTTTTTATGTAAATGCGGTAATAAATCTTTGACATACAAAACGCCTTCAATCTGGTCAATATTGTCTCGATACACCGGAATTCTTGAATAGCCTTTGTCTAATATCTTGGGAAGTATTTCCTGAAAGGTTTCATCATCTTCTATAGCAAACACATCAATACGCGGACTCATTACTTGGCTGGCATCTGTTTTTCCAAAAGAAACAATACCTTCCAGAATTTTTTGTTCTTCGTCGGATGTTTCTTCTGAGGACGTTAATTCTAAGGCTTGCGAAAGTTGACTCACCGATAAATTTGACTTTTTCTTCCCCAATTTATTTTCCAAATAAATAGTAATGGCACGCATCGGTAAATTAATGGGCGACAATAGTTTGTTTAAAATGAAAACCGATTGAGCCGCAAACAACGAAAACTTGATATTATTTCTACTGGCGTATACTTTTGGCAAAACTTCGCCGAAAAGCAAAATAGTAAAGGTTACCACACCGACTTCAATAATCCATTGCAACAATTCTGTTTTGATGCCACCAAAAAGTTGGTCTTTTAAAAAAGCAAAAACTATTACAATGGCGACATTGATAAAATTATTGACAATTAAAATCGTGGCTAATAATTGTTTCGGACGATTTAATAGTATTGAAATAATATCCCCTTTCTTAGGATTTTTTTCAGAAGCATCAGTAATGTCCTTTTGGGAAAGCGAAAAAAGAGCTACTTCTGCACCCGAAATAAAAGCAGAGCAAGCCAAAAGGACCAAAATCCCGGTTAGACCAAAGAGCAAGCTTGTATCAATAGTTTCCAGAAAACTCGGGGGTTCTGAGTCCAAATTTGAGGTTATTAGTTAAACAATTATAAGCTGAAAAGTTTGTATATCTCTTTTCAACTTACTTATTCGTGGTCAAAATTACTGTTTTTTGACTGATCTTGAAAGCCTTCCATGTTTGGTTTGTTTAATTCAGTGTCCTTTTTAGTTGTTAGAAACGTAAATTCGGTCACTTGAATTTCGGTGGTGTATTTGGTTACTCCATCTTCTCCTTGCCATTGTCTGGATTTGATTCTTCCTTCTACATATATTTTATCTCCTTTTGACAAATATTTTTCACAAATTTCGGCGGCTTTGTTTCGCACCACCAAATTGTGCCATTCTGTAGAGGTGATTTTTTCGTTGGTTGTCTTATTTATATAAATTTCATTGGTTGCCAAGGGAAATCTTCCAATGCAATTGCCGCCGTCAAAGTAATGCATTTTCACATCGTCTCCTAAATGCCCTATTAGCATTACCTTATTTAATGTACCGTTCATTGTTTTGTTTGTTAGTTGGATAAAATCAAAGTTACGAATTTTGGTAAAGATTATAAATTCTTTTCGATAAAATTAAAAAGAACGATGGGAAAAGGCAATTTTTTTGCCTCTTCGGGATGTATTCCGTTTTCTAGAATTCCCGAAACCGAAACATTCCAAAAGCGAATGATCAAATTTTGATGAGACAATTTGTGTGTGATACTTTTCTCTTCAAAAGGGATGATTTCTTCAATCGGATTCTGAAAGTAGAGGTTTTGAAATTCATCTGAGTAAAAATGGCCCACTTGAATTTCTTCATCCGTTTCCAGCAATGGAAATTCATATAAATTATGCCAAATGCCTTTGGAGGCTCTTTTTTGAATCAATACAAAACCCTTCTCATCTTTAACAACAAGATAGTTTAAGTAACGGGTAGAGACTTTTGTTTTCTTTAATTTTAGAGGTAAAAGTGTTACTTTCTTTTTTTGAAGAGCGACACAGCTATCATTAAAAATACATGTTTCACAGTTCGGATTTGCAGGCACACATTGAAGCGAACCAAATTCCATCATTGCTTGGTTGAAAAGTGCCGGTTGCTTTACATCCATTACTTCCTGAGCCAGTTGGTTGAATTCCTTCTTTGCGGCATGCGAAGAAATATCAGTTTCCACGCCAAAATAACGAGCCAATACCCGGAACACATTGCCGTCGACCACCGGAACTGCTTCATCAAAACTAAAAGATGCAATGGCGGCCGCGGTATATGGACCGATGCCTTTCAACTTCAACAATTCATTATAGGTAGTTGGAAACGAACCTTTATAATTTGATACAATTATTTGAGCCGTTTGGTGTAAGTTTCTTGCACGAGAATAATAACCAAGTCCTTGCCACAATTTGAGCACTTGTTCTTCGGAAGCATTTGCTAAATCGAATACAGTAGGAAAGGCACTAATAAAAGCCTCAAAATAGGGCAAACCTTGAGCAACGCGTGTTTGCTGAAGAATGATTTCCGAGAGCCAAATGTCATAGGGATTACGCGTATTTCGCCATGGCAAATCGCGTTTATTTTGTAAATACCAATAAATTAAGCGTTTAGAAAAAATCATAATTTTAAATAGGTTAACAAAAGTATACCTTTATGTAATTAAATTTTAATCAATTATGCTTGAATTATTGTTTTTTTAATTTGTATATTTGCACTCTCAAAATTTTACACATAAATATTAAAAATAGAACTAAAATGACGAAAGCAGATATCGTAGCAAAGATCTCAGAAAAATTAGGACTTGAAAAAGGTGATGTTCAGGCAACTGTTGAATCTTTTATGGAGGAAGTTAAAAATTCTTTAGAATCAGGAGACAATGTTTATTTAAGAGGTTTCGGAAGCTTTATAATTAAAACTAGAGCGGAAAAAACAGGAAGAAACATTTCCAAAAACACAACAATCAAAATTCCAGCTCACAACATTCCGGCATTCAAACCTGCAAAAGTATTTACTGAAGGTGTGAAAGCTAAAACGGAAGTGGCAGTATAACCTAATTTATTAATAAACAAACACTCACACTATGCCAAGTGGTAAAAAAAGAAAGAGACATAAGGTAGCGACGCACAAACGTAAAAAAAGAGCGAGAGCTAACCGTCACAAAAAGAAAAAGTAGTTCTAAACTACTTTTTTCTTTTACAATAAGTTCTTTGAAATGAAACAGTCATCAACAATAACTGTTTCGCCGGGTACAAACTACCTGTTTAAAATATTGTTTAATCCATCCTAACAATTCAGTTGCGAGTTGAAAAGTTGCGGGTTACAAGTTAGAAAACTTGAAACTTAAAGCTCAAAACCAAAAAGTTTGGATAAAAATTTACACCGTGAATAAAGAATTGATCATTAGGTCTGGTTCTGAAGCTGTAGATTTTGCCTTATTAAAAGATGGAAAACTAGTAGAATTACACAAAGAAGAGGAGCAAAAAAGCGGCTTTCAGGTGGGCGATATTTTTATTGCCAAAATCAGAAAACCGGTTCCGGGACTTAATGCTGCTTTTGTAAATCTGGGCTTTGAAAAAGATGCCTTTTTACATTACCACGATTTAGGACCCAACTTATCTTCGATGTTGAAATTTACTAAACTTGTAAGCACAGGTAAACTAAAAGATTTCTCCCTAAAAAACTTTCAGTTTGACAAAGAAATTGACAAAGACGGAACCATCACCGATGTGTTGAGTGCCAACCAGTCAGTTTTAGTACAAATCGTAAAAGAACCCATATCAACCAAAGGACCAAGAATCAGCTCTGAGCTGTCGCTTGCCGGACGTTATATTGTTCTGGTCCCTTTTTCTGATCGCGTTTCGGTTTCACAAAAAATCGAATCAAAGCAAGAAAAAGACCGACTAAAAAAATTAGTACTTTCTATCAAACCAAAAGGATTCGGTGTTATTGTTCGTACAGTAGCAGAAGGCAAAAAAATAGCCGAACTAGACAGAGACATGCAGAATTTACTCAGTAAATGGACTGCCATGTGTAAAAAATTACCAACAGCTCCTCATCCGTCAAAAATTTTAAGTGAAATGAATCGTGCCTCTTCTATTTTAAGAGACATTTTTAATGATTCTTTTACCGGAATTCATATAGACGATGAAGAATTGTTTGAGCAAACTAAGGAGTCGTTAGAAGAAATTGCTCCTGAAAAAGTATCAATTGTAAAGCTTTATCAATCAAGAGAAGTGCCTATTTTTGAGAAATACAATATCGAAAGACAAATAAAAACGTCTTTTGGAAAAACTGTTTCGATGAGTAAAGGGGCCTATTTGATTATTGAACACACGGAAGCTCTTCACGTTATTGATGTGAATAGTGGAAATAGATCCAATAAAGCTCAAAACCAAGAAGATACAGCCCTTGAAGTCAACATGATTGCAGCAGCGGAAGTTGCCCGACAATTGCGATTGAGAGATATGGGTGGTATCATTGTAATCGATTTTATCGATATGCAAAATCCGGATAACCGTAGGGTTCTCTTTGATTTCTTGCGTGAAGAGATGAGTGATGATAAGGCCAAGCACAAAATATTACCGCCAAGCAAATTTGGATTAATCCAAATTACAAGGCAACGGGTTCGCCCGGAAGTCAACATTAAAACCAGAGAAGAAGACCCGAATAACGGGAACGGAGAAATAGATGCTCCGATTCAGGTCATCGATAAAATTTCTTTGGATGTTGAACGATTAAAAAACCACAAAAAATTGGTGCTTAATGCCCATCCGTTTGTGGCCGCATACCTTACCAAAGGTTTTCCATCATTACGTTCAAAGTGGTTTTTTGAACATAAAAAATGGGTGAAAATTATACCTCGTGATGCTTACACGTTTTTACAATACCAATTTTATGACAAAGAGGGTAATGTAATAAAAGAATAAAAAGGAACGTCTGCCAATTGGTGGACGTTTTTTTTTGGGGTTTTGCCACGGATTTGTTTATTGGTTTTTGCCACGAATTACACTAATTTGCACTAATTTAAAAACCAAACTTCTGATGAAATTCTATTTAATAATTTCATTTACTTTTTTGTTTACAATCACTAACAAAAGTATTGCTCAATCAGGCTGTACGGATGTTTTGGCGAA
>NZ_JBILTE010000150.1:0-6202 GCF_044371705.1 Flavobacterium sp. | reverse complement strand
AAATCCTGAGACATCGTACTTGTCAGTTTCAATTTACGAACACCTGAAGCGATTAAAGCAGCTTCTTGAGTGTTGAAAGCGGTAAATAATAATGTAGTTACGTTTGCTTGTGTCAAGGCAGGAATTCCTCCTGAAATGTCAATGATACTCACGGATCCTTCGGGATCAATTGAATAATTGGCATTCGGTTGTCCTTCATTCGCAGTTAATACTTTTGTTCCATCGGGAGTAAACACAATCATATCCGGTAACGCACCTACGGTTACTTGTTTTAAGAAGACACCGCTTGTATCAAAGAACACGACCGAGCCGTTTAAGGTTTCATCGGCATTGGGTGAAGCTACGGCAACGATTCCGTTTTTCACCGCTACGCTCGTGATTCCTCCGTATGGATTCAAGTTGATTGATGAAAATAAGACCGGAGCAGCAGGATTGCTAAAGTTAATAATATCTAAGAATCCACTTACTGCACTTGTTGCAAACAATCGCTGACTGATTGGGTCATGTGCCACAATTTCACACGTACTGGTATTGTTTCCTGACGGATCAAAACTTCCAATGTAATCTAATTCAATTTGTAGCGAAGGTGTTGGTGCTAATTTATCATTGTCGATGATGTAAATTGTTGCAAACGTATCTCCTGTAATTGTTAACCCCACGGGGTTTTCTAAACTCAAAACGAAGTATTCCGCTTGTTGTTCTTCCAATATATCATCTACAATCGGAATAGTAATTGTTTGGGTCAACGAACTAGTTCCGTTGAAGTTCAATGTCTGTGTGGTCAATGTGAAATCAGCAGCGTTAGCGGTACTAAATGGTGCCGTTTTTACTACTAAATCCACCGATGAAACAGCAGGACTTGCTAAGTTGATAGTGAAGTTTAATGTTCCTACATTCTCATTTACTTTTACAAAAGTGGAAGCAAAAGCAACTGTTGTATTGAAACCGAATGTAAACGTAAACGGACAACTCATTGGAATGTTGGTAGCATTTTGCACATTGTCTACTACTAAAGTATAGTTGGTAGCTGGTGCGAAAGGAGTTCCATACGTTAAAGTTACGGTATTGTTAACAGCAGTAGCCGATAATAAATTGGCAATTCCTGTATAGTTTGCCAATGTTTGAGCAGAGGCAACATTTACCGGTTGGTTGAAAGTTAGGGCAATCGTAGTGTTGCTTAGTACCACCGCGTTTTGCACTTGAATGGTACTTGGGAAATTCCAAGTTGGCCATGTTTGTGGAGCTGTTCCACCGGCTACTGCAACCCAATTGGCAGGATTTAAAATCGCTGCTTTCAAAACCGCAGGCGTTCCTGATTGCGTTCCGTTATAAAAAGCGTTCACTGCATTTCCGGCAACATTTCCCGGAGCAGTACTAGTATTTAAAGCCGAAGTTCCGTCAACTAATCCCGCAGGAATCATTGATAAACTTCCACTACAAGAAGCATTTGAAGCAATCCAACCATTCGAGCTTAAAGCTGTGATAAAGTTTGGAGCAGCAGCAGTTCCTGTGTAAACTATTACTTGGTCACCACCGGAACTTAATCCGAAACCGGAACCTGTCACGGTTCCTTTGTTAGCAATCAATGCTGAGGTTTGAATGGTAATTACGGATCCTGCAGGCATACATTCATTGGCACCTAACGTCCATACAATTCCGTTTGGACATTGCGGTTGAGCATTGTTGGTGTATTTTGCATCGGTCAAGTTGATAAACGTATTTGGTTCAATGTCAATTAACGTTAGTAAAGCTACTTCATCTTCGACAGCCGTTGCATTCATTCGGTAAGCTACGAATACTAAGTCACCCGCTTGGAATTGCGTTTGAACAGCTATCGTGGTAAATGTACTTGCCACAGCAGCAGTTACTGCATTGTTGCTAAAATCTTCTACGGTATTTGGTAACAACGTTAGGTAATACTGCTGGTTGTTCAGTAAAGCAGTGGTTGGAATAATGCTTATGGAGTTGTTTTCAAAGGTTGTTGTGAAAGGAACTAAAGCTCCGGTTGCATTATTCAAACGCAATTCCACAAAAGTAGCCGCATTGGTGTTTGTAATTGGATCGTTATTTACCAAACGCACATTTTCATTAAAAGAAATGGCAGGGTTCACTGTAATGGCAACGTTGGTTGCGTTGTTCATTGGCGAAAGTGTTACAACAGGAGCAATAGCATCGCCACCTCCGATTGCATTTCCGTCTACAGTAAAGTTGTCAAAACGGTTATTTCCAACGGTTCCGCCGGTTCCTTGTTCAAAGGCAACTCGTAATTTAAAATTGGCATTGTTGTTTACGGCTGTAATGGCTGTAAAATCTAATGTTGCTAAAGCAGGGTCACCATTGTTAGGTATTACAGTCGTAAAGGGAAGGTAATTTGTTCCATCAACCGTATACGACCACACTTGAGTTCCAGCACCAGAACCCGAGCGACGGGTGGCGAATTTGATGATAACATTTTCGAAACCTATGGTTGGCAGGTCGAATTGTAATTGACCACCGATGGGGTCGTTAAAACGCAAATGTGTTCCTGAAACATCACTGTTTCTGGCGTTTAGATTTAACACATTGAAGTTTTGTCCTGTACCTCCAGCTGGGTCAATTGCACTGATTCCTCCCGTAATGTGTGTGATAGCAGCTCCAGTTACGACTGTTTGCGATGGAGTTGTGATTGCTGCCACGGAAGCATTGTTGTTAAAATTCCAATAATGAACGAGTGTTTGGCCCCACGAAGTGGTTTGTAGGAGTACCAAAATAAGGAATGCAATTCCTTTGATTTTGTAATTTTTATACATAATAGTGTAGTTAATTAATTTACACAAAATTCGGTGGTCATTGTTAGGGGAAACTTTCTTTAATGCGAAGGAATGATTAAATGAGCCTATTGGTTTGTTTTGAAATTGTTAGGCGGTAATGATTTGGTGATGTTTGCTTAAAAAGGAGGTAATGATTTGGTAATAGAGTTTAAAAGTTTAAGGGTTTAAAAGTTTATGAGTTATGATTTGAAGGTAAAGTTTAATTTTTACCATTAAGGTATTAAGACGCTTCGCTTTATTTCATTAAGGGTTTTAAGTAAACCAAAACTTAATGGAACTTAATTTCTTAATGGTTAAAAAAAATAAATTTTAAAACCTAAGATTATACTAGTAATGACATAATTTTTACCATTAAGAGATTAAGTCGCTTCGCTTGGGTTTTCATTAAGAATGGTTAAGTTTAACCACAATCCCGAAACTTCGGGACGCAAGGGTTTACGCAGAGTACGCAAAGCAGGGGCCTATCTTTACTCACAAAGAAGCAAAAGAATCTGCGAATCAGTGGCTAAAATTAACAGAAATAGGATGCGATTAATTATTAAACGATTCTTAAAATTTGTTAGGGTTTTGACGGAGTCAACTAATTTTCAGTACTTTTGATTTTATTTTTTAAAAAAGATGAGTAAAACCTACTTATATACGTTGTTGCTTTTTTGCCTTCCGATGTTTAGTCAGGAAAGTTTGAAAGAACTGCAGGAGATTTCGGAAGCTGAAATGAAATCGGCTTCGCAAACCATTGCTTTTTCTGTAAATCCCAATACGCAGAATTATGATATGGTGTATCAACGACTGAATTTGGCGGTTGATCCAGCAGTTTATTTTGTGAGTGGCGATGTCACGGCTTATTATAAAGCAGTGCAACCCATGAGTTCGATTACGTTTGATTTGGCTCACCAATTAACGGTTGGTTCAGTGATGAAAGGAACCACATCGTTGACTTTTTCACAAGCGAATAATGAATTGTTGGTGGTTTTGCCGCAAACACTTCCCACCGGAACGTTGGATTCTTTAAAAATTAGTTATGCGGGTGTTCCTCCAACAGGGGAACAAGCTTTTACCACCGGAACACATGCCGGAACACCTATTTTATGGACATTGTCGGAACCTTACGGTGCGAAAGATTGGTGGCCTTGCAAACAAGATTTAACCGATAAAATAGATTCTTTGGATGTGTATTTGACTGTTCCGCAAATTTATACTGCTGTTGCCAATGGGTTGGAAATTAGTCAGGTACTCAATGGCACAACCACTAAAACCACACGTTTTAAACACACCTATCCAATTCCTGCCTATTTGGTGGCAATTGCAGTGACCAACTATCAGATTTTTACACAAACTGCAGGTGCGGCACCGAATGATTTTCCGATTGTGAATTATATTTATCCTGAAAGTTATACTGGTGCGGTGACGAGTTTGGCTCAGACCTTGCCGATTATGACTTTGTTTGAAACACTCTTTGAAACCTATCCTTTTTCGGAAGAAAAATACGGGCATGCTCAGTTTAGTTGGGGTGGTGGCATGGAACACACGACCGTTTCGTTTATGGGCAATTTTAGTCGCGGTTTGATTGCTCACGAATTGGCCCATCAATGGTTTGGCAATAAAGTTACTTGCGGCACTTGGAAAGACATTTGGTTGAATGAAGGATTTGCTACCTATTTATCGGGTTTGGTCATTGAAAATTTAGATGGTCCTCCGCAGTTTGTTTCTTGGAAAAATTCGTTGATTAACAATATTACTTCGCAACCCGGAGGTTATGTGTATTTACAAGATAGCGATTTAACCAATGTCAACCGCATTTTCAGTAGCCGTTTGAGTTACAACAAAGGAGCCATGGTTTTGCATATGTTGCGATGGAAGTTGGGTGATACTGCTTTTTTCCAAGGTATCAAAAATTATTTAGCCGACACGAATTTAGCTTATGATTTTGCCATTACTACCCAACTGCAGACACATTTAGAAACAGCTTCGGGACAAAGTCTTGCTGAATTTTTTGACCATTGGTTGTACAAACAAGGCTATCCAACCTATACTTTGTCAGCACAAAATGTGGGGAATTCAGAGGTGCAAATCACTGTCAATCAAACGCAATCGCATGCTTCGGTTCCCTTTTTCAAATTGCCTTTGGAAGTCCGCTTAACTGGAGCAAATGGTGCACAACAAGACGTGGTTTTAAATAACACCACAAACGGACAGGTTTTTACTGTTTCGGTTCCATTTACCGTGACCGGAATTGTTTTTGACCCGAATAAACATTTGATTTCCAAAAACAACACGGCTACTTTGGGTGTTGATACCGTTGCTTTGGAAGCTGCTTTGCAGTTGTATCCCAACCCAACCGACGGCAATCTTACTTTAGTGGTTCCTTCGACTGTCAATTTGGAACGACTGGTTGTTTACAATTCGTTGGGTCAGCAAGTGGCAGAAAGTTTAACGCCTACTTTTTCTATCACTTCTCTTGCTAGTGGCATTTATTACGTTGCCATTTTCACCTCAGAAGGTACATTTCACAAAAAAGTATTAAAAAAGTAAATACGCTGGTCAGAAATAGGTACAATTAGGACTAAAACCTTATTTTTGTCGGCAATTTAGATTTTAACCCACGTAAATGGAAACATTGATTCAAATAGCACAGTTGATTTTGTGCTTGTCTTTTCTGGTAGTTCTGCATGAATTAGGACATTTTATCCCGGCAAAATATTTTAAAACCCGCATCGAGAAATTTTATTTGTTTTTCGATCCTTGGTTTTCGTTAGTGAAAAAGAAGATAGGCGATACAGAATATGGTATTGGATGGCTACCCATGGGTGGTTATGTGAAAATTGCGGGAATGATCGACGAGAGCATGGACAAAGAGCAATTGAAACAAGAGCCTCAGCCTTGGGAATACCGCAGTAAACCGGCTTGGCAACGTTTGATAATCATCCTTGGAGGTGTCATAGTCAATTTCTTTTTAGCTTGGATTATCTATGCGATGTTGTTTGTGACACATGGCGATAATTTCGTTGATAATTCGAAAATCAAGCATGGGATTGCAGTAGACTCTGTTGGTAATTTATTGGGATTACAAAACGGAGATAAAATCTTAAAAGTAGATGGTAAAGTTCAAACTAAATATGATCAATTACCTATCGAAATTCTTTTTGGAGACAATATTACTGTAGATAGAGGTGGTAAAGAAGTTACTTTTGATTTATCCGATGAAGGAAAACGAGATGTTATCAAACGCAAAGGGAAAAACTTTTTGGGCGTTCGCGAAGAAGTGATTATTGATTCATTAGTACCCAACATGCCTGCACAGAAAGCCGGTTTATTGGTAGGCGACCGTATTGTAAGCATCAATGAAAAGCCAACTACTTATTTTGACGAATTCAGTACAGAAATAGCCAAAC
>NZ_JBILTE010000149.1:0-6211 GCF_044371705.1 Flavobacterium sp. | reverse complement strand
TGTTGGTTGTCACGAACGGATTCCACACGGAAATAATTGGACAACGCATTCACCGCTTTGGTACCTACTCCATTCAATCCGACTGATTTTTTAAAGGCTTTGGAATCGTATTTACCACCCGTATTCATTTTTGAAACGACATCGACCACTTTTCCTAACGGAATTCCACGACCGTAATCACGAACCGTTACCAATTTATCTTTAATCGTAACTTCAATGGTTTTTCCGGCACCCATCACATATTCATCGATACAGTTATCGAGGGTTTCTTTCAACAAGATATAAATACCGTCATCAGGTGACGAACCATCACCCAATTTTCCGATATACATACCGGGTCGCATACGGATATGTTCTTTCCAATCGAGGGAACGAATATTGTCTTCGGTGTATTGATTTTGTTCTTGCATTTTGGGTCGTATCGAGTTTTTGCTAATATAAGTGAAATCAATAGGAAATAAAAGAGTAAAAAAAAGAAGTTATCAATAATTAGATTGACAAAAAACATACATTTTATATTGTTCAAGCAACCCAAATATTAAAAATTAACCTTTATAATATTTTCTCAATTTCATATTGAGTTCTTTCGGATTAAATGGTTTTATAATATATTCATTAATTCCAATTTGAAATACTCTGTCTAAATATCCAAATGAGGCTGAAGCTGTTAAGGCAACTATCGGAATCAATTTATCTTTTTCTCTAATTATCGATGTTGCTTCGTAGCCATTCATTACCGGCATTGATAAATCCATTAAAATAACATCATAAGAATTCAAATTAAATTTTTCAACACCAACAAGTCCATTTTCAGCTAAATCAACTTCCACATTCCATTGACTCATTATTTTTTGAGCAATTTTAATGTTAATCAAATTATCTTCTACTAATAAAACCCGCATCCCATTTAGATCTTGTTCTTTATAATTTTCTTGCAAATCATCAGTAACAATTGTATCAAAGTATTTATTTATGGGGAGACTTATTGTAAAATAGAATTTTGTTCCAATACCAATCTCACTTTCAAATTGAATATCTGATTTTAATAAATTAAGTAACTTCTTGGTTATTACTAATCCTAAACCTGTTCCACCAAATTGCCGATAAGTTTTTGTTTCTGCTTGTGAAAATTTTTGGAAAATATTTTGAAAATTTTCTTTATCAATTCCAATACCCGTGTCTTTTACTTCAACTTTAAATGTTGAAACTTCATTAATTATTGAGATTTGATTAACCGTAATTGTAATTATACCCTCTTTAGTAAACTTAATCGCATTAGAAACTAAATTGGTAATAATTTGATTAATTCGTAAAGGGTCACTAATTAAATTAGGTTGAAAATCAGCATCAATATCTACTTGAATCGTATTTAAATTTTCGGACGCTTTAACTTGCAAAGATTTTGCAATTTGTTTGATAAGTTCTTTAAAATCAAAAGGGATTTTTTCTATATCCACCTTTCCGGCTTCAATTTTATTGAAATCAAGAATATCATTTATTAGTAGAAATAAATTTTGTGCAGAATGCTTTAAAACTTCTATATTTTCATGAATACTTTCCAAAGAATTTTCTTTCTCCATGATATAAACCAAACCAATAATAGCATTAAGTGGTGTTCTTATTTCATGACTCATAATAGAAAGAAACTCCGATTTAGCATCATTTGCTTTTTCAGCTAATATTTTAGCTGAATTTAATTGTTCTTGATATTCTTTTTTTATTTCTATTTCTCGGTTAAGAATTTTAATTAGGTCTAATAAATTATCTTTTCCTCCCAACTTTACCCCATCATCAACATTGAGCTGATTAATAGCTTCAATTAACTTAAGTTCAAATAAATCTCTTTTACTTATTTCTTGTTTTAATTTTTCATTTATTTCTGAATATTCTTTATCATTTAAACGGGCTGCTTGTTCAAATAACTCAGCGTCTTTTTCGTAATTTAAATAAGTCTGATTAATGACTTTTATAAAAGTAGAAAGGTCAGAATTATTTCTTAAAGTAATTTCAGATAAAAATTTATTTATCTGACGGTTAAGATGTCTATGTAAATTTGGTTTGTCCATTTAGTTTTTAATCCTCATAAATTGCGGCTATTGTCATTGTTTGATTATGAAGTTCACAAGCTACATTTTTTTGTGTTGGAGAAATTTCTCCATAAGAATAAAAACCACATAAAATTGTATTTTCACCAAAATTATCTTTAACAACCTCCAATTCTTCCTCCACTCTATCCCCTAAAACTATTCTTCTTCCAACACAACTCACCAAAAGTGCTAACTGAACTTTTTCTTTCGATGCAGTTTTAATTTTAAAGGCTGCAGTTGATGCTGCATCAATGAGTTTATCTATATTTCCTTTCATTAACCTTACAAGTGAGCCTTTTGGAATGTTTCCTGCAAATGTCATTGATTTATTTTCCTCATCTATAGCTAATATTGTTCTAACTACTGATGCTGATTCAGAATTCTCTTTCATTGAAAGAGGAAAATATAACGATGAACCGGGTAATTCCTCTGCATATTTGCCAAGGTATTCTTTATATAAATCTAAAGCAAAACGATCACCTATCTTATAGAGAACATTTTTATCAGATAAAGTTACTTCTCGTTCCGGCCCAAAATCGCCCCATCCTCCTTCAGAACCATATCCAAAATGAATATGCTCACCATAAAAACCTACCGCAACAATTTTTCCAGATGAAGCGTTTGCATTTAAACCAACTATAGTTTTTTCAAAACTGAATTCATCACCTGCTAAACCACCAAAAATAGGTATTAATTTGTTAGTTCGCTTAATTAGCTCATTAATAAGCTCAGTACCATTGATATAACTTCCTTCTGATAAAATAAGAACAGATTTTAAATCCTTTGAAAATAATTCGGCTTTAATCTTTTCACCTAAGTCATCTATATTATTGTTAGATAAAATATCAAATTCAGTTGCTATAATTTTTGTTTTATCAAATTCAATTGCTGTGACTACAATTTCCTTTTCTATAGCACAATTATTTGAAACTTGCCCGGAAGAGGAACAAAGTATGATTTGAGCATTGGGATAAATTTCTTTTAATAAATCAAAAGGACAAACTTTTTCTAATAATGTTCTTTGTGCAAAAGCTAAAACTAAATTAGCTTTTGCAGGCATGAAATTATCCGTTGACAAAAGTGTTTTTTGTTGCTTTTTACTATTGAGTAAAAGTTGTTGTAATTTCACGATAGTTAGATTTAGGTGTATAAAGGAATGAAAAGTATTTATTAAAAACAAAAAACCTGCAAAAGAAAGTTTGCAGGTTAATTTAACTAAAAAAGTACTTTCTATACATTAAAACGGAAATGCATCACATCGCCATCTTTAACAATGTACTCTTTCCCTTCAACGCGTAATTTTCCGGCTTCTTTTACTTTCGCTTCTGAGCCGAAAGTAGAATAATCTTCAAAGGCTATTACTTCAGCTCTAATAAATCCTTTTTCAAAGTCCGTATGAATTACACCTGCTGCTTTTGGTGCGGTATCGCCAATATTGATGGTCCACGCACGCACTTCTTTAACACCTGCCGTGAAATAAGTTTGTAATTTTAGTAATTTGTAAGCGGCACGAATTAAAACCGCGGAACCCGGTTCAGTTAATCCCATATCTTCTAGGAAAACCTGACGTTCTTCGTAGCTTTCTAATTCCGTAATATCAGCTTCTGCTCCAACGGAAAGTACAATTACTTCAGCATTTTCGTCTTTTACTAATTCACGTACTTGATCTACATAGTTGTTTCCATTTACAGCCGAAGCTTCATCCACATTACACACATACAAAACCGGTTTGGTTGTAATTAATTGAAACTCTTCCATCAAATCAATTTCATCTTGATTTTGAGGAATTACTGTTCGTGCGGATTTTGCTTGCAATAAAGCTTCGCGAATTCGGTCTAACAATGCTTTTTCAACAATCGCTTCTTTATTACCTGTTTTTGCCGCACGGTTAGTTTTTTCCAAACGTTTTTCAACGGTTTCTAAATCTTTTAATTGTAATTCGATGTCGATGGTTTCTTTGTCGCGAATAGGATTCACATTTCCATCCACGTGCACAATATTATCGTTATCAAAACAACGCAACACGTGAATAATGGCGTTACATTCTCTGATGTTTCCCAAAAACTGATTGCCTAAACCTTCACCTTTAGAGGCTCCTTTTACCAAACCTGCAATATCAACAATGTCCACTGTTGCCATTTGAACACGTTCCGGTTTTACCAATTCTTCCAAACGGGTAATTCTAGGATCAGGAACGTTAACTACACCAATATTTGGTTCGATTGTACAAAAGGGAAAGTTGGCACTTTGAGCTTTTGCATTTGACAAACAATTAAAAAGGGTTGATTTTCCAACATTTGGTAATCCTACAATTCCTGCTTTCATCTTTTAAAGTAATGGTTTAGTCCCGAAATTCCGGGAATGGGTAAAAGGGTTTTTAAACGGGTGCAAATATAGTTTTAATAATTGAAAGAATAAAATAGCCTTTCATTCCTTCAACACACCTTAATTCACAGCAGTCGGTAAAACAAAATTAGTGGGCAACATATCGCCAAAACGCTTTTTTGAAATTTCGCCCGAAAAATCAATTGCATCAATGTTGGTGTGATTTCCGTAAGCATCCACATAAAAAACCGGCGTTCTAAAGGTCACTTTTGATTGGTCTTTTTTGTCAAATAGTAGATTAAAGCTTTTGTAAAATCTGCTATTCCCGTTGAACGAAGAAGTAAACTTTTCTTGATTTTTTATGGTTACTTTTTTCACATTTTGATAGTCAGTAACCTCAAAAAACAAATCGGGATTGGTTGCAAAACTTCCTTCAAAAAGTACAAACTCCTTTTTACCCCAAGTATTCGTTGTCAAATTTTTAAAAAATTGCATGGTTGAACCTAGGTAGGAATTCGCTCTGTTCTTATCATACGCTTGTTCGCTAGTACTTAAATCAGTATAAAAAGTGGTTCCCGCATAAAAACTACTTTTTACGTACTGACTGGAAACAGATCTTTTTGTAAACAGCACATAAAAATCAACCAGTTCAAAATCAATTAAATAACCCAAATAATTGTTTTTTATCTTTAATCTTTCATCAGCAAAAGCGGTCAATTTATAAGTTTTGGACTCATAACTGAATTGAATTGCGTCTTCATTTAAAATCAAACAATTCTTGCCGCCTTTCGTTTTGCCTAAAAATTGTTCTCTAAAAATTTCAAGCATTTCTTTACGAGTAAATGGAATAGGCTCCAAAACAACTTCTTTCAGAGCAATGGCGTTCGGTTTCAATTTTAAATTGACTGGAGATTGAATGGAATTCAGATAAACCGATTCGTAACCTAGATAACTAATTACTAAAGTTGCATTGGGAATGGATTGCAAATTAAATTCAAAAAAACCTTCTTCATTTGTAGAGGTTCCCAATGTTGTTCCATCGAAATAAACGGTGACTCCATAAAGAGGCATATCATTTTCATCAACAATTTTACCATTGATCACTTGACTGAATGCAAGATTGCAATAGAGGAATAAAAAAATAATTGAGAAAAACTTATTCATAAAAAAATCCCTTAAAAAAGGGAATCTATGTTATTCATTATGCAAAAATGATTGTCTGTTTAACAATGTTTCTTCACTTTCTACATGATTATCATCAGGCACACAACAATCCACCGGACAAACAGCGGCACATTGAGGTTCTTCATGGAAACCTTTACATTCGGTGCACTTTCCGGGAACAATGTAATAAATATCATCTGAAATCGGGGTTTGAGCAGCATCGGCATCTACCTCAGTTCCATCCGGTAAAATTACTTTTCCCTTCAGTTTTGTTCCGTCTTTATATCTCCAATCATCGGCACCTTCGTAAATAGCAGTGTTTGGACATTCCGGTTCGCAAGCTCCGCAATTGATACATTCGTCAGTTATTATGATAGCCATTTTATTTTGTTTAAAGGTTTAAAATTCAAAAGTTTAAACTTGTTGGTACTAAAACAATTTTAAACTTTTAACTATTGGCATTTGCCAACATTCTATTTCTTATTTTTGTGCAAAATTACAATCAAAACACTATATATACAAGTTACAAATGTTACAAAAAACCAAAATAAATGCTTTTGTTGCTTTAGGCGACTTTTTGAGTCAGTTTTCATTAGATTCCAATCAAAGAAAATCGGAAGTTTTAAACAACGATA
>NZ_JBILTE010000022.1:0-21117 GCF_044371705.1 Flavobacterium sp. | reverse complement strand
GCTTTTATAAAAGACAATATTCAGGAGCAAGCCTTCAAAACTTGGTTCGAACCGATTAAACCAGTTGAGTTGACCGATAATGCATTATACATTCAAGTACCCAGCAAATTTTTCTATGAATGGTTGGAAGAACATTACGTAAAATTACTTAAAGTTGCCCTAACCCGTGAACTTGGAAAAAACGCAAAGTTACTTTATAAAATCAAAATGGAAAACACTTTTGGCAATAAACAACCTTTTACGGAACAATTGCCAAGTGCCAACCGAAATCCTTTGAAACCGCAAGATGTTGATGCACCTTTAAAAAACATAAGTCCGGAACTCAAAAATCCATTTGTTATTCCGGGAATTAGAAATTTAAAGATTGAATCACAACTTAATCCAAACTATAGCTTTGATAACTTTTTAGAAGGTGATTCCAATCGTTTGGCTCGTTCTGCCGGCATGGCCGTGGCAAACAAACCTGGCGGAACTTCATTTAACCCATTATTAATTTTTGGAGGCGTAGGACTAGGAAAAACCCATTTGGCTCACGCTATTGGAGTAGAAATAAAAGACAAATACCCTGAAAAAACCGTTTTATATATTTCTGCGGAGGTATTCACACAGCAATATATTGATTCGGTAAAGAAAAATACTCGTAATGACTTCATACATTTTTATCAATTGATTGATGTTTTACTAATTGATGATGTACAGTTTCTATCGGGAAAATCGGGGACACAAGATGTGTTTTTCCACATTTTTAATTATTTACATCAAAACGGCAAACAAGTAATTTTAACCTCTGATAAAGCTCCTGTTGACATGCAAGACATTGAACAACGTTTGTTGTCCCGTTTCAAATGGGGATTATCGGCAGAATTACACCAACCTGATTATGAAACCCGTATATCGATCTTGAAGAATATACTGTACCGTGATGGTGTTGAAATTCCGGATGAAATTGTAGAATACGTGGCCCGAAATATCAAATCTAACGTTCGCGAATTGGAAGGTGCTATCATTTCATTGATTGCCCAATCTTCTTTCAACAAAAAAGAAGTAACTATTGACTTAGCGAAAAGTGTGGTAGAAAAATTTGTCAAAAATATTAAACGTGAAATTTCGATTGACTACATTCAAAAAGTTGTCTCAGATTATTTCCAGTTAGATATTGACACTTTACAGTCCAAAACTCGTAAGCGTCATGTGGTGCAAGCCAGACAATTGGCCATGTTTTTTGCAAAGAAATTTACCAAAGCATCTTTAGCAAATATCGGCTCACAAATTGGCGATCGAGACCATGCAACCGTTTTACATGCATGTAAAACCGTAGACAATCTAGTTACAACCGACAAACAGTTCCGAAAGTTTGTAGATGACATTCATAAAAAGTTATCATTATAAAAGCTAATACTCAGTAGCCTCTAAAGGGTTACTGATTTTTTTTACATCAGTGCTTGATTATGTCAGTTAAAATTCTAATGGTCTGTTTAGGAAATATTTGTCGGTCACCTTTAGCCGAAGGAATATTGACCTCCAAACTCCCAAAGCACGGTTTTTTTGTTGATTCTGCAGGAACTGGTACTTGGCATGTGGGCAATGCTCCCGATACACGCTCCATCGCAACCGCCAAAAGAAACGGTATTGACATTTCCCATCAAAGAGGCAAACATTTTAAGCCTTCTTTTTTCAAGGAATACGATTATATTTATGTTATGGATATAAATAATTATCAGGACGTACTTCAAATGGCAAAAACTGAAACTGATAAACAAAAAGTACGATTGATTCTAGACGAAGTATTCCCGGGCGAAAATCTCGATGTGCCTGATCCTTACCACGGTGTACAATTAAACTTTGATCAAGTTTTTGACATGTTGGATGAAGCATGTGAATCTATTGCAAAAAAATTGCTTAAAAAACAATCATGAAACCAATTAACTTTTTAGGAAAACTTTACCTAATTCCAACAACTTTGGGTGAAATTGCAGTGGATGATGTTTTACCGCAAACCGTCAAGCGTGCAATCGATTTTATCATGGACTATGTAGTAGAAAATGAAAAAACAGCACGAAAGTTCATCAAAGCAATCAATCCTGAAAAGAAACAATCCGATTTACGCTTACATATTTTAAACAAACACACGCAAATCGCGGAACATAACGACATGCTAAAACCCTGTTTAGAGGGAAGAAACGTGGGTTTGATGAGTGAAGCAGGTTGTCCCGGTGTTGCCGATCCGGGTGCGGTGATTGTAAAACTGGCTCACGAAAAAGGGATTCAAGTGGTTCCGTTAGTTGGACCTTCTTCAATTTTATTGGCTTTAATGGGTTCCGGGATGAACGGCCAAAGTTTTGCTTTTAATGGTTACTTACCCATTGACAAAAGCGAGAAGAAAACTGCATTGAAAAATTTAGAACGTATTTCTTCTGAAAAAAATCAGTCACAAATTTTCATTGAAACACCTTATCGAAATAATAAACTACTGGAAGATATTTTGCAATCACTCCAAAATTCAACACGTCTTTGCATTGCTACAGACATTACTTTGCCAACAGAATACATCAAAACATTAACGGTGAACGACTGGAAAAAAACAAAGGTCGACTTACACAATCGACCTACCATTTATATAATTCAAAAATAAAAATCTACATTTTTACTCGAGCATTTTTTGACGCTTCAATAAGTGAGGTATCGTAACCTGCATAACGTTTCATATAGCTGCGAATAGAAGTGCCGTAACCATCTTTTATACTTCTGCTGCCGTTACTTCTCAGGAACTTCTTTACTGAACCTGCACCCCCTAAATGAGCAGCTGCTAACAATCCGGATTCTGTTATCGTGACACCTTGAATTACTTTTCCGTTATACTTTTCTATATAATGACGTAATTCCCATTTATTAATAGCTAAAAGAGCATTAAAAGCCTTTTCCTGCATGGCTGGAGATTTCAAAAACAAATCAAAATTTCTTACACCGATTGTTCGTAAGGTACCCGCTCCAAATTGGTATTTACCCATATAGCCCAATGTATTAACTAAATGGTACTTACCTTGTGATTCTTTGAATGCTAAAGCTTGTTTAAAACCTGCATAGGTTTTTCCGGTTTGGGGAATGACTATATGTGCATAAGCTAATTCTTCAGGTGTAGGAACGTCGTAAAACAACCCATCGGTAGTGTGATTTATTGTAAATAAATGAGTATCCTCGTCATTGTTGAAAGTTCTAAAACCGGTGCTTATAATTATTGCCACCGCTGCAATGCTCGAGTAAAAATACCATTTTTTTATCATAATTATTTATTTCTCAAGTGCTGTCACCCTCTTGAATTCCACAGGTGCAAATATACAACTTATAATTAGAAAATTGACTGTCAATTAGTTAATGTTTTCTAAAAGTAGATAGGATGGAATTTAAAGCCTTGTGAACTACTGATTTCAATCGTTGGAGAAGGAATTTTAATGGTAGTAAAAAGTGAGAAACAAGTTTTCAAAAAATGAGATTTTGTTTGAATTTTGGTTAAATCTACATCCAAACTTAGGTACCATTGCCGGTATCTTTCATCTCCCGGCTTTGGTTCGGCAGTAATCATTCCTTCGGCTCCATAACCAACGGCAACATTGAACCACTTGGGTAAAAAAGTTTCCCCTATAAAGGAATGAACGTTTGCTGACAACCAATAAGTTTGGCCATTGTAATCTTTTAAAATTTGTTCACTTAGGGAAGAACCTAATAATTCCGATCTTTGTGCGGCATAGGAAGTTGTATGAAAAGAAAATTTAGGCTGAAGTCGTTGTTCATTCCATAAAAGTTCTTGTGATATATATAAAGCGGTACCCGTAGCATTTGCCGCCACATCTCCCCATGAAAAACCCCATTGTTCAGAATAGCCGTCCATGATTTCCACGGCAGTTAAAAAACCGAGACCGTATGTAGCTCCATAAAGAAGTTGCTTCTTTTTGGAAACACCGGACCAAGCTAGCATTTCCGAACTGATTCTTCCAAAATGATAGGAAGCGTACACATGACCCATCTTATCCATTTGCAACCAATGATTGTTATCATTTTTAAACTGAAAATCAGATTTAGGATAATCGGAATACCATAATTCATTTAAACCTATCAATGCAGTAGCTGTTAAAACTGTTTGAGATACCACAACTAGCTTTACTCTCGGGGAAACTAACGTATCTGAAAGAGCTAAAAATGTATTAACTTTTGACTGCGAAAAACCACTCACAACAACTGTTAGAAAAAGTACACAAATTATTTCAGTAAGGTACTTCTTCAAACTACTGAGCAACCGGCTGCTGACTAATCCAGTTAATGTATTTTCGAGCATTTACATTGTGTTGCTCCAAAGTAGTAGCAAATTCATGATACCCAAAATTAGTGACACTTGCACAGAAGTATAGAAAATCGTGTGATTCCGGGTTCAAAACTGCTTCTACAGCATTCGAATCGGGCATAAAAATGGGTCCGGGCGGCAGTCCACCATACTTATAAGTATTATAAGGAGAATCGGTTACTAAATGTTTATTGATTACTCGTTTAATCACTTGCGTAAAATCATTGGATACCTTTTTATACGCATAAATAACGGTTGGATCGGCTTGTAAAAGCATTCCCATTCGCAGGCGATTCAAGTAGACTTGTGCTACTCGCGGACGCTCATCCACTTTTGCGGTTTCCTTTTGAACAATCGATGCCAAAACCATTACCTCGGTGGGCGTCAAATTTAATCGTTCAGCCTTCGCTTTGCGTTCATCATTCCAAAAACGGTAATACTCCTTAGTGAACTGATTCCTGATTTTCTCTCCGGAAGCATTCCAATAAAATTCGTAGGTATTTGGTATAAAAATCGTAAATACGGTTTCTTCCGTAAATCCATTTTCTTTTAAAAAGGAAGGATCTTTAAACAATTCGAGCACCTGCAAACTGTCAATCTCTAATTGCGAACCTAAACGACCGGCAAAATCTTCTAATCGCTCCTGGTTGTTAAAGGTAACTTTTACAGGTAAATTCAAACGCAATGCATTGATGATTTTATTATTGCTCATGCCTTCAGTCAGTTCGAATTTTCCCGACTTGATATTTGTAGTGTAGCTTCTTCGTTCGGCCAATGATACAAAATGATCCATATCTTTCAACAAAGGAGTCAACAATTCTTGCACTTGCACAAATGTTGCATTGGTTGGAATAAAAACAGCTACTTTTGGCTCCTCAAATTTTGTATTGGGTGTAAATACAATTTGATAAATTTTAAAACCAAAATAGGCTACAACTGCCAAAACAACCAACGATCCGTAAAGGAGTATTTTTTTGAAATTCATACTGTTTTTATTTATGTATTAACTGATATAAGGCTTCGTCGGTATATTTTTCGTGACTAAAATTCCAGTCTCTTTTGACTCCTACCAATTGAAATCCAAAAGTAGTAAAAAGCTTAATACTTGCTTCATTGGAAGTGGCGATATTCGCATACAACTGATGCAATGCTAAATATTCAAAACTATACTGTATTAATAACTCCAAGGCTTGCGAACCAAAACCTTGATTTCTGTCGATAGCTTCTTGAACAATAATCCCTATTCCCGCACGGTTATTTTTAGCATCAAAATCAAATAAATCAATTAAACCAATGGCATTAAAACTGTCATTTTTGCAGATGGCCAAACGCAGTTGTTTAGCTTGGTAAATATCCTGATGGGCATTTTCCAGATATTGGTGGATCAAAAACTTGCTGTAAGGTGTTTGTGTATGAGTGACTTCCCAAACAGACAAATCATTTTCCAAGGCATATACAAACTCCAAATCCTCAGGTTCTAGTGCTCGTAAATAAATGTTTTGTCCTTTAAGTGTTTGCATAGCTTAGTCTATAAAGTTACCGTTCCATTAAAAACGAAAGTAGCCGGCCCAATTAAAAAAACGTTTGTATAAGTAGTTCCTTCTTTGCGAAAGGTAACCTTTAATTGGCCGCCTTCTACCAATAAATGCACCTCATTTGATTGAGTCTTTCCTATTGCATTCATTGCGATTGCAACAGCTGTTACGCCCGTGCCGCATGATAAGGTTTCATCTTCAACTCCGCGTTCATAGGTTCGCACTGCAAACAACGTTTCAGAAATAGGTTCTACAAAATTCACATTAGTTCCCGATTTTCCGTATAAATTTGAATAGCGAATCTCACTGCCCCACTCCTTCACAGGTACCGATTTTACATCTTCCACAAGTGCTACGTGATGTGGCGAACCAGTGTTCATAAAAACATAATCAGCTGCCAATTGAATACTATCAACATCTTTCATCTGCAAAGAAACGATTCCATCCGATGAAATTTTGGCATAATGAGGTCCATCCACAGCTACAAAATGCGTTTCATTTTGAATGACACCTAATTGCTGGGCAAAAGCCACGATGCACCTGCCACCGTTTCCACACATCGAACTTTCATTCCCGTCAGAATTATAATAGACCATTCGGAAATCTGAAATTTTGTCATTTTCCAATAGAATCAATCCGTCAGCACCTATTCCAAAACGCCTGTCACAGAGTTTTTCGATGAGTTTGGTATCATTTTTGGGGAAAAAATTTGCACGGTTATCGATCAAAATAAAATCGTTTCCCGTTCCTTGGTATTTAAAAAATTGTATCACGCACTCGTATTTTTCATTGCAAAAATACAATTATTTTAAAGAAAAGTTAAGGTTAGTTAAAGAGCGTTAAACTTGAAATTTAAATATACTAAATCTAATAATTTTACATTGTTAACTAAATCTAGATCGACAAATGAAAAACACAGCAAATTTATTTTTAGTTTCCCTTTTTAGTGGAATCGTTACCTTAGGAGCGTACAAGTTCTTTTTTGAAGCAAGAACAACTGCTGCAAACATTGTTACAAACGCCCCTACTTATCAAACAAAGAATGTTGGATTAACCGCTGAAGCAATTGATTTTACTGAGGCTGCAGAAACAGCACTGAATCAGGTGGTACACGTGAAAAATGTATCGTACAGAACCGTATACAATCCTATTGATTTCTTTTATGGGCATAGAAACGGGCAACAACAGCAACAAATAGGAACCGGTTCCGGCGTTATTATTTCGGAAGACGGTTATATCGTAACCAATAATCACGTAATCAACGAAGCTCAGGATATTGAAATCACCTTGAACAACAAAAAAACCTATAAAGCAAAACTTATAGGAACGGATTCCAAAATGGATATTGCTCTATTAAAAGTAGATGCAGATGAAAAATTATCCTATGCCGTATTTGCTGATTCAGATAACGTAAAAGTAGGCGAATGGGTATTAGCCGTAGGAAATCCATATAATTTAAATGCAACGGTAACAGCCGGTATTGTATCTGCAAAAGCTAGAAATTTAGATACGGGAGGCATACAATCGTTTATACAAACAGATGCAGTGGTAAATCCCGGAAACAGTGGCGGTGCTTTAGTAAACACCAATGGCGAATTGGTTGGAATCAACACAATGATTTCTTCAAATACGGGTAGTTATGTTGGATATTCTTTTGCAGTCCCTTCGAATATTACTCGTAAAATTATTCAAGATATCATGGAATTTGGCAATGTGCAACGGGGTATTCTGGGCATTGAAGGGACGGAATTGAATGGGACCGCGTCTAAGGAATTGAATATTGACCAAACTCAAGGTTTCTATGTGAATAAAGTCACTAAAAACTCAGGTGCTGAAAAAGCTGGCTTAAAATCCGGCGATGTAATTGTAAAATTAGACAATCAAAACGTTACATCGTTTGCAGAACTTTCCGGTTATGTGAATACAAAAAGACCCAACGATGAAATTAATGTCACCATAAATAGAGACGGAAAAATGGTGATTATTCCTGTGAAACTAACAAAAAAAGAATTGGTGAATTATGAATTTTACGGATTGGAATTGGAAGATTTGGACCAAGCAGATAAACAACGTTTCAAATTGAAGCAAGGAGTAAAAATAAAAGATATCACCAATGAAAAATTAGTTCCGTACAGCGAGGAATTAAAAGGAAGCATTATTTTAAGTATTGACGGAGTGAAAGCAACCGATGTGGAAAGCATTTCACGAAGTTTAGGAAGTAAAACGGAAAAAGAAAGTGTCCAAGTTGAAATATTGCTTAAAACCGGACAAGTGATGCGGATTATTATATAAGTTAGGTTATTAGGTTTGGGGTAATCCTGCAGGGTCGCATTTTGATCTTGCAGGATTTTATTTTTAGTAAAAAGTAAATAAAAAAGTTTACGAAAACGATTGAAATATATACTTTTGCACCAAATTTATAAACAACACTAACCACTTTATAATGAAAATTAATCAATCGTTGTACGAAAAGGAACTTTCATTTCAGGCTGATCGCAGAAGAGCCGGCGTAGAATTCATCAAAATCATTAGCGATTTATGGTACGATAAATCCATTGAGGTGGTTTTATTCCGAAATCAATTAATTGATAAAAATGTTTCTGAAATTCTGAATTTACACGAATATGCCGGAGAATTTGTTGGGAAGCCCATTTCTATTTTTGATTCGGTAGAAATTGCCCGAGAAATGCTTTCATTAGATTTACCTCCCTCTAAACTGGACATTGGAAAACTAACGTTTGAATATCATTTAGAAGACGACAAATACCGCAACACCAAATCGTTTGTAATTGAAAAATTGAAAAAAGCAAAAGATTCTGATACCATCAAACCAAAAGATGTTGTATTGTATGGTTTTGGACGTATCGGCCGTTTATTAGCCCGCGAACTTATGTCGAAAACCGGAAAAGGAAACCAATTACGTCTTCGTGCGATTGTCACTCGTGATAAAAACGATGCAACAATTCTAGAAAAAAGAGCTTCTTTGTTGCGTTACGATTCGGTTCATGGCGATTTTCAAGGTTCAGTTACTGCGGATGCTAAAAATAATGCACTAATTATCAACGGAACTACGGTTCACATGATTTCTGCAAATGGTCCGGAAGATATCGATTACACACAATTCGGTATCGAAGATGCGTTGGTGATTGACAATACAGGTGCATTCACAACCGAGGAAGCTTTAAAGAGACATTTGGTTTCAAAAGGCACTTCCAAAGTATTATTAACCGCTCCTGGAAAAGGAATCCCAAACATTGTATATGGTGTGAATCACAACGAACACAATCCGGATAAAGTGGATATTTTCTCGGCTGCATCATGCACTACGAACGCAATCACTCCTATTTTGAAAGCGGTCGAAGATACTTTGGGCGTTGTAAAAGGACATTTAGAAACGATTCATGCCTATACAAACGATCAGAATTTAGTAGATAATATGCACAATAAATACCGCAGAGGACGAGCAGCTGCCTTGAATATGGTAATTACAGAAACAGGTGCGGGTAGTGCCGTTGCAAAAGCACTGCCTTCATTAGCCGGAAAACTAACTTCCAATGCTATTCGCGTACCTGTTCCAAATGGTTCGTTAGTGGTGTTGAATTTAGAGGTTGGTACAGAGACTACGGTGGAAGAGATTAACAATATCATGAAGACATACGCTTTAGAAGGTGAATTGGTAGAGCAAATCAAATACTCGCTGAATAATGAATTGGTTTCTTCTGATATAGTAGGAACCAATGCTCCATCAATCTATGATAGTAATGCTACCATTGTTTCGGGTGATGGTAAGAACATCGTTTTATATGTTTGGTATGATAATGAGTTTGGATATAGTCACCAGGTGATACGATTAGCAAAGTATATTGCGAAAGTTAGACGTTACAATTATTATTAATTGCTACGCACTTAAATGATAGATCCGCTTCTTAGGGAGCGGATTTTTTTTCGGTTTTATGTTAAGTACTCCTTTCATTTGATTATTTATTGAGTTAATTGAGTATTGAAACAATTATCTAACAAATTCTATTTGATATAATGTTTTTCATACATTACTCATACACTATCCATACTTCATCTATATACTATCCATACACCATCTATACACCTGACCCGTCCTAAAAATACAACTCTGACAGAGTTCCAAATTCTGTCAGAGTTTCAAGCGAGAGCCAAAAAAACTCCCAAATCACTTTAGGAGTTTTGTATAAAATGCAAAAAAGAACTATGCTTTTCCGGCTGCAATTAGGTTAAGAGCAGAACCTGCTACAAACCAACCAATTTGGCTTTCGTTGTAGGTATGATTTGCTAGAATAACGTCTTTAGTTCCATCGGCATGAACAAACTCTAACGTTAGTGGTTTGCCGGGTGCAAAAGTTGTTAAATCTAAGAAGTTAATAGTATCGTCTTCTTGAATTTTATTGTAATCGGCTTCGTTGGCAAAAGTTAAGGCCAACATTCCTTGTTTTTTCAAATTCGTTTCGTGAATACGTGCGAATGATTTTACCAATACTGCTTTCACTCCTAAGAAACGAGGTTCCATAGCTGCGTGTTCACGAGAAGAACCTTCTCCATAATTGTGATCACCAACAACAATAGAAGGGACTCCCGCTGCTTTATAGGCACGTTGTACCGCAGGTACTGCATCATAAGATCCCGTCAATTGGTTTTTTACAGAATTTGCTTTTCCGTTGAAAGCATTCTCTGCACCAATCAACATATTATTTGAAATATTATCTAAATGTCCTCGGAAACGCAACCAAGGTCCGGCCATAGAAATGTGGTCGGTGGTACATTTTCCAAAGGTTTTGATTAACAATTTTGCATTTGAAATATTTTTTCCGTCCCATGCTTCAAACGGAGCCAGTAATTGCAAACGATCAGATGTAGGAGAAACCGCTACTTGAACTGCTGAACCATCAGCTGCAGGAGCCTGAAAACCGGCATCTTCAACATCAAATCCTCTTTTTGGCAATTCATCTCCTTCGGGAGCTACCAAACGTACTTCTTCGCCATTGTCGTTTAACAATGTATCGGTGATGGGGTTAAAATCCAAACGACCGGAAATTGCCAAGGCGGCAACCATTTCAGGCGATGTTACAAAAGCATGTGTATTTGGGTTTCCGTCCGCACGTTTAGAAAAATTACGATTGAAAGAGTGTACGATGGTATTTTTTTCTTGCTTATCAGCACCTTCACGGTCCCACTGTCCGATACATGGCCCACAAGCATTCGTAAATACTTTGGTTCCCATTTTTTCGAAGGTAGCAATGATTCCGTCTCTTTCAATAGTATATCTGATTTGCTCCGAACCCGGATTGATTCCGAATTCTGCTTTTGGTGTAATTCCGTGAGCTACCGCTTGCTCCACAATGGAAGCGGCTCTCGACATGTCTTCGTACGATGAATTAGTGCACGAACCGATTAAGCCCCACTCCACTTTTAATGGCCAACCGTTTGCTGCTGCCTCTGCTTTCATTTGAGAAACCGGTGTACCTCTATCCGGTGTAAAAGGACCGTTGATGTGTGGCTCTAATTCCGACAAATTGATTTCAATTAATTGATCAAAATAATTTGCTGGATTGGCATACACTTCAGCATCTGCCGTTAAATAGGCGGCTACTTTGTCAGCAGCATTGACTACATCTTGACGACCTGTGGCTGCTAAATATCTTCGCATAGAATCATCGTAACCGAAGGTAGAAGTGGTTGCACCAATTTCTGCACCCATGTTGCAAATGGTTCCTTTGCCGGTGCACGACATTGATTCTGCTCCTTCGCCGAAATATTCAACAATAGCACCTGTTCCACCTTTTACGGTCAGAATATCTGCTACTTTCAAAATCACATCTTTTGGAGCAGTCCAACCGGATAATTTACCTGTTAATTTTACTCCAATTAATTTAGGAAATTTCAATTCCCAAGACATTCCAGACATTACATCTACTGCATCCGCTCCACCAACACCAATAGCTAGCATACCTAAACCACCAGCATTTACAGTATGAGAATCGGTTCCAATCATCATTCCTCCTGGAAACGCATAATTTTCTAAGACAATTTGGTGAATAATACCCGATCCCGGTTTCCAGAATCCTATTCCATATTTATTAGAAACAGATGATAAGAAGTCGAATACTTCTTTGGATTGAGTATTTGCTAATTCTAAGTCTTGCTTAGCACCATTTTTAGCTAGGATTAAGTGGTCACAATGTACCGTTGTTGGAACAGCAACAGTCTTTTTCCCGGCATGCATAAATTGCAACAATGCCATTTGTGCAGTTGCATCTTGACATGCCACACGGTCAGGTGCGAAATCTACATAATCTGCTCCTCTTTTAAAAGCTTGGTTAGGCATTCCCTCCCAAAGATGTGCATATAAAATCTTTTCAGATAAGGTAAGCGGTCGTCCAACCAGTTCACGAGCCTTATCAACTCGTTCGGCCAGATTCGCATACACTTTTTCAATCATTTTAATATCAAAAGCCATGTGATGTAAAGTTTATTTGTTTGTGGTGCAAAATTACGAAAACGTTAGAACATTGGAAAATTAATACTAATATATATCTTTTGGAAATCATTTTTTATGCTAAAGTTATTTTTTGAAAATTATTTTCAATAAAAACCAAATTTGGGGGTTAAAAATGTAAAATTGACAATTGGAAGGTGTAAAAATCTTGATTTGATAATTGAGGTGCTGAGGTGGTGAAGTACTGAGTGGCTGAGGTATTTATTAAAGTTAAGTAGTTTCAAAAATTGTTTGTGATAAAACCACCCCGTCCGCTGCCGCGAACACCTCTCCAGAGGAGGGGAATGTTTAAGAACTTTTAGGTTTAAAATGATTTCAGGGGTAGAGGTGTTATGTAGATACCAGCTAGACCAACAATATAAAAATAGTTGCTTTTTAGAATTCCCCTCCCTTGGAGGGGTGGCCAACGGACGGGGTGGTTAACTAAAACTAACGTATCCCAAAAAACGATGGATTCAAAAAACATACTAGCATTTATATTTATTGAAAAAATATCATACTTTTATATCTCAACAACCAAAATAAAAAAATCCATGCCAAACACAGATAGTAACATTTTCATCCACAACATCCCAATTAAAAGAAACTTCATTGAAAATTTACCTTATAATCCTCAATTAAAATCTCGAGCAAGAGCACTTCGTAAAGCAGGAAATTATCCCGAAGTAGTTTATTGGAAATATGTGAATAAAGGAAAATTCTGGAATATTGACTTTGACAGACAACGAATTATTGGAAACTACATCGTAGATTTTTATGTCAAATGTTTAGGATTAATCATAGAAATTGATGGAGAAAGTCACAATGAAAAGGAAGCATATGATTTCAAAAGAGAAGCCTATTTTAGAGCATTGGGAGTACGAGTTTATAGAATAAGTTCTTTACGTGTTTTAAATGATTTGGAAAATATTTTGAGTGAATTGGAAGGGTATATTATTGAGGAATATGGAATTAAAAGCATCTAATTGAAGATAATAGAATGAATAAAATCACTACACTACAGCATATACCTCTACAGTGGTAGAAATATTTGTAGATTGTTTGCTATTATAGATGTTACAAGTACACCACCCCGTCCTTCGGCCACCCCTACAGAGGAGGGGAATGTTTAAGAACTTTTGGTTTAATATGTTTTCAGGGGGTAGATGTGTTATGTAGATACCACCCCGTCCGCCGCGGCGGACAACACCATAAGAGGAGGGGAATGTTCAAGAACTTTGGGTTTGAATGTAATTACAACAACTGTCCGATTATTTTTTCGATGCTTAGGCCTTCAGCATCAGCTTTGTAGTTTTTAACCACACGGTGTCGAAGGATTCCTTCGGCTACAGCTTTGACATCTTCGATGTCGGGAGAGAATTTTCCATGAAAAGCCGCATGAGCTTTGGCTGCTAAAATCAAATTTTGCGAAGCTCTTGGACCTGCACCCCAATCGATGTAATTTTTAATGTAATCGGACGCCAAATTACTATCGGGACGCGTTTTGGTTACCAAAGTCACCGCATATTCAATGACATTGTCAGCCACGGGTACGCGACGAATCAAATGCTGAAAATCGATGATTTCTTGGGAGGTAAACAAAGGGTTAATAAATGGTTTATCATCTGAAGTGGTGCTTTTTACTACTTGAACTTCTTCCGCAAAAGAAGGATAATCCAATTTGATGGAAAACATAAAACGATCCAACTGTGCTTCGGGCAGCGGATAGGTCCCTTCCTGCTCAATTGGGTTTTGTGTAGCTAATACAAAATAAGGTAGACTTAATTTATAGTTCACCCCTGCAATGGTCACCGCACGTTCCTGCATGGCTTCTAATAAGGCAGCCTGTGTTTTAGGGGGTGTACGATTGATTTCATCTGCAAGGATAATATTTGAAAATATCGGTCCCTTGATGAATTTAAATGATCTGTTTTCATCCAAAATTTCACTTCCTAAAATATCCGATGGCATCAAATCGGGAGTAAACTGTATCCGTTTAAAATCTAATCCTAAGGCTTGAGCCAAAGTATTCACCATCAATGTTTTTGCCAAACCGGGTACACCCACCAAAAGTGCGTGACCTCCGGAAAAAATACTTAATAAAACTTGATCAACAACCAAATCCTGACCAACGATAATTTTGGCGATTTCTTTTTTAAGTAGTTGTCGCTTTTGCACTAATGCTTCGATTGCTTGCACGTCTGTCATGGAAAGGAATTTAATAGGTTTTGTGATTCGTAAATTTAGCTATAATTTCATCCAATTGTTTACAAATTCACAATTTCGGTATTCACCATTGATTTTAATATACGTTTCCATAATTTTTTCATTCGACCATTTTTCAATTGCTTGCAAACGCTTTTCACTTAAAGCTAATTCTTTAATTTTCATATAATCGGTCGCATAATCGGCTTTGTGTTCATTGATTCTGTTGGTTACCACCAAAAGCTTGTATCGTTTTTGTCCGCGTTCATCTTCATCTAAAATAGGTGGAGAGATTTCATTGTCTTTTAAATTAGATACCTGACTATACAACGCCGGGTCCATTTTGGTTAACTCAAAACGAGAATCAAGCGTTCGCGGATTCAAAAAAACACCGCCATTAGCACGCGTGTTTTTATCGTCCGACATTGATCGGGCTGCATCAGCAAAAGTAATTTCCTTGTCCATAATACGCTTACGAATCAATGTAGCTTTTTCTTTGGCTTCTTTTAAACTGGCATCTGTTATTTTTGGTGTCATCAAAATATGACGTAACTCCAATTCTTGTCCGCGAATCTTTTCTAAATAAATAATATGATAACCAAACTCCGTTTCAAAAGGCTCTGATATTTCGCCTTCATTCAAACTAAATGCAACATCTTTAAATTCTTTTACAAATTGCGTTTTACGGTTAATTTTGTAATACCCTCCAGATGAAGATGAACCACGATCTTGGGTGTAAATGACTGCCTTGGTGGTAAAACTAGCACCTTCTTCTAAACATTCTCGTCTGATTTCTTTCAAACGATTAATCACTTTCTGCTTTTCTTCTTCACTTACTTTGGGCTCAACGACTATTAGCGAAACTTCCATTTCCGCACCAAAATTCGGCAATTCAGCTTTTGGTATTTTGTTGAAAAATGTGCGTACTTCCTCGGGCGTGATTTCAATTCCATCCACCACTTTGTTCTGCATTTCTGAGGTAAGCTTGTTCATTTTCAACACTTCAAAAAAGAACGAACGAAATTCTTCTTCGTTTTTTTTGTTGTAATATTTCACCACTTTTTTAATGTCTCCAATTTGCTCAACCATCATAGCAATTTTTTCATCCATCATGCCATTGATTTCGGCATCATTCACTACGATTGTACTATCCTGTAATGCTTGATGTGCATACAATTTGTCTTCCATTAGTTTACCTAACACTTCGCAACGTGGGATATTTGTAGCAGATGCACCTCCGGCAGCCATTTCAATATAAGCCATATCAATGTCGGAATCCAATATGATGTAGTCTCCAACGGTTGCTATAATTCCATCGATTTTTTGTCTGGAAAATTTCTTTACCGTATCTTTAACTACCCGTGGTGCTGTTTCCGGCAAAATTTCTTGTGCATTTGCTCCTACGCCAATCATCGCTACAATTGCAATGAAAAGTGCTGCTATTCT
Source organism: Flavobacterium sp. (assembly GCF_044371705.1). Lineage (GTDB taxonomy): Bacteria > Bacteroidota > Bacteroidia > Flavobacteriales > Flavobacteriaceae > Flavobacterium. Next base: position 5,090 of record NZ_JBILTE010000022.1, on the reverse strand, counting down.
ATTGAAACACTTCATATTTTTTGTTTTTAATCGCATCATCTCTTAATTCGTTCTCAAATTTCTTTACTAATTCTAATTTACGCTGATTTAACAGCAAATCGCGGAGTGTAGGCTTTATATAGGCATACGGACTCACTTCATTCTTTTCAATAACATTACTTACTTTTACCAAATACACATCCAACGAATCTGGCTTTTGAATCGCTTTTCCCGGAGCAATGTAGTCATTATAAGTGTCCGGATTCACGAAAGGTAATTTGCGGTACACATGGTTCACATCTACCCAAACTGAATCATTTAAGGCATAATCCTTGAATTGTAACTGATAGGTTTCCCAAAATTTAGAATCTTTCTGTTTGAAATTAAAAAAATTCTGTTTGATTAGCTCCAACTTCGGATGGTCTTTGGACACACGGATGTATCTCAATTTAAGCAACGCCCCATTCGTCTTAAAATTTTCTTTGTTCAAATCATAATATGTTTTCAACTCTTGTTCGGTTACAATCGTGTCAATTGATTGCTGCACCACCTGCTCCAAATAAGCCTTTGTATACAAATCTACTTTATACTGCTGAATTAACTTGTCAAACAACAATTGATTTTCCTTATTTACATTGACTTCCGCTGCTTTAATCAAAAGAGTCTGTGTCGCCCAACGATCCATAAAATTTCGAACAATACTCAGACTGTCTTCTTTGGAAGTCCCCGCAGGTACTAAATCGACAATATCTGTTTTATACAAGAAAGCATCACCAGCACGGGCAATAGCCTCAGGCTTTTCTTCTTGTTTAAAATAAGAACAAGAAGACAAGATTAGTAGCATAGTTAGTCCGGCTACTGCTTTTCTCATTTAACAATCATTTGTTTTTTTACCTCTTCAAAAACGGCAGTGTCCAAATTTACTTTAAACTCCTCTTTCAATTGGGTAACCCAATTTTCTTCTAAATATTGTTGGTAATCGTTGATTACACGACCTTTGCATTCCTCTAAAACTTTTGGTCCGGCTGGAGTGAATTCATTGACCGCTACTACATAATAATACTTTTCTTGCTGAAGCACCTCCGAAATCCCCTTTTTAGGAGCAATATTTTTTGGTAAAGCTTCCGCATTTTCTTCAAACACACCCGAAGTAATCATCACGTTCACCACTTCCGGCGTATTGAACGCTGCTTTAATCTCTTCTTGAGTTTTGCCTTTCTTCACCATTTTATGAGCTTTTTTGGCTACATCTGCTTTGGTGGTAGAAATAATCATTGCGTCGTAGCGATTCATCCATTGGTATTTCTGATTGTTCTTTTCAAAATAAGCTGTTAATCCAATGGTATCATTTTTTGATTTAGTCCAAATTTCCTTTTCCATCAATTCAAAAAGCAATAATCCATCACGGTATTCTTCCACAACTGTGCCAAATTCCGGATATTCATTTTCCAAATTGGCATTGTAATATTCTTTCAACTGAAGATCTACGAAATCTTGGTATTTCTGACTGACTAACTTTGCAAGAGGTTTGATAGTTGCACCTTCCTTTTGCTGAGCCGCTAAATAATTTAAAAAATCTTCGGTGGTATATGATTGATTGGCAAACGAAAACAAGACCGACTGAAACGGTTTAACATTGTCCGGTACTTTCCATTCATTAGTGTATAATGTATTATTTGCTGCTTTTAAAGCCAACTGGAAGTTTTTCTCGTTTTTCTTTATCGGATATCTTTTGTGAAGTTTTTCATTAAATGACTCTTCAATCAAACGCGAGCGGTCGTCGCGACTGATTTTTGTTTCGATTTCTTGTTTGGAAAGTTCAAGAGGTTTCATCGGAATTCTATCAATCAACTTCACAATATGCCAACCGTACTGCGTTTGGATAGGTTTTGAAATAGGATTTTCCTTTGTTAATGAAAAAGCAGTGTCCTCAAATTCTTCCGAACTCAACTGACCTGAGGCAAACGGATTGAGCACTCCGCCTTTTGCAGCGGTAGATTGATCCTGTGAAAACTGACGAGCTAAGTCTTCAAATGACTCCCCTTGCTGCAATTTTTTATAAATATCGTTGATGGTACTTTCAGCTTCAGCATTGGGTGTGCCTTCCGCATTTGCACTAAAAATCATAATATGAGCGACTCTGACTTCGCCTCTATTTTCTCGGGTGGTATTTACTTTTACCAAGTGATAGCCAAAACGAGTGCGAATCGGCATGGAAATTTGTCCAATCGGCGTTTTATAGGCAGCATTTTCAAACGGATAAACCATTCTGAATACTGAGAAATAACCCAAATTTCCTAAGTTTTCTTTCGCCGATGGGTCTTCTGAAAGACTTTGAGCCAACGCACCAAAATCCTCCCCTTGCAACGCACGTTTGCGTATATCTATGATCCGTTGGTACACTTTTAGGGTATCTTGCGGAATAGCATTTTCATCGACCATTAACAAAATGTGTGAGGCATTGACTTCCTTTTTCGAACGTTCGTAGGCCTCTTCAATTAATTCTTCTGTTACTTTAGCATCGGTCACATAATTTTTAGCTAATTGGTCACGGTAGCTTTTTAATTCATTTTTATATGCTGTACCGTCTTGTAAACCCAATTGATTGGCTTTTTGTATTTTAAGTTTGTAACCAACAAATAAATCTAAGTACTGATTGAGGTCTTTTTGAGATTCATCTTTTACCAAATCTAAATTCTTTTGATACACCCGTACAAATTCGTCGGTGTAGTATGGTGAATCATCAATGGTAAATAAAACTTTTTTGGAAGTATTTTGAGCAGACAGCCCTAAAAAACAAATCAGTAAAACACTGACAGCGAATGATTTAAATTTCATTAGTAGCACTTTTTCTTACGTATAATTTTTACACAACAATGCAGGAGTTGCAATCAACAAAAATAGCAATTTCAATGCATTATGCAAGTATAGCGGGGAGTATTAACAAAAAATTATGGGGAGTTGGTGATAAGGGGTTATTCGGTTAAAGGTTTAATTGGTTAATCGGTTAATCGGTTAATCGGTTAATTGGTTAATTGGTTTAAAGTTGTTTAAGATGGTTTAAGATGGTTTAAGTTGTTTAAAATTGTTGGGGTTTCTGGTTTACAGCGGTTCAATATTTTTTTGGTTGTTTTAGTTTTTTTGGTTCTTTTGGTACTTCTGATTTTTGAATTTGAACTTTGACATGGATTTTTGACATTGACATTTGACATTGACTTTTAATAAAGAAATAGTACTTTTGCACACCATTACCTATCCTATGAGTTTTACAAACGAAATTAAAAGAAGACGGACCTTCGGAATCATCTCGCACCCTGATGCGGGTAAGACCACTTTAACTGAAAAATTGCTATTGTTTGGTGGAGCGATTCAAGAAGCGGGAGCCGTAAAAAACAATAAAATTAAAAAAGGTGCTACTTCCGACTTTATGGAAATAGAACGTCAGCGAGGAATTTCGGTGGCTACTTCGGTATTGGCATTTACCTATAAAGACAAAAAGATTAATATCCTAGATACTCCGGGACACAAAGATTTTGCAGAAGACACTTTTCGAACCTTAACCGCTGTTGACAGCGTCATCGTGGTGATTGACGTTGCCAAAGGTGTGGAAGAACAAACCGAAAAACTGGTAGAAGTTTGTCGCATGCGAAACATCCCAATGATTGTTTTCATCAATAAATTAGACCGCGAGGGGAAAGACGCTTTTGATTTGATGGATGAAGTAGAACAGAAATTAAAACTGACTGTTACACCAATGAGTTTTCCTATTGGTATGGGTTACGACTTTCAGGGAATCTATAATATCTGGGAAAAGAACATCAATTTATTTAGTGGTGATAGCCGTAAAAACATTGAAGATACCATTGCTTTTACTGACATCGGCAGTCCGGAATTAGAAACGATTATCGGACAAAAACCGGCAGATAAGCTACGTGAAGAACTCGAGCTAATCAGTGAAGTATACCCGCCTTTTGATCGTGAAGCATACTTGGAAGGGATGTTACAACCGGTATTTTTCGGATCTGCATTGAATAATTTCGGTGTGCGTGAGCTATTGGATTGCTTTATTGAAATTGCTCCCACTCCCCGCCCGAAACATTCCGATACTCGCTGGGTGAATCCCGATGAACCAAAAATGAGTGGGTTCGTCTTTAAAATCCATGCCAACATGGACCCTAAACACCGTGACCGCCTTGCATTCGTAAAAATTGTTTCAGGCAAGTTTGAACGCAACAAGCCGTATATGCATGTTCGTTTGAATAAGAGTTTGAAATTTTCGAGTCCGAATGCATTTTTTGCTGAGAAAAAAGAGATTGTAGATATTTCCTATCCTGGAGATATTGTAGGTTTGCACGACACCGGTAACTTTAAAATAGGTGATACTTTAACCGAAGGTGAAATCATGCAGTTCAAAGGAATTCCGAGTTTCTCACCAGAGCATTTCCGTTATATTAATAATGCCGATCCTATGAAAGCCAAGCAGTTAGATAAAGGCGTCGATCAATTGATGGATGAAGGTGTAGCACAGTTATTTACACTAGAAATGAATAACCGTAAAGTCATTGGAACTGTTGGAGCTCTTCAATACGAAGTAATTCAATACCGATTGGAACATGAATACGGGGCGAAATGTACGTATGAGAATTTCCCGGTGCACAAAGCATGTTGGGTGAAACCCGAAAATCCTAAAAGCGAAGAGTTTTTGGAGTTCAAACGAATTAAGCAGAAGTTTTTGGCACATGATAAATACGGACAATTGGTGTTTTTGGCAGATTCGGATTTTACGATTCAGATGACGCAGAGTAAGTTTCCTAGTGTGAAGTTGTTTTTTACGTCGGAGTTAGACTGAGAGGTTGAAGGTTAATTTAGGGTTGTGTTTTTTATGTAAAATGGTTTAAAATTGTTTAAGTTGTTTAAAGTTGTTTAAAATTGTTTAAGCCACTTACTTGTTATGTTTTTTAGATGAATTTTCAGTTTTTGATGAACAAAGTTAGGTACAAAGTTTCTCTGAGATTTTTTTGGTTTTTTTGACTTTGAAATTTGAATTTGGGAAGGTATGCTAACCAGTTTCAATTCATTTTTAAAAATTGTTTTTAAAAAAAATCATGTAG
>NZ_JBILTE010000031.1:0-19415 GCF_044371705.1 Flavobacterium sp. | reverse complement strand
CGCAAAATCAACGAAGCAAACCCCATTGTTTTGGTGCATTAATTTTGCAACTTCGTGATACGGCGTTCTGATACCCGTTACATTGGAACAAGAAGTAATGGAAGCTATTTTAAAAACGCGGTCTTGGTATTTTTCTACTAATTTCTTTAGTTCGGTCATACAAAACAAACCTTGTTCATCGGCAGGAATTACGGCTACATCTGCAATCGTTTCCAACCATGAAGTCTGATTGGAATGATGCTCCATGTGCGAAATAAAGACAATCGGTTTTAAAGCATCGGGAATAGTTGTAAATTCTTTTAAATTTTCAGGAATACGCAGACCTAAAATTCGTTGAAACTTGTTCACTACACCCGTCATTCCAGTACCATCTGTTATTAAAACATCGTTTGCATTGGCATTGACGTGTTTTTTGATGATGCTACGTGCTTCATGGTACGCCATCGTCATTGCAGTGCCCGTAATCGTTGTTTCGGTATGTGTATTAGCCACAAACGGGCCAAACTGGTTCATTAATTTTTCTTCAATCGTACGGTACAATCTCCCACTGGCAGTCCAATCGGTATAAATGATTTTTTGTTTACCAAAAGGAGAAATAAATTCTTGATCAATCCCGATTATATTGTTTCGAAATTTTTGAAAATATACTTCTAATGCTGTTTGGCTATCCGTAGCTGTCATAATCGCGTAATTTGGCGTCAAAGATACATATTTTTACTAACCGCATGCAATCGGAAAACGACTACTATTTAGTTTGAGGACTAGCGGAAACGGTATTCAAAACATACTCCAGTTCCGGATCAACACCACTCAACCTTTGTTCTACTGTTGGAATAATCTCTACATTGGGCATAATACCTCTACCCTCTTGTTCAGTTCTGTGAACGGGGCGAATGTCCATCAAGCCTAAACGAAGCGGCAGTTTTGATTTGGGTAATTCCAATAAAGGCATTCTTCCGGCAACAGTTCCATTGAAAGCACCACCGGTTTCTTCGCCCACAAAAACAGCCCTACCGGTTGCTTGTAAATTTGAAGAAATAATACAAGAAGCCGAAAAACTACCACCATTGATCAGCACATATACTTCCCCTTCAAAATGCAGCGGATTGGACTGCATTGGCTTGGAACTTTTAATTTTAAAATAGTACCTCCCATCGTCCTTCTTTTTGGTTTTTGAAACTAAAACAGTAGCAAAAACGGGATATAAAGGCACTGTAACGGGATACGAAATAATAGGCAATTGGTTAAAATAATTAGCAAACAAACTGGTTTTGGAAGTCACTTCCGGTTCATCAATGAATTTAAATTCTTCGGCAACCAAATACGAATACAATTTTTGAATTTCATTCAATCGTCCACCCGGATTATCTCTTAAATCAATGATAAGTGTTTTGGATTGTTTCTCTTTAATTTTTGTAAAGACTTCTTCATACACCTTTTTAGTTTTTCCTGTCGAAAAGTTTTTAATTTTCAAATACGCTACTGTACTATCAGCTCCCAAAAATTGTAATGTTTTGTTGAATTCTTTGGCAACATAATCGTAGCCGTACATTCTTTTTTGCTCCCATTCTTTTTTTGCTTTTTCCTTTGCATCGGGAGATTTACGTGCAAGTTTGATGGAGTCTTTTTGTGTCTGCGATAGCGAATCGCCTTTTTTGGGTTCTTCCTTAAAACGCTTCACATCCCTGTTATAGGTTGAGTCGGCATTTTTGAAAACATAATTCAAACTATCTTGTACACCCACTTCATTCACTAAATAAGAGCTAAATCTTCTTTCAAAAATCTTGGGCATAAATGTTGTATTAAAACCATCCGAAGTATACGTGTTTTTGTATTTTGAATAAATCTGTTGCGGAGTAAAGTCATTGATTGCAACAACTTCCGAGCCTTTTACAATAGTAGAATCCGGTGATTTGTTTTCCAAGATATACATTTTATCATTCTCCCAAATCATTTTAAATTGGGAAAGCGGACCTGTTCCTGCTTTGCTTAATATTTTTGCTTCCTTTTTTTCCAATTTCTTATTTAAAGGACGCAAACCCATATGACCTTGTCTGACTGCAGCAACAACAGGACTTAATTTAAAAAAGAATTCATTTGGAGTCAGTGGTTCTTTTAAATTTGCACGCAAACTGTCAAATTTACTATTGAGTTCTTGTTCAGTGATGTACCAATACAAACTCGGGTGCAGGTTCACTAACTTTTTTTGTACAAAGTTCACATCTTTAATTAAATCTTCCGCAGGAATTGACGTTTGAATATGCTTGTTATATTTTTCAACTGAGCCACAACCAAACAATGCAACAAACACTAAAAATGCTACTACACGGTCTGTTTTTTTATAAAAATGATTCATATGCAATTGGGTTTGAATTTAAATTTATTATCGTTTTACTTTTTTCTCGAGCGTTAGGATTACTCCATCCCCTATCGGATAACCTTGAAATGCTTGTTGTTCATTTATTCGTTCGGTAAATAATAGTCCGTTTAAATGATCAATTTCATGTTGAAATATAACGGCTGTAAAACCTTCGACTACTTCTTCTTTCAAATTTCCTTCACTGTCAAAATAAGTAATTTGAATGGTATAATTTCGATAGACGTCACCACGTTCATCAGGTATCGACAGGCAACCTTCCGCACCTTTTCGCATCAAATTGGATCGCCAAACAATTTTTGGATTGATACACAATTCAAAAGGCTCGCCCGCTTTATCCAAACGTTGTACCCAAATAATATTTCTGTTAATTCCTACTTGAGGTGCCGCAATTCCCACACCGGGTCTTGCTGGATCTCGCATAGCTAAATACATTCGCTTCGCCAAAACAGGAATCAATTTGTCCTTTGGGTTGATATCCGTGGAAACAGCCTTCAGGATTTTCAAATCTGCCGAATCAGTCACTTGTGTTACTCGTAACATTTCCGTTTCAGGGGCGGATAAGATTAAATCCCTTTCCTCTTTTGTGAATTTTTGCGAATGCATCGCTGTTGAAACGATAAAAAAAACGAGTAATGTTGTGTATTTTTTCATCCGCTTACTTATTTACTATTTCTTGAATTTCTTGAATAAATCGCAAAGCCAAAGCATCTGCATCATATTGCGTGGGTGCTTCGGTATAAATCCGAATAATGGGTTCGGTGTTTGATTTTCGCAAATGAATCCAGTCGGTTAAAAAATCAATCTTCACTCCATCAATGGTAGAAATTTTTTCATCTGCATATTTTTTGGTAAGAACTTCCAAAATTTCGTCAACATTGATTTCCGGAGTTAATTCAATTTTATTTTTACTCATAAAATACTGCGGATACGAAGCTCTTAATTCGGCTACAGTAACATCTAATGACGCTAAATGCGTTAAAAACAAAGCTACTCCTACCAAACTGTCTCTGCCATAATGTGATTCAGGATAGATAATTCCGCCGTTGCCTTCACCACCAATTATGGCATTGGTTGCTTTCATTAATTCCACTACGTTCACTTCGCCCACCGCACTTGCCTGATACGAACCGTTATGTTTTAAGGTGATATCTCGCAACGCTCTTGATGAAGATAAATTGGAAACGGTATTTCCGGGAGTTTTACTTAAAACATAATCCGCACAAGCAACAAGGGTATACTCTTCTCCAAACATTTCTCCGTCATTCGAAATAAATGCCAAACGATCAACATCGGGGTCAACCACTATACCAAAATCAGCTTTTTCTTGAACTACCAAGTTACAAATGTCACCCAAATGTTCTTTCAATGGTTCGGGATTGTGCGGAAAATGACCGTTGGGTTCGCAGTATAATTTCACAACCTCAACCCCCATTTGTTCCAATAGTTTGGGTATAATTATACCGCCTGAAGAATTCACCCCATCAACAACTACTTTGAACTTCCTTTTTGCAACCGCTTCGGCATCAACCAACGGGAGATTCAACACCTCATCTATGTGAATATCCATATAAGCATCATTTTCTGTAACCGTTCCTAAATTATCAACATCCGAAAAATCAAAGGCTTCGGCTTCCGCAATTTCTAATATTTTAGCACCTTCGGCACCGTTTAAAAATTCACCCTTTTCATTTAATAATTTCAGAGCATTCCATTGTTTGGGGTTATGCGAAGCAGTGAGAATGATTCCGCCATCAGCTTCTTCCAAAGGCACAGCTATTTCAACGGTTGGAGTAGTTGAAAGACCCAAATCGATTACATCAATTCCCAATCCTACCAAAGTATTTAGAACTAAATTGTGAATCATTGGTCCGGAAATACGGGCATCACGACCAATGACAACTTTTAATTTCTTATCAGGATTACTACTTTTTAACCAAGTTCCATAAGCAGATGCAAATTTTACAGCATCCACTGGAGTTAAATTGTCTCCTACTTTTCCTCCGATGGTTCCACGAATTCCTGAGATTGATTTTATAAGTGTCATTTCAATTATGTTAGCAATTAGTAGTACTTTCAATTTTTAAATAGTAGCAAATATAGAGAATTGACTTATTGTAAATCTTAATTAAAAATCAAAATTTAATTTTAAATTCATAATTTAGGCAAATGAATTTTTTGGCACACATTTATCTTTCCGGTGACGACGAACTGATACGCATTGGCAATTTTATGGCTGACGGCATTCGCGGCCATGATTATTTGCAGTACCATCCAAACATTCAAAAAGGGGTTGTTTTGCATAGAGCTATTGATACCTTTACAGACGCTCATCCAATTTTCAGAAAAAGCAAGCACCGTTTGCATGACAAATACGGTCACTATTCAGGTGTAATTATAGATATTTTCTACGATCATTTTTTAGCCAAAAATTGGTCTATTTATTCCAATGATTCATTAGAGGATGTCGCTCGTGTTTTTTACGATAGTTTACAAGTTAATTATGCTGTTTTAACCGAACGTACCAAAGGAATAATGCCTTATATGATCGCCAGAAACTGGCTGGTGAGTTATGCTACCCTTGACGGATTAGCGATGATCCTTTTTCAAATGGACCATCGGACAAAAAACAGAGTAGATATGCATCTCTCCATCAACGAACTCAAAGAATTTTATCGCGAGTTTGAGGAAGAGTTTACTTCCTTTTTTGAAGAATTAAGAGCACATTGCCAACAAAAACTAGCCGCTTTATGAAAAAATATTTTCCGTTTTTATTGCTCTTTTTAATCAGTTGTAAAACTGAAAGAACCGCAATTGAACCAACGGGTTTGGTTACTTCAAAAGCAATGGTAGTAGCTGCTCGCGAAGAAGCTTCACAAATTGGTGTTCAAATGATGGAGCAAGGCGGCAACGCTTTTGACGCAATGATTGCAACGGAATTGGCTTTGGCAGTTTCCTATCCACATGCCGGAAATATTGGTGGTGGCGGATTTATGGTTTACCGAAAATACAATGGAGAAACCGGTAGTTTAGATTATCGGGAAAAAGCTCCTTTGGCAGCTACAAAACATATGTATTTGGATGAAAACGGAAACGTAATCAAAGGGTTAAGCACAGAAACCGGATTGGCAATTGGCGTTCCCGGAACCATTGCCGGCGTATTTGAAGTGCATAAAAAATACGGAACTTTGCCAATTGAAACCATTCTACAACCTGTTATTGCCTTGGCACGAAAAGGCGTTGTTGTTACTCCAAAACAAGAAGAACGATTGAGTAAGTACCGAGATGCAATTATTAAAGCCAATGGAATAGAAACATTGTTTGCACAGACATACAAAGCAGGCGACACCATTCGATATGAAGCATTAGCCAATATGCTGGAACGAATTGCAAAATATGGAAGAGACGAATTTTATACAGGTGAAACCGCTAAAAAATTAGTTACCTATCTGCAATCCAAAGGCAGCATCATCACTTTGGACGATTTGGCTTTTTATGAGGCAAAATGGCGAAATCCAATTGAGTATAACTACCGAGATTTTAGAATTGTATCAATGGCACCGCCAAGTAGTGGAGGAATCACGCTTGGTCAAATTTTAAAAATGATTGAACCCTTTGACTTGCAGAAAATGGGTCATAATTCTGAAAAATACATCCAAGTTTTAGTGGAAGCCGAACGACGAGCTTACGCCGACAGAAATCATTATTTAGGTGATCCTGATTTTGTAAAAATACCGGTTAAGGATTTATTGAACGATTCTTATCTAAAACAACGCATGTCTACTTTTACTTTTGAAAACGCAACCCCATCAAAAGATGTTGCTCATGGAACCATCCTCTTTTCGGAAAGTACAGAAACCACACATTATTCTATTGTGGATTCTTTTGGAAATGCTGTTTCAGCCACAACGACCATCAATGATGCTTATGGTTCTAAATTTTATTGTGATGAGTTGGGTTTTTTTCTCAATAATGAAATGGATGATTTTTCAGCAAAGCAAGGAGTACCAAATATGTTTGGCTTAGTTGGATCGGCTGCCAACAGCATTGCACCACAAAAACGAATGCTAAGTTCGATGACACCCACCATAATTGAAAAAAACGGAACTCTTTTTATGGTTGTGGGAACTCCCGGTGGCTCAACTATAATCACATCGGTTTTACAAACCATTTTAAACGTTACAGAATTCAATATGAGTATGCAAGAAGCGGTAGATGCTCCCCGTTTTCATCACCAGTGGTTACCGGACGAAGTAATTTTTGAACCGAAGAGTTTTTCGGAAGAAATTATTAAAAATCTCCAATCAAAAGACTATCAGATTAACCAAAAACCAACACCCATGATCGGAAAAGTAGATGCCATTTTAGTCTTACCTAATAAAAAACTCGAAGGTGGTGCTGATTCCAGAGGTGATGACAAAGCAGTTGGATTTTAAATAAAACCTATCTTTACCTGTTCAAAATAGTTCCATGCCTAATCAAAAGAAATCAATCATTAAAACATTTTTCAAAAAGCATTTCAGACGTCTGGAAGGTTTTTTGTTTTATTTAAAAACATTTCTTTCTCCCAGACAATTTATTTATTTGGCTTGTTTTTTAGTGGGAATTTCTTCTGCATTGGCAGTAATTGTTTTAAAGACTTTTGCCCATTGGGTATATGTTTTTGCTCAGTATGTCGATTCTATTTTGCATTTACCTTACAGTAATAGTACGCTTCCCATCATTGGAATTGTTCTAACTGCGTGGGTCATAAAAAAATTTTTAGATGGCTCCATCGAAAAAGGTACCTCGCAAATCATGTATGCCGTTGCAAAAAGGTCGGGTATTATGCCGCGAAAGCAAATGTATGCTCAAATTATAACCAGTTCATTGACCGTTGGCATGGGTGGATCTGCTGGTTTGGAATCACCAATTACCATCACAGGAGCTGCTTTTGGAAGCAATTTTGCACAGAATTATCGGTTGAGTTACAAAGATCGAACGTTGCTTTTGGCATGCGGAGTCGCTGCAGGTATTGCAGCAGCTTTTAATGCTCCTATTGCCGGAGTTTTGTTTGCCATCGAAGTAGTTTTAATGGACGTGAGCATTACCGCTTTTATTCCAATCATGATCTCCTCAGCAACCGGAGCCATTGTATCTACTGTTCTTTTAAAGGAAGATATTCTGCTTACTTTTAGTAGGCAAATAGAGTTTGATTACCACAACTTACCTTTTTATCTTTTGCTAGGTGTTGCTTCCGGTTTTGTTTCCATAAATTATGCGAGAACTTTTAGAAGAATAGAACATTTTTTCGCGAGAATGCGAATGGGTGCCATCAGAAAAGCGTTTTTTGGTGCGTGTATTTTGGCTATTTTGATTTTCTTTTTTCCAACCTTATTTGGTGAGGGATATTCAAGTATTAAAATGCTCTCATCGATGAATCCCGAACAAATTTTAGACAATACCGTTTTACAAAAATTCAAAGACAATACGTGGATTCTTTTGTTATTCGTTGGAGCGACCATGTTGATTAAAGTCTATGCAACAAGCATCACTTTGGGTAGCGGTGGAAACGGTGGTAACTTTGCTCCTTCGCTATTTGTGGGTTCATATTTGGGATTTTTTGTAGCATCGTTTGTCAATATGTTTGGTTATTTTAAATTGCCCGTATCTAATTTCACAATGGTTGGAATGGCCGGAATATTAAGTGGTTTATTTCATGCTCCGTTGACTGCCATTTTCTTGATTGCAGAAATTACAAGTGGCTACAGTTTGATGATTCCTTTGATGATTGTATCGTCTATAAGTTTTGCAATTTCAAAACGCTACGAACCCTATTCGTTCGATATTAAAAACATGGCTGATAAAGGAGATGTTTTTACGGATGACCGCGATCGGAATATTTTATCGGGAATTACAATCTCTCGATTAATTCAAAGTCCGATACAAACATTAACTTTAAAACCATCCTTGGAAGAACTGACCGAAAAAATTGCCGGTTATCATCAAATGCTTTTCCCGGTGGTTGATGATCAGAATCATTTACTTGGAATTATTGAATTTGATGAAATAAAAACGTATCTATTTAATCCTTATAAAATAAAATTTACTACCGTTAAAGATGTCATGCGAGCCCCTAAAGAAATCGTAAACTACGATGAAACAGCCGATACCATTATGGAAAAATTTGAAAAATCAAAAGCAGATTACTTGGCTGTGGTTAAAAACAAAGAAGTTATTGGAATAATTTCTAAAAATGCATTACTCGAATCGTATCGCGAGAAGCTTAAAAATATGATTATTGATTAAATTCTTATTATCGGATAATATAATTTTTTATATCAACCGATAATTTGTATCTTTGTGTAGTTATGTGGAAAATAGATACCTCTTATCGAACAGAATTTCAATCAACTTTTGACCGATTGTATGAAAAACTTACGGTTTTGCAAAAAAGCAGACCGTTACCGTCCATTGCTTTGCTAAAAATAAAGGAATCATTAACTATTGAATGGACGTATAATTCCAATAGCATTGAGGGGAATACATTGACACTTCGAGAAACACAAATGGTGCTTCAAGAAGGAATAACAGTTAAAGGCAAATCACTACAGGAACACTTTGAAGCTAAAAATCACGAAAAAGCGATTGATTACTTATATACTTTGGTTAATCCGAAGTATACATTACGAAGTATCGATATTCTAAGTTTACACGGATTGGTACTTCGTATGATTGAAGATGATTTTGCCGGCAGGATTCGCAACGGTGGTGTTCGAATTACCGGAGCAAATTTTGTTCCACCCAATGCCACTAAAGTTTCTGATTTGCTGGATGAGTTGATTGATTTTATCAACACCAATCCTTTACAAATGAACGATATTGAATTGGCTACCGTTTTTCATCATAGACTGGTTTGGATCCACCCTTTTTTTGATGGGAATGGAAGAACCGTTCGTTTAGCAATGAATTTATTACTGATGCGAAAGGGATTTCCACCGGCTATTATTTTAAAAAATGACCGAAAGAAATACTATGAAGCACTCAACCAAGCCAATCAGGGAAACTACCAAAAATTGATTTTGTTGATGAGCCAAGCTTTGGAACGTACTTTAAATATTTACATCAGTTCGCTTCCGGACAATGATTATGATTTTCAGGGAATTTCCAATATTGTGAGTGAACCCGATTCCCCTTATGGTCAAGAATACATCAGCTTATTAGCTCGTCAAGGCAAAATTGATGCACACAAAGAAGGTCGCAATTGGTTTACCACCAAAAAAGCGATTGAAGATTATATGGCGAATCGAAAACGGATGAGGTAGTTATCAGTCGCAGTTTTCAATCTCGGTTTTCAGTTGCTACTGCAAACTGAGACTGAAAACTGCGACTACTTACTCTTCTCCCCAACAAAATAATCGCTAGTACTTTTAAACAACACATTAAAAGTGGTCAAACTACCATAAATTCTTGTGATGTATTGTTGCAAGTCAATTTTCTCAGCTTCGTCTAAATTGCTGCCATTGATTTTTTGTTCCATTACTCGGATTCTGTCGCGAACCATTGTTATTTTATGAAAAAAGACATCGATTGGCACTTCCTTGTTTTGGGTAGGAGTTCCGGGTTCCATGATCAATTTTCCGCCTTTCCATTTATCAGCAATCCGGACAATCTGCGAAACATCCGACCATTTTTGCAATAGGTTTTTTAAGGTTCGTTCTACTTCGTAAAAACTTACAGAATCTACTTCGTCTTCTAAAGCTTCAATCACTTCAAAATTGCTATCAATGTCTATCGTTTCCAATCCATTTTCTATAAAAGTTACCCAATAATGTTTAGCGGTCACATTGGTTACTACACCTAATCCAAATTCTGCATGTTTAATTCGGGAACCTATTCCTAATATATTCATTTGTTACCATTTTTAATTTTTCCAAAAATAGAAATAGTTTAACAAATTCTTGGTAACTGTATGCCAAAATCTAGAAGGCAAAATTGTAACTTTGCGTTTTGTCAAAAATCAACATGCAACAATCAAACGATACCATCGAAGTATTAGGAGCTCGCGTTCACAACTTGAAGAACATTGATGTTTCCATTCCAAGAGAAAAACTTGTGGTCATTACCGGACTTTCAGGTTCCGGGAAATCATCGTTGGCTTTTGACACGATTTATGCGGAAGGCCAACGACGGTATATTGAAACTTTTTCGGCCTATGCCCGTCAATTTTTAGGCGGACTGGAACGACCGGATGTTGATAAAATCGACGGCTTATCACCTGTAATAGCCATTGAACAAAAAACAACGAGTAAGAGTCCGCGTTCTACTGTTGGTACCATCACCGAAATATACGATTTCCTCCGCTTGTTATTTGCAAGAGCAGCAGATGCTTATAGTTACAACACGGGTGAATTAATGGTTTCCTACTCTGATGAGCAAATTAAAGATTTGATTATTGAAAGTTTCAAAGGCAAACGCATTAATATTTTGGCACCTGTAATTCGTTCTCGAAAAGGCCATTACGCCGAATTATTCCAACAAATCGGTAAGCAAGGATTTGTAAAAGTTCGTGTAAATGGTGAAATTAAAGACATCGTTACCGGGATGAAAGTAGATCGATACAAAACGCATGATATTGAAATTGTAATCGATCGTATGCAGATTGAATCCGATGAAGACACCGACAAACGCTTGGCTGAAAGCATCAAAACAGCGATGCACCACGGCGATGATGTGATGATGGTTATCGAACAGGAAAGTCAAGAAGTGCGTTATTTCAGTCGCACGTTAATGTGTCCAACTTCCGGAATTTCTTATCCAAATCCGGAACCGAATAACTTTTCGTTTAACTCGCCCAAAGGAGCTTGTGATGCGTGCAACGGTTTAGGTACCATCAATCAAATCAACTTAAAAAAGATTATTCCCGATCCGAAAGCATCGATCAAACAAGGAGGATTTGCTCCGTTGGGGGAATACAAAAGCAATTGGATTTTCAAACAATTGGAAACCATTGGTGAAAAATTTAGTTTCAAAATAACCGACCCAATTGATACTATTTCTGAAGAAGCGATGGAAATAATTTTAAACGGCGGAAAAGATAAATTTACCGTTGCTTCCAAAACATTAGGAATTACCAAAGAATACAAAATTGAGTTTGAAGGAATTGCTCATTTCATCAAAAACCAACATGATGACAGCACTTCCAACGCTATTAAACGGTGGGCAAAAGAATTCATGGATGAAGTAGATTGTACGGAATGCAAAGGTTCTCGCTTGAAAAAAGAAGCTCTTTATTTCAAAGTAAACGATTTAAATATTGCCGATTTATCACAAATGGATATCTCGGAACTCACGCAATGGTTTGCTGTTTTGGATGTAAAACTATCGGATAAACAAAAAGCAATTGCTGTTGAAATAACCAAAGAAATCAGAGCACGATTACAGTTTTTGATGGATGTTGGCTTGAACTATTTGTCTTTAAGTCGCAGTTCCAAATCACTTTCAGGTGGTGAAGCTCAACGCATTCGATTGGCGACACAAATTGGTTCGCAGTTAGTTGGGGTGTTATATATTTTAGATGAACCCAGCATTGGCTTGCACCAGCGTGACAACGAACGATTGATTAATTCGTTAGAAAATCTTAGGGATATCGGTAATTCCGTTTTGGTGGTGGAACATGACAAAGACATGATAGCTCGTGCCGATTGGGTGATTGATATCGGTCCGAAAGCCGGACGTTTTGGCGGTCGCATTATCAGTGAAGGAACTCCAAAGCAGTTGATGCAGGAACATACTGTTACCGCTCAATACATGAGTGGAGAAATGAAAATTGAAGTACCAAAAAAGCGAAGATTTGGTAATGGAAAAACTTTAAAACTTACCGGAGCAACGGGTAATAATTTAAAAAATGTAACCGTTGAATTCCCTTTAGGAAAACTCATTTGTGTGACAGGAGTTTCCGGTAGTGGAAAATCGACATTGATTAACGAAACCCTCTACCCTATTTTAAATGAATATTTTTTCAATGGAGTCAAAAAACCACAACCCTTCAAAAAAATTGAAGGACTGGAACATATTGATAAAGTAATCGACATAGACCAAAGTCCGATTGGACGCACACCCCGAAGTAATCCTGCCACCTATACCGATGTGTTTTCAGAAATCAGAAGTTTGTTTACACAAACTCCAGAAGCCATGATTCGCGGGTATAAAGCAGGACGATTCAGTTTTAATGTTTCGGGTGGTCGCTGCGAAACCTGCGAAGGTTCAGGCGTTCGCACCATTGAAATGAGCTTTTTACCCGATGTATACGTTGAATGTGAAACCTGCATGGGCAAACGATTCAATCGAGAAACATTGGAAATTCGATTCAAAGGAAAGTCTATTTCAGATGTTTTGAATATGACGGTTGACGAAGCGGTTGACTTTTTCGAAAACATTCCAAAAATACATCGTAAAGTTAAAACCATTCAAGATGTTGGTTTAGGGTACATTACTTTGGGTCAGCAAAGCACAACTTTATCCGGAGGTGAAGCTCAACGAATTAAATTGGCCACTGAATTATCTAAAAAAGACACCGGAAATACCTTTTACATTTTAGACGAACCCACAACCGGATTGCACTTTGAAGATATTCGTGTATTAATGGATGTAATTACCAAATTGGTCGACAAAGGCAATACTGTTTTGGTAATTGAACACAATATGGATGTAATTAAATTAGCTGATTATATTATTGATATTGGTTTGGAAGGCGGCAAAGGTGGCGGCGATGTTATTTGCAAAGGAACCCCGGAAGAAATCATCAAAAACAAAAAGAGCTTTACAGCTCAATTTTTGAAAAAAGAATTAAATTAGCATTTACTATAAACAACTAAGCATATGTCAGTAGATCAATACGAAAGCGAAGACCACAGAATTCAGGAAAAATTCAAACAAAAAACGTGGAATGAAATACGTACCAACGATTCATGGGCGATATTCAAAATCATGTCGGAATTTGTAAATGGTTACGAAAGTATGTCGAGAATCGGCCCATGCGTATCCATCTTTGGTTCCGCTCGTACACAACCGGGTGAAAAATATTATGAATTAGCCGAAAGTATAGCCTATAAAATCAGTAAAGCAGGTTATGGCGTGATTACGGGTGGCGGACCCGGAATTATGGAAGCGGGTAACAAAGGAGCTCACCGAGGAGAAGGGACTTCGGTAGGACTGAATATAGAATTACCATTCGAGCAACACTTCAACCCCTATATTGACAAAGACAAGAATTTGAATTTCGATTATTTCTTTGTTCGTAAAGTTATGTTTGTCAAATACTCGCAAGGATTTGTGGTTATGCCAGGCGGTTTTGGCACGTTAGATGAACTATTTGAAGCTGTTACCTTAATTCAAACGAAGAAAATTGGAAAGTTTCCAATTATTTTAGTTGGAACCGATTTCTGGTCGGGTTTATTGGATTGGATTAAATCGACCTTAATAGAAAAGCAAAAAAATGCGAATCCTGAAGACATGAATCTAATTCGATTAGTAGACACCGAAGACGAGGTGGTTGAGGTATTAGACAACTTCTATAAAAAATACAATTTAAGTCCGAATTTTTAACAATGATTTAAAGTCATCTAAAAAAGCTTCACATACCAAGTGATGCTTTTTTTCATTAAGGCAGGCAACTTTAGTCAAGATTTTGTATCTTTAAAATAAAACTAAGAAATCGAAGCACTTCTGATTTAAAAGTCCACAATTCATTTGAAAGCATATTCCAAGTACATACTTTTTATCGCATTGATTTTTAATCAATTATTCCTGCATGGTCAACATCAGAATAAATTGACTGTGGAGTTATTGGATCAAGAGAAAAAACTGGAAGTTCGCCAAACAATTGTTTTTCAAAACACGACCACTCAGCCATTAACAAAACTCATTTTAAACGATTGGAATCATTCCTATTCCGATCAAAAAACGCCTTTAGGCAAACGTTTTTCTGACGAACATTACAGAGCGTTCCATCTGGCAAAATACAAAGATCGTGGTTCCACCAACAATCTATCCATTTTATCTTCTACTCAACAATCGTTGCAGTGGTGTCGACCGGAAAATCACCCGGATTTGGTGGAAGTCAACCTTAGTGAGCATTTGCTGCCGGGCGAACAAGTAACACTACATCTTTTGTATTACATCAACATTCCCAACAGTAAATTTACGCGTTATGGGTATGAATTAGACGGTTCTTTTAACTTAAAGAATTGGTACCTAACTCCTGCTCGTGTGCACGATGGAGCATTTGTAACTTACAGTAATTTAAATTTAGATGATATTGCCAATGCACCTTTTGATGTAGATTTTACACTGAAAACTGCACGTAGTTACAGAGTTACAACCGATTTAAATCAGATAAATAGTGAAGTGGATTCAATTTCGCAAATCCTTCGATTTTTTGGAAAAAGCAGAACCAACTTCAGTTTATATATAGAGAATAGAACTACTTATGCAAGCTATAAAAACAAAGTAACAGAAGTAGTCACCAACCTTGAAAGCGGAAAAGCAGATGATATTCAAAAAGCAATAGCTGTTGATAAGGTAGTCAACTACATTGATGCGAATTTGGGAACCTACCCTTATGAAAAGATTACAGTTTCTCAAGTTGATTATGACAGGAATCCATTTTACGGATTGAACCAGTTACCTTCGTTTCTGAATCCATTTACACACGAATTATTATTTGAACTGAAGTTTTTAAAAACATATACCAATACTTTTTTGCAGCAAACATTATCGATAGACCCTCGAAAAGACGTTTGGATATTTGATGCCATTCAAATTTATCTGATGATGAATTATATAGATACTCATTATCCCGATTTGAAAATGATGGGGAATTTAAGTAAATTTAAAAT
The DNA here is from genome assembly GCF_044371705.1 of Flavobacterium sp. Classification (GTDB taxonomy): domain Bacteria; phylum Bacteroidota; class Bacteroidia; order Flavobacteriales; family Flavobacteriaceae; genus Flavobacterium. Next base: position 4,160 of record NZ_JBILTE010000031.1, on the reverse strand, counting down.
ACTAAAAAGCTATCACTTAATTGACTTAGATTTTAATGAACAGTATAGTTACTTTTATATGCTGATGGCTCGTAAAAATTTAGACCAAGCTATTGGCGATTCAAAAGAAACTTCTTTGAAATTTAACGAACAAATTTCAGGTAAATACCGGGCCGGGTTAAGTTTAAAATATTTGGATAATTATCTGAATGATGATTTAGTTTTACAAAGCATAAAAGATTTTTATGAAATCAATCAAAACAAACAAGCCGATCGAGTTGATTTTGAGCAACAACTAAAACAAAAAGCATCGAAGGACATCAATTGGTTTTTTGACATCGTGATTGATTCCAGAGATTTGATTGATTATAAATTTCATGAAGTTCAAAAAACTAATGACAGCATAACGGCAACAATTCACAACAAAACAGGTGCAGCAGTTCCCGTTCCTATTTACGGAATTAAAGACAAAAAAATTGTTTTTAAAGAGTGGATTGATGGATTTTCAAAAGATTCGACCGTCACATTGGCACGCATTGATGCTGACCGAATTGTTTTAAATTATGAAAATAACGTCCCCGAATACAATGAAAGAAACAACTGGCGGTCTTTGTCAAAAGTTCGCTTTGCTAATAAACCCTATAAATTTCCATTTTTTCAAGATTTAGAAGACCCACATTATAACCAAATTTTATGGGTACCAATTTTGAATTATAATTTATATGATGGTTTTATGCCAGGTATCCGATTTTACAATAAAACCATTTTAAATCGTCCGTTTACGTATGATGTTAACCCTGTGCTGTCAACTAAAACGAAATCATTGGCAGGTAATATCAATTTGATGTACATGCAAAATAATCGCGAGACAAAATGGTACCAAACAATCTACAGCGTTTCTGCTTCCAGATTTCATTATGCTCCAGAAGCCGAATACTATCGTTTAAATCCAATGTTGATTTTTAGAAAAAGACAAGAAGATTTTCGTGATAATAAAAAAGAACAATTGATGATTCGTTATGTGATGATTAATCGCGAAAATACAGATCCGGCGAATTTAGATCCCAACGAAAATTACCAGGAATTATCAATTTTTAATGTCAAATATTTAAATGTCAAAACCGAAATCTTGAGTCACTTTAGTTTTAAAGGCGATTTACAGTTGGACAAACCTTATGGAAGAGCTTCTATTGAAACTGATTACAGAAATCTTTCAACCGGTAATCGTCAATTCAATATTCGATGGTTTGCAGGTACGTTTTTGTACCAAACAACAGATACCGATTATTACGATTTTGGAATCTCACAAGTGAATGACTATCTGTTTGATTACAACTTATACGGTCGATCGGAAACAAGTGGCTTTTTTAGTCAGCAATACGTTGGAGGCGATGCAGGGTTTAAATCACTATTAGATACCCGATCTGCTAACAAATGGCTAACCACCTTAAACACTAGCTACAGCATCTGGAATTGGATTGAATTATACGGTGATTTGGGTTTAGTAAAGAATGAAAACATTGCGTTGGAGTTCATTTATGAAAGTGGTATCCGCCTGAATTTATTGACCGATTATTTTGAGATTTATCTTCCTATTCATTCCTCGAATGGTTGGGAAGTTGGTCAGAGTGATTACCTCACTCGTATGCGGTTTATGTTTACTTTAAATCCAAATACCCTGGTAGGTTTATTTACCCGAAAATGGTTTTAATACGAGTGATTAATTAACAAATATTACATAATTTATAAGTTTTTTAAATATTATTCAAATATATCGCAATCTAAACTTCATTTGAAACCTTTTTTTTATCAATAATTGAAATTTATTTTTAATGGTAAATTGTAATTGTAATAACTTTTTACTTAAATTTGTTCCTTAGTAGCTCCTATTTTTTGATTATGACAGCACCAGAAACCAAGCAAGCCATGACTTTTGAAGACTTCAGAATCGAAGTTTTAAACGACTATAAAATCGCCATTACCAGCAGAGAATGTTCGCTATTAGGTCGTCGGGAAGTATTAACAGGAAAGGCCAAATTCGGTATTTTTGGTGATGGAAAAGAAGTTCCTCAACTAGCTTTGGCGAAGGCTTTTAAAAATGGTGACTTCCGTTCAGGCTACTACAGAGATCAAACATTTATGATGGCCATTGGTGAAATGACCATTCAACAATTCTTTGCAGGTTTATATGGTCATACCGATTTGGCTCATGACCCGATGAGTGCTGGTCGTCAGATGGGCGGACATTTTGCAACACATTCATTAGATGAAAACGGCTACTGGAAAGACCTTACTAAACAAAAAAATTCAAGTGCTGATATCTCTCCAACCGCAGGACAAATGCCGCGATTGTTAGGATTGGCTCAAGCATCAAAAATATATAGAGAAGTAGCTGTTTTGCCAAAGAAAAATAATTTTTCTGAAAACGGTAACGAAATTGCATGGGGAACCATTGGGAATGCAAGTACTAGTGAAGGATTATTTTTTGAAACCATTAATGCTGCCGGAGTTTTACAAGTACCCATGGTGATGAGTGTTTGGGACGATAATTACGGTATTTCTGTTCATGCCAGACACCAAACCACAAAGGAAAATATTTCAGAAATTTTAAAAGGTTTTCAACGTGAAGAAGGTACCAATGGCTATGAAATAATGACTGTTTTAGGTTGGGATTATGCTGCTTTGGTAGGCACCTACCAACGTGCGGCTCAAATTGCTCGCGAACAGCACGTTCCTGTTTTGATTCACGTGCAAGAACTGACTCAGCCGCAAGGACATTCAACTTCCGGAAGTCACGAACGTTATAAAAACGAAGACCGCTTGGCTTGGGAAGCCGAATTTGATTGTTTAGCACAAATGCGTTTGTGGATGATTGCTAACAATATTGCAACCGAAGCTGAAATTGAAGAAATTGATACTGCTACTAAAAAAGAAGTTTTAGAAGGTAAAAAAGATGCTTGGACTGCCTTTTTAGCACCCGTTAAAAATGAACAAAACGAATTGGTTACTTTGTTAGAATCCATTGCTGCAACTAGTGTAAATCGTGTGTTTATACAGAAGTTTGCAGATGATTTACAAAGTATTAAAGAACCTATTCGAAAAGATATTATTACCACAGCCCGAAAGGTTCTACGAATGATTGTGGGTGAAAACAGTCAACCGCAATTAGCAACATGGATTACCAATTACATTGCAACCATACAACCAAAATTCAGTTCTCATTTGTTTTCTGAATCGGCTCAAAATGCACTGACTGTTAAAGAGGTAGTACCAACCTATGATCCAACTGCTGAAGATGTTGATGCTCGTTTGATCTTACGTGACAACTTTGAAACTATTTTTGCAAAACACCCGGAAGTTTTAATTTTTGGGGAAGATTCTGGAACCATTGGCGATGTAAATCAAGGTTTAGAAGGCATGCAAGAAAAATTTGGTGAATTACGTGTAGCCGATGCAGGTATTCGCGAAGCAACTATACTCGGACAAGGAATCGGAATGGCAATGCGAGGCTTACGACCCATTGCAGAAATACAATATTTAGATTATTTACTGTATGCCATTCAAATCATGAGTGACGATTTGGCTACATTGCAATACCGAACTCGTGGTCGTCAGAAAGCACCACTGATTATTCGTACCCGCGGACACCGTTTGGAGGGCGTTTGGCATTCCGGTTCACCGATGGGAATGATTATCAACGCTATTCGAGGCATTCACGTTTTAGTTCCAAGAAACATGACTAAAGCAGCAGGTTTTTATAATACCTTATTGGAAACAGACGAACCGGCTTTAATTGTTGAGTGTTTGAACGGCTATCGTTTAAAAGAAAAAATGCCTACCAATTTGGGAGCTTTTAAAACGCCTATCGGAGTGGTTGAAACTATCAAATCGGGAGCAGATATTACTTTAGTATCTTATGGTTCAACGTTACGTTTGGTGGAACAAGCGGCAAAAGAGTTAATGGAAGTGGGTATCGATTGTGAAATCATTGATATCCAATCGTTATTGCCTTTTGATGTGAATCATCACATTAAAAAGAGTTTGTCAAAAACAAATCGTTTATTAATCATTGACGAAGATGTTCCCGGCGGAGCTTCGGCTTATATTCTTCAACAAATACTTGATGTTCAAAATGGGTACGACTATTTGGACAGCAAACCACAATGTTTAGCTTCACAGCC
>NZ_JBILTE010000148.1:0-6288 GCF_044371705.1 Flavobacterium sp. | reverse complement strand
CGAAAATCCTTTACTGACAGAAGTATAAATATTTTTCTTCGAACCGACTTGATACGATAATCCGATTCGAGGCGACCAAATGGCTCCAAACGAATAACTGTTTTTTGTTGGTTCTACTGTTTCAAAGGTATCCGATTGTTCGTATCGGGTTGAATTAACAGCAATTCCCGATTCCAAATGCATTTTTTTTAACAGTTGCATATCCATTTGAAAAAATACGTTTTGGTAGTTTCTTTTTTGATTGTTTGTTGCAAAAAGAGGTCCTTGAATGCTGCCTTCTCCGGGTTGCGATTGGTATAGATTTTCGTATAATGAATAAGTATAGTCTTCAAAAAGCACTTCAGTTCCAAGGCAGAATTTGGAAGGAATTGAAAATACTTTTTTGTTATAATTCACTTGTAAACGCAGACCAAAATTCATTGTTTCATCGTCTAAAATATCAAACGGACGCGGTTCATATGCATCGATGATTGTAGAAAAAACAGAACTTTCAACCGACCATTTTTCAGAGAATTTATTTTGGTACCCAATGCCCAAAATCAATTTGTCATAGGATTCATAACCTTCTGCTGCTTTCCATGTAGGTGCGGCAACTTCAGGATTATTTTCAAAATCATTTTGGTTAATAGAACTCGGAATGAACGCTTTTAATCGCGTGGCAATTCCAAAGAAGGAGAGCGAACTGTTTTCTGAAAGTTTTTGTTTGGCAGAAAGGTTCATTGATTTTCGGTCATAGTCACTGTTCTCACGGAACCCATCTGAATTTAATTGGTTGTATACCAAATATAAATCGGTGGTACCGTTGTTAAAACCACCGGAGACAGTATTTTTAAACAAACCAAAACTTCCAAAAGTTGATGCGATTTTCCCAAAGGAACTATTTTCTTCGGTAGATTTTCCCATTAGATGAATGACACCACCCAAACCGGCACCAAAACTGGTGGTATTCGGACCTTTAATGATTTCAATTCCGTTCAGACTTTCTAAATCAATATCTTCTAAAACAGTATCGCCTTCGCCATTGCTCAATGGAATATTTTCATAATACGCTTTGATTCGATTGGTGCCAAACTGCGATCGTGCACCAATACCTCGCATCGAAATCCGATTGGTGTTTAAATTACCTTGTTGCAAAGATACACCCGGAATTTTATTCAAAACCGAGGTTAAAATCACGCCATCATTTTGATTGATTTCTTTAGAAGTAATTGTCGCAATAGAAGCAGCTGAATTTTGAATAGTGTTTGGTATTGGAGTTCCTTTTAAAATTACTTCTGATAAGGCTGTAGTATCTGCGATTGTTTGTGCACTGGATAGTGCTGAAAACATTACCAATAAACAAAATAAAACAAACGAATAAATAGAAGGTTTCAGATTCACTTTTCACTTTTCAAAGAGGGTTAAAGTTATCGTTTTATTTTTGATTCTTCACAAGCTTTTTTTGGGCAGTTAAGGTGTTAGGATTCCTTAACTTTTTCTTTTCAATTTATACTTGCAAATGATGTACTTTTGCCGACGCAATTATAAATGATGACACTCAAGACATACACCCAAGAATTCAGTTACAATCTTCGATTGGCTTATCCTATCATTATTGGAATGTTGGGACACACCGTTGTGGGAATTGTTGATAATATAATGGTTGGCCAATTAGGTCCCAAAGAATTAGCGGCCGCTTCTTTAGGAAATAGTTTTATTTTCATTGCAATGTCAGTAGGAATTGGTTTTTCAACGGCTATTACACCCATTGTTGCAGAAGCAGATGGTGAAAAATCAATTGAAAAGGGTAGAGGGGCGTTTCATAATGGTTTGTTTTTGTGTACGCTACTGGGCGTGATTTTGTTTTTACTCATCTTTTTTGCCAAACCGCTGATTGCTTTTATGGGACAACCTGCTGAGGTAGTAGAGTTGGCAAAACCGTATTTAGATATTGTGGCTTTTTCATTGATTCCGCTCATCATGTTTCAGGCATACAAACAGTTTGCCGATGGAAAAAGTGAAACAAAATATTCTATGTGGGCGACGATTATCGGAAACATAGTTAACGTAATTATCAATTATTTTTTAATCTTCGGTATCTGGATTTTCCCAGCGATGGGAATTGTTGGAGCCGCAATTGGAACGATTACTGCCCGAATTGTTATGCTTGCTTTTATGCATTATGTAATGGTGAAAAAACCAAAATTCCACCCGTATTTTGAAAAGTTTAGTTGGGAAGAGATTCAAAAAAGTACCATTAAAAAAATCATTAATTTAGGAATGCCTTCCGCTTTGCAAATGTTTTTTGAGGTGGCATTATTTACCGGAGCCATTTGGTTGTGTGGAATGATAGGAACAACCAGTCAGGCTGCCAATCAAATTGCTTTAAGTTTGGCATCACTAACATTTATGTTTGCCATGGGATTGAGCGTCACAGCGATGATTCGAGTGGGCAATCAAAAAGGGTTGCAAGATTATAAAAAATTGCGAATTGTTGCAGTATCTATTTTTTTATTAGCGACCTTACTCGAAATATTTTTTGCATTGATTTTTATTGTGTTCCACAAAGTACTGCCGATTCCATTTTTGAATTTGGAACAAACCATGCATTTACAAGACAATTTGGAAGTGGTTGCTATTGCTTCACAATTGTTAATTGTTGCTGCGTTATTTCAAATATCAGACGGTTTGCAAGTAGTAGTTTTAGGAGCTTTGAGAGGTTTGCAAGATGTAAAAATCCCCATGTATATTACCTTTGTAGCTTATTGGGTGATTGGATTTCCAATTTCAATTTACTTGGGGTTGTACACAGAATTGAAAGCTATTGGCGTTTGGATTGGATTATTGGCCGGATTAACAGCCGCTGCATTATTTTTATTCTATCGTTTCAATACTTTAACTAAGAAATTAATTCACAATAATAATTAACTGATGACTCTAAAACCAACCTTCGGATTTGATCAACTTCTTTTTGGAATGAAGCAAAAAAATGTGGAAGCTATTTATGGCAAAGCAAGTTCTTCATTTACAGATGAAGAAGGAAATTTGATTTTGTTGTACAATCACTTAAAAGCTCGATTGACTTTTTATGAAGATGAAGATTTTCGGTTAGGTTACATCATTTGTTCGCATCCCGATGTTTTGTTGTTTGAGCAAAAAGTCATTGGAAAATCTTTTTCAGAAGTAAAAAATCTACTGTCATCCAAAGGATATAAATCGTTTGAAGAGGAAACTTTTGATTGTTTTATCAACTATTTCAATGAAGATTTTTGGACGATTCTCCAAACCGAATTTGGCGAAGTTATCAAAGTGGAAGTTGGAGCCATTGTAAAAAATCAAGACGAATTTGATTGGAAATTTAAAGCATAAATAAGGCTGACCAAGAAAAATATTCTTTGTCAATCTGAACTTGTTTCAGATTCTAAATCACACGAACAATTGTTAGATGCTGAAACAAGTCAGCATGACAACGGTTATAGCATGACAGCGATTTTTATTCGATTGGAAATTTAAAGCATAAAAAAAACCGCCAAGTTTTATAGCTTGGCGGTTTTTTACGATTTATTCAGGTAGTTTTTCTAATAACTCCAATTCAAAAATTAAATTGGCATTGGGTGGAATTACGCCACCTGCTCCGGCAGCACCATATCCAAGACTAGCAGGAATAAAAATCAAATATTTATCGCCAATAGTCATCATGTTTACCGCTTCTAAAAATCCGGGAATCAAACCTCCTTTATTTCCGTACTGAAAAGGAAAAGGTTTGTAGGCTTTTGCATCCGCTTTTTGTTGGTTGAATTTCCCAAAAGCTTTCGAAACATCTTCGTAGCTACTGTCAAATAACTCGCCATCTTCAAAATAACCTGCATAGTGCACATAAACTGTTGTTCCTTCTGCGGGTTTTACACCGTTGCCTTTTGCAATTTGTTTATACTCTAATCCAGATGGAGATTTTGTGGCTGCTTTTTTATTCATTTCAAAATAGGCTAATTTAGCATCCATAGTTTTTTTATAAGGAGCAAGTGCCACTTTCTTCTTTTCATCGGCGATTGCTTTTTGTTTTTTCTGATTTTCGGCAGCAATCGCATCTCTGTCTGTGAAGGTTTTAACTGCATCAAACTTTTTTGCATTACTACCCACACGAATAATGGTGATTTTTTGCATCACATCATCTTGTACAATTGCATCAACCACACTTTGTCCTTCTACCACATGTCCAAAAACAGTGTGTCTGCCATCTAAGTGAGGCGTTGGTAAATGCGTGATAAAGAACTGACTTCCGTTCGTTGTTGGACCTGAATTTGCCATTGAAAGTATTCCAGCTTTATCGTGTTTTAAATCTGTAAATTCATCTACAAATTTATAACCGGGTCCGCCACTTCCGTTTCCTGCCGGATCACCACCTTGAATCATGAAATTAGCAACCACACGATGAAATTTCAATCCGTCGTAGAATTTTTTGTTTTTGAATTCAGCACTTACCGCCGGATTATTTCCTTCTGCTAACGAAACAAAATTAGCAACTGTAATTGGAGCTTTTTCATATTCCAATTGTAAAAGAATTTTTCCTTTAGTAGTTTGAATTTCTGCATATAATCCATCCGCTGTTTGAGCAAACAGTCCGCTAGTTAATGCAAGGAGTAAAAAAGTTATTTTTTTCATAATGTAAATTTGTAAATTATTATTGACCTTTTTCAAGCATTTCTACTTCAAAAATTAAATTTGTATTGGGTGGAATTGCACCCGGCATCCCTGCTTCCCCATAACCTAAATGCGACGGGATAAACAAAACAGCATTGTCATTGTAAGACATTTTTTCAATGGCTTCTAAGAATCCAGGTATTAAACCGGTTTTTTCGCCATACTTAAATGGAAAAGGATTGTAGGCACCACTTGCAGCAGCTTGCGGGTCAAATTTTCCAAAAGCTTGAGCCACCTCTTGTTTGCTACTTTGCAATAATTCACCTGACTCTAAATACAAGGAATAATTGAAAAATACTTGCGTGCCTGCAGCCGGTTTTTTACCACCACCTGGAGTAATTTTATAAACTAATCCGGTCTCCGATTTTTTTGCAGTTGCTTTCGCTTCTGCAAAAGACTTTAATTTGGCATCGATTGCACCTTTGTATAACGCTAAAAATTCTGCTTTTTTTGCAACTTCTTCTTCTGCTTTTTGTTTTTGAAGTTCGGCGTCTTTTTTAAATTCGGCCTCAAAAGTTTTTATTGCATCAAATTTTAACGCCGCTTCACCATTTCGGATGATGGTGACTTTTTCAATGATGTCGCCTTGTACAATTTCGTTAACAACTGTCATGCCTTCTACCACATGTCCAAAAACAGTGTGTCGCCCATCCAGATGCGGTGTTGCCGTATGTGTGATAAAAAACTGACTACCGTTAGTGGCAGGACCTGCATTTGCCATTGAAAGTACACCTCCACGATCGTGCACTAAATCGGTAATTTCATCTTTGAATTTATAGCCTGGTCCGCCATTTCCGGATGCTTCAGGATCTCCCCCTTGAATCATGAAATTTGGAACCACTCTATGGAAAGTCAACCCATCATAAAAAGGTTTTCCTTTTTTGGTTGAATCGGATACCATCGTATTTTTTCCTTCGGCAAGTGAAACGAAGTTTGCAACGGTCATCGGTGCTTTTTCAAACTCAAGCTGAAGAATGATTATCCCTTTGTTGGTTTTTATTTCTGCAAACATGCCATCACCTAATTCATCATGCTTGTCTGTACAAGAGAATAAAAAAGTGGTTAAAAACAAACCGATTATTAATTTTAATTTCATAGTTAGTGTAATTGAGTTTATAAAAAGTAATTTAGTCTAAGTTTTGAATTACCGGAGCTGTTGATTGAACAGGTTTAAAATCTGTTAAGGTAACCGTACATTTTAGCGGTACATTGGGACCTATTCTGTTTTTGTCGCCCAAATAGCCATAACCCACATGTGATGGAAAAAGGAATGTTACTTTTTCGTTTTTTCGCATTAATTTGATGCCGTGACGCAGTCCGGTCATGATTTCCTGCTTATCTACCAAATATTCTTGTGGTCGCAATTCTAAGGCGGTGTAAATAACATTTCCGTATATATCGTTCAGTTCATAGTCAAAATAAGCCATATCTCCACGTTTAGGAGTTAAGGTGTCCGTTTCGTTTTTTTGGTCATAAGTATACCAAAATCCCTTTTTAGAAATTAGGTATTCCTTTTCTGGCGTACTTTTCATGATAGAGTCAATGATTTTTTCCTCTTTGGCAACCAATTTTACATTTTTTTCAACAGTTGCTTTTTTGTAAGTCCCG
>NZ_JBILTE010000023.1:0-20835 GCF_044371705.1 Flavobacterium sp. | reverse complement strand
ATGATGCAGCCGTCATCAAACAATTAAAACGAATTTCCGAAGGTTGGTACTGCATCACGCAAAAAGAAAATCAATTGCTTTTTAACGATTTGCGGTTTGGTGTGCTGAATGCCGAAGAAAACGACATGCAGTTTTCGTTCAGCTACCATATCACTGAAGTAAATGGTGAAATAAAAGCAGCGGAATTACCGAATAAAAATAGGGCACAAGCCAAAAAATTGTTGGGTAAGCTTTGGATTCGATTACAAGGAAATTAGTGGTTTCTGTTTCGATTGTATAATTTAAACTTAGTTTGATTATATTTGAAAAAATGCCATAGCTATGAAAGTAAAAATAACGCTGACTTTTTTTTTAATTTGTTTTATTGCAAGTGATTTTTTTTCACAAGAAGTGTTTTATGGCACGAATAATTACATAGAATACCAAAAAGGAACTTTGCCAATCGTGCTATCTGTGCCTCATGGTGGAGATTTGGATCCGGTTGGTATCCCAAACAGAACATGTAATAATCCGGTTTTTGCAACCGATTCAAATACTATTGAAACAGCACTGGCAATCAAGAATGCTCTTTTTGAACAAACCGGTTGTTATCCACATATTATTATTTGCCATCTAAAACGTTCTAAATTGGATTGTAACAGAAATTTAAGTGATGGAGCATGCGGAAATCCCCAGGCATCAATTGCTTGGAATGAGTTTCAAGGATTTATAACAACAGCACAAAACCACGCAAATTTAAGTTCATCCAATAATGCCATTTTTATTGATGTACACGGACATGGAAATCCAATTCAGCGTATTGAATTAGGTTATTTATTGTATGATGATGAGTTAGCATTACCCGATGCCACATTAAATACAACCACCTATTTAAATTACAGTTCAATTAAAAATTTGGCATTGAATAATCAAAATAGTTATACACATGCTCAATTGTTGAGAGGGCCAAAATCTTTTGGAACCCTATTGGGAGATAAGGGTTTTCCATCGGTTCCTAGCTCACAAATTCCATTTCCCGGTACTACTTCAAATTATTTCAGTGGTGGTTATATTACTGCAAATCATACCTGTTATGCACCTAATAATTTAGTAAATGGTTTTCAAATGGAACTAAATTTTACAGGAATAAGGGATACGCCTTTGAACAGGCAAAAATTTGCAGATTCTTTGGCTATTGTAATAGATGATTATTGGTTTACTCACCGGAACATCCAGATTAATGCGTGTAGCACTTTGAATATAATTAAGCCTCAATTAAAATCGCTACATGTTTATCCAAATCCGTTAAACAAATCCATAAAATTAATTAGAATAGAAGGTTTAGAACCCGAACAACATAAGTATACCATTTACACCTCTGTGGGACAAGTTCATAGTTCGGGATACATTCATAATGATGCAATTATATTAGCAGAAACATTTAGCAGCGGTTTGTATTTTTTACTTATCAAACAAGAAGCTTCCGGAGAAATTTACAACTTTAAAATTGTTTCTGAATAAGCTTTCAGGAAGGTTCTTCTGTGTTAAAGTTTTTAAGGATAGCCTTCAACTTTTCCTTTCTCGCTGCTTCTTTTTCTTTCTTTTTCGCTTGTTTTTTTTGTAATTTGTCGTTGTGAATTTTGATGTTTTTCGGATTAATTCTTCCCATCTTTCAGCAATTTATCAATTTTTAAATAACCAATTTCAAGTACATCAGACGGCAAATCTGATGATTTTGTAATTTTTAAAGAATTTTGTTCCTTGTAGTGCGGTGCTAAAATATCTTCAATATCATAAATGTCATCTACATCTACACCATATTTGTCATCAATGTGAGAAGTGGCTCCTTTAAAACCGGAATGCATATAAAAAGTAGTTTGTTTGGCTTTCTTTATGGCTTCTGACTTGTTTTTAGCCACGGTTAACACCTTGTAATGATATTCTTCAAATTCATTTTCTTTATAACCACCGAGGTTGATGAAAAATAATTTTTCTTGATTGGATGACTTTTTGAGATGAGTACCTATTTCTATTTTATACCCCTCAACTGCTGAAACGGTTCGCCACGCATCGATGTGAATTTTTCCCTTAGCTTCCGGCCAAAACGCTTTCATGGCGGGAACTAGTTCTTCCAAATGGGTTGCTATTCCAAAGAAAATGTCATGCTGTTCGGTAAATCTTCCGGCAGGCTTCGCACCCAACATAACCATAAAAAGAGCTTGTTTTGTTTCCATCACTCAAAAGTAGAAAAATAAAATTAGTTCGTATGAAACAAAAAAGATAACTTTGGCATAATTCATGAAGTTCAGAAAATCTAACTATAAAATATTTAATTATGAAAAAAATACTTTTACTTTTCAGTGTAGTGGTAATGTTTGTTTTACAGGGATGCGAGGGGCCAATGGGACCTCCAGGACCTCCGGGACCAATCTTTGAAGCAGAGGTTTTTGAAGTGACTCGTAGTTTTGGACCAAACAATAACTTCAGTAGTTTAATAACTTTGAATCCGCCTATTCTAGATTCAGATATTGTTTTGGTCTATTTGTTATGGGATGTAGATAACGGAACTCCAATTTGGAGACAAATGCCTCAAACGGTTCAATTGGATGAAGGTGATTTACAATATAATTTTGATTTTACTCGATTTGATGTAAATCTATTTTTAAGTTCAGCAGATTTCCCTTTAACAATACTTGGACCACAATGGACGCAAAACCAGACTTTTCGTATAGTATTAATTCCTGGTTATTTTGGTTCAGCACGTATAGATTTTAGTGATTATAACGCTGTAATGAATATGTTGGAACTTAGCGAAACAGATGTCGTAAAAAAGTAACATTAATTTGTTAATAAAAAAGGTCTTTCGAGACCTTTTTTTATGGCATATTTTAGGGTATTTTTACATTTCTTATTTTTATCATGGACTATTTATTTATTGTTTTAGGACTCATTCTGTTGGTTTTAGGTGGCGACTGGCTTTTAAAATCGGCTGTTGGGATGTCTGTAAGACTGAATGTTTCAAAAATAATTATTGGGATGACAGTTGTATCTTTTGCAACTTCAGCTCCTGAATTGATAGTAAGTTTAAAAGCGGCTCTTGATGGTTTTTCGGATATCGCATTAGGGAATGTTGTTGGTTCTAATATCGCAAATATTGGTTTGATACTAGGTGTTGTTATGATTATAAGTGAGATGAAAGTAGATGCATCATTTTTTAAAACCGATTGGCTAGCAATGATTATTGCATCGTTTTTATTGTACTTTCTGTTGTTATATGATGGCGAAATTGCTCGAATGGAAGGGGCTGTTTTATTCCTTTTAATCATACTATTTGTTATTTATCTCATAAAAACACAAAAATCAAATGAATCTGAAATTGAAATCGAATTAGAAAAAGCAATGCCAATGTATTTGATTGTTTGGTTTTTACTTATTGGAGGTGGAGCACTTTATGGCGGTTCAGAATTGCTAATTAAAGGAGCTGTAAATATTGCGAACGCATTTGGTGTGTCCGATCGTATTATTGCAGTTACTGTAGTTGCTGTGGGAACAAGTATTCCCGAATTTGCAGCCTCTTTAATTGCTGCAATTAAAAAGGAAAGTTCTATTTCTATTGGAAATATAGTCGGGTCAAATATTTTTAATATTTTTTCGGTTCTTGGTTTAACAGCAATGATTCAACCTATTAAATTAGTAGATCAAAAATTGTTGTCTTCCGATTTGCTTTGGATGATTGGATTTGCAATTGTACTTCTGCCTCTAGTTTTACTACCCAAAAGAGGTTATTTAGACAGAAAAGCCGGAATTATTTTAGTTCTTGGATATGGTGTTTTTATTTACATGACTTTCAGTTAATGCAGAATGTTTGTTTTAAGTAGTAGTGCTTGTTTTAATACTTAAAATTGACTTTTTGATAAAATTTAATAGGTTTGGATGTTCATTATTACCAAATAATTAAATTACCCCCTAAATTTTTAGGGGGTAATTTATTTTATAATCAAAAATAAGTATATTTGCACCGTGAATTAATACTGTCAAACTTTCAACACAAAAATTATGTCATCAATTCGTTTTCAAGCTTTAAGAGAAACAGCAGGTAGAAAACCTGCACGAGTGGAAGAACTTGCCAAAAAATCAGAAATTTTTGGAAGTAATGTGTTCAACGAAAAAGCCATGCGTAAGTATTTAACGCCTGAGGCCTTTAAAGCGGTTCAAAATGCGGTACAGCACGGAACAAAAATTGACCGTAAAATTGCAGACTATATTGCAATGGGTATGAAAGAATGGTCGTTGTCTAAAGGGGTAACACACTATACACACTGGTTTCAACCTTTAACAGGTGCCACAGCTGAAAAACATGATGCCTTTTTTGAAACGTCATTTGATGGCAGCGATCCTGTTGAAAAATTCGGAGGCAGTCAATTAGTACAACAAGAACCGGATGCTTCAAGTTTTCCAAATGGAGGTATCAGAAATACTTTTGAAGCACGCGGATATACTGCATGGGATCCAACATCTCCGGCATTTATTTTTGGAACAACTTTGTGTATTCCAACCGTTTTTGTATCGTATACGGGTGAAGCTTTAGATAATAAAACGCCATTGTTACGTGCATTGCAAGCAATCGATCAAGCAGCAACCGATGTTGCTAAATATTTTGATAAGAATGTAAAAAAAATAACCCCTACATTAGGTTGGGAACAAGAATATTTCCTTGTAGATATTGCTTTAGCAAATTCCAGGCCTGATATTATGTTTACCGGCAGAACTTTGTTAGGTCATACATCTGCAAAAGGGCAACAATTAGAAGATCATTATTTTGGCTCCATTCCAACACGTGCATTAAATTATATGCGTGATTTGGAAAACGAATGCATGTTATTAGGTATTCCGGTAAAAACACGCCACAATGAAGTAGCTCCTAATCAATTTGAATTAGCACCAATTTTTGAAGAGACCAACCTTGCGGTAGACCACAATTCATTATTGATGGATGTGATGTCAAAAGTAGGAGAGCGTCATGATTTTAAAGTATTATTCCATGAAAAACCATTCAAAGGTGTCAATGGTTCAGGAAAACACAATAACTGGTCGTTGGCAACTGATACAGGTATTAACTTGTTAAGTCCAGGAAAAACGCCGATGAGTAATTTACAGTTTTTAACGTTCTTTATTAACACAATTAAAGCTGTTCACGATTACGAAGAATTGTTACGTGCGTCAATTGCATCTGCTAGTAACGACCATCGTTTAGGTGCAAATGAAGCTCCTCCAGCAATTATTTCGGTATTTATCGGTCAGCAATTAACCAATGTTTTGCAAGAATTAGAAGGAGTTACCAAAGGTAAATTATCACCTGAAGAAAAAACCGATTTAAAATTAAACGTAGTTGGTAAATTACCGGACGTATTATTAGACAATACCGATCGAAACAGAACTTCTCCATTTGCATTTACAGGTAATAAATTTGAATTTAGAGCTGTGGGTTCTATGGCAAACTGTGCAACTTCAATGACTACTTTGAATTCTATTGTTGCGAAACAATTAATGGAGTTTAAAGCTGAAGTTGATGGTTTAATTGAGAACAACGACTTGAAAAAAGACGAAGCTATTTTTAATGTATTGAGAGAGTATATTAAGAAAACAAAAAATATTCTTTTCGAAGGAGACGGTTATAGTGAAGCATGGGAAAAAGAAGCTAAAAAACGTGGTTTAAGCAACCACAAAACAACTCCTGAAGCCTTGAAGGCAAAAGTTTCTACAAAAGCAATTGAATTATTTGGTTTTTTAAACGTAATGAATCATGTAGAAGTGGAGTCACGCTACGAAATTGAATTGGAAGAGTATACCAAGAAAATTCAAATTGAAGGAAGAGTTTTGGGTGATATCGCCAGAAATCATGTAGTGCCTACAGCAATTAGATATCAAAATGTATTGATTGAAAATGTACGTGGCTTAAAAGAAATCTTTGGTGCTTCTTTTGAAAAAATTGCAAAAGAACAAATCAAATTGATTAAAGAAATCTCAGAACACATCGAAGGAATTAATACCAAAGTAGATGCGATGACCGAAGAACGCAAAAAAGCAAATAAGTTGGATTCTGCCGAAAAAATGGCTGCAGCTTATTGCAATAAAGTGAAACCTTTCTTCGAAGAAATCAGATACCACGCAGATAAATTGGAATTGTTGGTAGACGATGAACTTTGGACATTGACAAAATACAGAGAATTATTATTTACAAGATAGGTAGATAAATAATGCATTTGAAGCCACGTTTTTTAGCGTGGCTTTTTTTTTGGTTCAATAGTTGACAACTAAGAGATGGTTGAGGTACTATTCCTTAAATCTTATTAAAATTTATTTTTAATATATTCGTTATCTAATTAAATGAATGCCCCTATGAAATGTAAAGTATCGATTTGTCTCTTGTTTCTTTGTTCAATTTTTATGCGGTCACAAGAACAAATTTCTTTTTACTTTGATACCAACCAATTTGATTTGAAAAAATCGGAAGCTACTCGATTAAATCAATGGATGGCATCCAATAAAAAAGTAAAAATCGTTGCCATCAACGGATATACTGACGAAGATGGAACAGTGGGCTTCAATGATACGTTGGCTCAAAAAAGAGTAGATTTTATCTTCCAACAAGTCAAAAATCAAATAGCCATTCGCGAAGATTTTAAATCGCGGAGTTTCGGCAAATTACACCAACAAGCAAATGATAAATCACTCAATCGACGCGTCACTGTTTATTACATACTCGAAGCAGATTTAGCTCGTGAAGAGGAAATCTTGGGAATCAAAACGGAAGAACCTGCTCCGAAACCCAAACCTAAAAAACAATTTCCAGAGGCAATTGTCATTCAAAATCCAAATGGTACCGAATCAGTTTATGATTTGAACGTGGAGTTTATGCGAAAAGTGGATGCGGCTCAACCTGGTGAAAAATTGCAATTGGAAAACCTGAATTTTCAATTAAACACTTTTGCAATAGTTAATGAAAGTCGTGGTAAATTGTATGAGTTGTTAATTGTCATGCAGCAAAATCCCGAGCTTTCGATTGATATTCAAGGCCATTTGTGCTGCATGACTAATGATCGAAATAATTTGTCCTACCAACGTGCAAAAGCCATTAGCAATTTCCTAAGAGCGAATGGAATTGAGAATTCAAGAGTTACTTTTCAGGGTTTTGGTGTCACTAAACCTATTTACCCCATTCCAGAAAAAAATGAAGAAGAACGAGCAGCAAATCGCAGAGTAGAAATTCAAATTCTGAAAAATTGAAATATATCTTCTTTTTTATAAGTGTTCTTTTTACAAGTGTTTTTCATCCACAGGAAAAAGTAGATGTGTATTTTGATTTTAATGAACTTAAAGTGAACGCAACCTCACAATCGCTTTTACAAAATTGGATTAAAAACAATCCTACCGCGGAAATCTGTCAGATTTACGGCTATTGTGATACGGTTGGAACGAATGCCTACAATAAAAAGTTAGCAACTGAGAGAATACGTAGTATTGAAAAATTTCTGAAATCAAATAAAATTGCAGTAAAAAGGGATGTGCAAAAAGTAGTTGTTGGTGAAGATTTTGAACCTTCAATAAATCAATCAGAAAATAGACGAGTAACTTTTTTATATAGTACCAAAGAAGATTCAAAATCGTACGCTTCCTCATTAAATGCTGCAGAAAAAGGACAATATTTAGAACTAAAAGGACTGAATTTTTTTGGCGGGAAAGATATAGTTTTACCTAAATCTATACCTGTTTTGGAGGAGTTATTGGAGGTGATGAAAAGTAATGAGAATCTTAAAATTGAAGTTCACGGACATATTTGCTGTTTTACGGTTGATACAGAAGATCTTTCATTCAAAAGAGCTCAAGCAGTTTACGATTACCTAGTTAAAAACGGAATCGCTATTGATCGCCTTTCTTTCAAAGGTTTTGGAAGCACAATGCCAATTTTTCCGCTACCGGAGAAAAGTGAGGAGGAACGCGTTGCTAATCGGAGAGTTGAAATTTTTGTCCGTGAAAAATAACGGCCTCTTCAGTATATTAAAATTGCTACATTTTCACATTAATCTTATCTTTGCAAATCAATATAAGAATCTGCAGGAACGATTGTTTCCGTGTAGATGAATCAATTCAACAATTATGAGTTCTGATACGAGTAAAAGATACGCACTTCGAGGAGTTTCAGCCGGAAAAGAAGATGTTCACAATGCAATTAAAAACATTGACAAGGGCTTGTTTCCAAAAGCATTTTGTAAAATCGTACCTGATTATTTAACCAATGATGAAGACTATTGTTTACTGATGCATGCGGATGGTGCTGGAACAAAATCGTCGTTGGCTTATATGTATTGGAAAGAAACGGGCGATGTTTCGGTTTGGAAAGGTATTGCCCAAGATGCTTTAATCATGAATATTGACGATTTACTCTGTGTAGGTGCCACTGATAATATTTTGTTGTCTTCTACCATCGGACGTAATAAAAACCTAATTCCAGCCGAAGTTATTTCAGCCATTATTAATGGTACGGAAGAATTAATTCAAGAATTGAAATCCTACGGTGTTACTATTCATTCTACAGGTGGTGAAACAGCCGATGTAGGTGATATTGTTCGAACAATTATTGTTGATTCAACTGTAACGGCTCGAATGAAACGTAGCGATGTAATTGATAATGCAAATATCCAGGCAGGCGATGTAATTGTTGGCTTGGCTTCATTTGGTCAAGCAACTTATGAAAAGGAATACAATGGAGGAATGGGAAGTAACGGACTTACTTCTGCACGCCACGATGTTTTTTCAAAATATTTAGCTACAAAATATCCTGAAAGTTTTGATGCTTCAGTTCCGGAAGAATTGATTTATTCTGGTCAAGTGAATTTAACGGATGAAGTTGAAAGCAGTCCGCTTGATGCCGGTAAATTAGTGCTATCGCCAACTCGTACCTATGCTCCGGTTATCAAAAAGATACTTGAAAAATACTTTTCAAAAGATATTCACGGAATGGTTCATTGTAGTGGAGGAGCTCAAACAAAGATTTTACATTTTATAGACAACTTGCATATCATTAAAGATAATTTATTCTCGATTCCGCCTTTGTTCAAATTGATTCAGGAACAATCAAAAACCGATTGGAAAGAAATGTACCAAGTATTTAATTGCGGACACCGGATGGAACTATATGTACCAAAAGAAGTTGCAGACGATATCATAGCGATTTCAAAATCATTCAATATTGATGCACAAATTGTAGGTAGAGTAGAAGCAGCAGAAACAAAAAAATTAACGATTACTAGTGAGTTCGGCGTTTTTGACTATTAATATATTTAAATTTTTCAACCCTTAACTCTTAACATTCAACCCTATAACTTTTCAATCATGGACTTACCAAAATTCGTTTTAGCAGATAATACAGATTACCCGGAGGATATTTTTATAATTCATTTGGATTTCCCTCGTTTTTTAATCAATTTGAAAGATGATGAAGTGGAATTTTTAGAAGATATCGAAGAAGAAGATGAAAAAGAATTGGAAACCGAAATGGAAAAATTAATCGAATTAGCCGGAGCTTTTTATGATCGAGAAATGGAACGTTACGAAGAATAAATGAATAATAAAGCCGTTGTTAAAAGGAATTAAAACGGCTTTTTTATTGGATTCAAATAGAGAACTATACCAAGTTCAGTTGTTTGTATCGCTTATTTATCAAAGAGTGATACTTTTCTTTAAAGAAATCACTTACAAAACTTTTTTCTAATACTTCCTGCATTTCAGGTTTGCAGTAATAAAAAAGTTCTAAAGTATTGTCCAAAATCTTTTTGTTCAAACCTCCATTTTCAAATGCAACCAAAAAATCGTCGTATTTTAATTTTCGCTTTTTTGCATTTAAGGTCAATGCTAATTCTTCGGTATCCATTGTATTTACTAATGCTGTTGGAACCAAATCATAAGCTGGACATAAACTTAGGCCTTGTCCGACTCTTTCTAAAAGCGAAAAGTTTTTCAAATGCATATCGGAGTTTCCGGTTAAAAAACTAAACAATACCTGCTCATAAAAGTCACTTACATCCAGCAAAGGCGAATTGGAGTATTTTAAAAGTAATTTTGCCACTTGTTCATGACTGCCTTTGTATTTATCTTCGGTGAGCCGTTCACTTAATTGACACATATCTTCCATTAAGAGTTTCCCTTTGCGGGTTCTGTCAACTCGTTTGGTAATATAGCATAAGGTTCTGTCTTGTAAAGAAATTAAACTATGGGGAACTACTTTTATTCCGCATATTGCTGCCATATGCATAGTTGCACTTTCTAATTCCGGTAATTGTTCATAATGTTCAGAAGGCGGTTTTAGAATGTAATCGCCATACAAACCAACAATAGTTAATTTTTTGGTTAGATTTTTTTCTTCTTTTCTGTACAAGCTTAGTGATACTTTTGCTTGAACTCCTGTTACTGCCATTTGACTTTGGATGACTTGTTGGGCCAATTCTTGTAAATTCTCTAAATTGTAAGCCAATTGGGGTGTTTTTAATTGTCCGAAGAATTTTTTGTTGCAAGCTTCATGAAAATCAGCCCCTGGATTTGTTAATGGTTCATAACAATGCAAGCATCTTCTACCGTAGAAAGTACTTTTCTCATGTACTTCCATCGATTGATTGTTTCTAGCTAAATATTTTTTTTTATAATTCTTCATTGTTTTTCAAAACACTAACAGCTCCTATACAATCTTTGCAGCAAGTTAGGAGTAATCCCATTCGGTCTTTATAATTTATTTTCCAGTTTCGCTCTGCAATATCTAATAACCATCCTTCTGGAATCAGACCATCAAAAAAAGCAAATAATGTTTTGCTTTGATAGGTTCTGTCTGTGAGTGGCAATGTGAGACTTACCTCCTGTGCCGTATTTTTTTGTAAATAGTTTCTATCATATTCAAAAGTGTAGCCGTCGTCTGTTTCCCGAACTACGCCACAAAAATTTTCTTTTAAATATACATTTCCACTTCTATTCATAGTTTAGCATTTTTTGTCGATCTAGATTAACAGCACCTAATGTTTCTCCAAATAAACGAAGTACAGCATTTACTTTATCCATACGCAAGGTGTTTTTGCCTTGTTCTAAATCTCTAACAAATCGCAATCCAACGCCTGCTTTTAAAGCAAGTTCCGGTTGTGTGAGTTTGTTTTGTTTACGTTTTTCCTTTACATGTAAGCTAATAGGATTTAGTTTTTCTTTCATTTTTATACCCTTTAAACCACAAATATACAATTTTTTATAAAAAAAAATACCTTAAATGGTATATTTTAAAAATTTATATCATTTTTATACCCGTTATAATATAAATAATTTAAATTTTATATTTTTGCAGTAAATAGGGTATAAAATCAAGATTTATTATTTAAAGTAATAGGATAATAATTGTGTCGCTGCAGCAAAAGGTGAAATCTGATTATGCTGCAATTTTCTATTGATTTCTTCTAGTAACGGTGCAATTTCAGGATGGTGGTAAAACCGATTTTTCAGTTGTTCATTGATTGTCTCTAATAGCCAATATTGATTTTGATCTTGTCTGTGTTCAGAAAAATAATTGTTTTGCTTTGTCAAATCCACATATTGTGAGATAGTTTTCCAAACATCCACAATTCCGTCGTGAGTAATACTGCTGCATGTGGTAACTTTTGGAATCCATCCCGAGTTTTTAGCTGGGAATAAATGAAGTGCCCGATTAAATTCAGCTTTAGCTAATTGAGCTTTTTTGATGTTGTCGCCATCGGCTTTGTTAATAACAATTGCATCTGCCATTTCCATTATTCCGCGTTTGATGCCTTGTAATTCATCTCCAGCACCTGATATTTTCAGTAACAAAAAGAAATCAACCATACTGTGAACTGCAGTTTCACTTTGTCCAACACCAACGGTTTCTATAATAATTGTGTCAAATCCGGCAGCTTCACAAAGAATAATGGATTCTCGGGTTTTTCGGGCAACACCACCTAAACTTTCTCCGGAGGCACTCGGGCGAATATATGCGTTCTTATCTTTTACTAATTCTTCCATTCGGGTTTTATCTCCTAGAATACTACCGTGTGATATGGTACTACTTGGGTCTACGGCTAAAACGGCTACTCTTTTTCCGAGTTCCGTCAAATGTTTTCCGAAGGCTTCAATAAACGTACTTTTTCCCACTCCCGGAACTCCTGTAATTCCAATGCGAATGGATTGATTGGCATAAGGTAGACAAGCTTGAATGACTTCATTTGCTTTAACTAAATGATCAGGATTAGTGCTTTCAACTAAAGTGATGGCCCGACTTAAAGTAGTGATGTCTTTTTGTAGAATTCCTTGAACATATTCAGCTGTAGAAAATACTTTTTTTCGAAAATTTTGTATTGTCTTAGCCGATAAAAGATTAATGGTTTCCGGAGGTAAAATTCCTTCTTTTTCGTGCAGTGCAGATGATTTTGTTGGCAGCTTTGACACTTTATTATAATTTTGAAATGTAAAGTTACAAAAAAGTGAATGGAAGAGGGTTAATCAGGCACCGTATTTTTCCACTCATTTAATTGTGTTTTTGTTTTTCAAAATGGTTTTATGGAGAACATTGTTTTGCTTTTTCTTTGTCTAGCTTTGGGTATTGGATTACGATTCATCAAATCCTTTCCAGTAAACGGACATGCAGCATTGAATCATTTTTTAATCTGTAAATTTTTGCCGGCTTTGGCTTTTGACAATAATACTAGGGTTGAAATAAGACCCTTTACTTTTATACTATTTATCAAATAGCAATGATGCCAACTCAAAATTACTGAGTCTTCAATTATTCTCGCTTCAAATGATGCAATAAAACCAAAACTAAGAAGCATGATGGTTGTTATTCCGTTGTCGTTTATCATATTAGCTTTTTGGTATTGGTTGCTTACATTTGTATAATTTTTTTACCTTTAGTGAGAAAAATTTAACCTATGCGAATTACACCTGAAATTCTTCAGCAACTGCAAGCTATTGTTGGTTCATCTTTTGTTTTTACAGATATAGAAACTCGCAATCAATACGGACATGATGAAACAGAAGATTATGTTTTTCCACCTCATGTGGTTGTAAAACCCGAAAATTCATTGGAGATTTCAGAAATACTGAAAGTAGCAAATACCTATAAAATCCCCGTTGTTCCCATTGGTGCAAGAACCGGTTTGAGTGGCGGAGCATTGTCTGTGCAGGGAGGAATCGGACTATCGATGGAGCGTTTGAATCGTATTTTACATATTGATGAGCAAAATTTACAAGTAACCGTGGAGCCTGCCGTTATTACTCAAGTTTTACGGGAGGCCGTTGCTGAAAAAGAGTTGTTTTATCCGGTGGATCCGAGTAGTATGGGAAGTTGTTGGATTGGTGGAAATGTTGCTGAAAATTCCGGTGGAGCCAGAGCGGTTAAATATGGCGTAACCAAAGATTATGTCTTGAATTTGGAAGTAGTGTTGCCAACCGGCGAAATCATTTGGACAGGTGCCAATACGTTGAAAAATTCCACAGGTTATAATTTGACCCAATTGATGGTTGGAAGTGAAGGAACATTAGGTGTAATTACCAAAATAGTTTTAAAACTGATTCCTAAAAACCGTCATAACGTTTTAATGCTGGTACCTTTTTATAATGCAAATCAAGCCTGTGAAGCTGTTTCAGCTATTTTTAGAGCGGGAATAGTGCCAAGTGCTTTGGAATTTATGGAACGTGACGCACTTGATTGGACATTAAAATTTGTAGATAATTTAAGTGTTAGCGTAAAAGATGGAATTGAAGCACATTTATTGATAGAAGTGGATGGTAATTATCCCGATATTTTGATGATTGAAGCGGAAAAAATCTTGTCAGTTGTGGAAGCATTTGAAATTGACGAGGTACTTTTTGCTGATACCGAAGACCAAAAAAATGCTTTGTGGAAAATGAGGAGAAGTGTGGGCGAAGCCGTAAAATCCAATTCAGTTTATAAAGAAGAAGACACCGTTGTGCCTCGTTATGAATTACCTAAATTACTCAAAGGAGTTAAAGATATTGGCAAGAAGTACGGATTTGAATCGGTATGTTACGGACATGCTGGTGATGGAAACCTTCATGTCAATATCGTTAAAGGCACAATGACCGATGAAAATTGGAAATCGGAAGTTCCAAAAGGAATCAGGGAACTGTTTGAATTAACCGTTGCACTCAAAGGAACGCTTTCCGGCGAGCACGGCATTGGTTATGTACAACGTGAATATATGGATATTGCCTTTTCAAAAGTACAATTGGAGTTGATGGAACGAATAAAATTTGTTTTTGACCCGAATGGAATTCTGAATCCGGGAAAAATCTTTCCACAATAAATTTCCTTGGGAATTTATTGTTCTAAATACAACTATTGAATACCCAAATTGTAAGTTAGTCTCTTTTTGGGTTGTTCTTTTTATCGCGTTTTTCCTCTTTTTTCTCTTTAGCAGTTTTTAGAGGTTCTTTTTTTACGTTTTTCTTTGCGTCTTGACTTTTGGCCATGGTAGTAAGTTTTTGTGTTTAAGTAAAGGTAGTTTTATTTTTACTGATGAATCTAAAGATAAATAACTTTTTTCTTATTGCAACGCAGATTTTGAAAATTTGAAAAATCTGTGTTCAAAAGAAATAGGGGGGTGAAAAGTTTTAAATCCGTTTTAATCGGTGTTTAGCGTAGCTAATCTGATTCATCCGCATTCCAAAAAAGTGAACTAATTATTTCTCAAATTTTCAAAATCTGTGTTCCAAGAAAGTGTACTTAATTCAAAGTAAATGAAAAATAAAAATCCCCAACAGTTTTCACCATTGGGGATATGATATAAATAGTTTTGTTTACTTACGAAACCAAAACCCATTCGCCACCGGCAATCATGCTCTCAGCTTTTTTGTATTTAATGGTTTCTGTTTTGCCACTCATCACATGTTTGATTGTAACGGTGTCGTTTCTGTTGATTTTAGGAGCATCACGCACAATTGTTTCAGTAACTTGCGGGCGTTGGGTATTTCCCGCTTCACGATTTTGTGCTGCTGCAGTATCGCTGTTTGGCAATTCGTCTTTTGAAGTTTTGTAATTTTCTTTTTTACGCACTTCTTTCGCTTCGCTAATATTGGCATTTTGATTAGGTAAGTCACCTTTAAACAAGAAAGAAACGACTTCTTTGTTTACTTTATCCAGCATCGCTTTGAATAAATTAAACGCTTCAAATTTATAAATTAATAACGGATCTTTTTGTTCGTGAACGGCTAATTGAACCGATTGCTTCAATTCATCCATTTTACGTAAGTGCTTTTTCCATGCTTCATCTACAATAGCCAAAGTGATGTTTTTTTCAAAATCAGCTACTAATTGTTTTCCTTGCGATTCATAAGCCTTTTTCAAGTCGGTTACCACATTTAAGGTTTTTTGACCATCAGTAAACGGAACTACAATTCGCTCGTATTGATTGTTGGGATTTTCGTATACATTTTTAATAATTGGATAGGCTTCTCTTGCATCTCTTAAGTTTTTCTCTTCATAATAGGCCAAGGCTGTTTTGTACATTTGTCCGCTTAATTCTATTTCGGTTAATTTAGAAAATTCACTTTCTGAAACTGGAGAAGTAATTGAAAAATATCGAATCAAATCAAACTCAAAGTTTTTAAAATCACTTACCGCTTTGTTATCATTGACGATATTTTCACAGGTATCATAAATCATGTTGGCGATATCCACTTTCAAACGTTCGCCATGTAGTGCATGTCTTCTTCGTTTGTATACAACTTCACGTTGCGAGTTCATCACGTCGTCATATTCCAATAAACGTTTACGAACACCAAAGTTGTTTTCTTCTACTTTTTTCTGAGCCCGCTCAATCGATTTGGTCATCATTGAATGTTGAATAACTTCGCCTTCTTTCAAGCCCATGCGGTCCATTACTTTGGCCACTCGTTCCGAACCAAATAAACGCATCAAGTTATCTTCCAAAGACACATAAAATTGTGAACTTCCAGGGTCTCCTTGACGACCGGCACGACCACGCAGCTGACGGTCAACACGACGCGAATCATGACGCTCTGTTCCAATAATCGCCAATCCTCCCGCAGCTTTTACTTCGGGTGTCAATTTAATATCTGTACCACGACCAGCCATATTGGTTGCAATGGTCACAACACCCGGTTTACCGGCTTCAGCAACAATCTCTGCTTCTTTTTTGTGCATTTTCGCATTCAACACATTGTGCGGAATGTTACGCATTTTCAACATTCTACTTAATAATTCTGAAATCTCAACAGAAGTTGTACCAATCAATATCGGCCTTCCTGCTTGTGATAGTTTGGTCACATCTTCAATTACTGCGTTGAATTTCTCGCGGGTAGTTTTGTAGATTAAATCTTCTTGGTCTTTTCTTGACATTGGTCTGTTGGTAGGTATTTCTACAACATCCAATTTATAAATTTGCCAAAGCTCGCCGGCTTCTGTCACAGCAGTTCCCGTCATACCGGCTAATTTACTGTACATACGGAAGTAATTCTGCAGTGTAACCGTTGCAAAAGTTTGCGTTGCCGCTTCAATTTTGACATTTTCTTTTGCTTCAATTGCTTGGTGTAATCCGTCTGAATAACGACGACCGTCCATGATACGACCCGTTTGTTCGTCAACAATCATGATTTTATCTTCCATGATTACATATTCCACATCTTTCTCAAACAGCGTATAGGCTTTTAATAATTGTGTTAATGTGTGAATGCGTTCTGATTTGATAGAAAAATCTTGAAATAATTTTTCTTTTTCTTCTGCTTCTGCTTCTTTTTCAAGTTTCATTTTTTCGATACGTGCAATTTCTGTCCCGATATCAGGAAGTACAAAGAAATTTTCGTCGGTATCTTTCGAAAGGAATTTGATTCCGTTGTCCGTTAATTCAACCTGATTATTTTTTTCTTCAATAACAAAATACAACGCTTCATCCACTTTGGGCATTTCACGGTTGTTATCTTGCATATAAAAATTTTCGGTTTTTTGAAGCAACTGTTTAATTCCTTCTTCACTCAAAAATTTGATTAATGCTTTATTTTTAGGCAGTGAACGATACGCTCTCAATAATTGGAAACCACCGTCTTTGGTGTTTCCTTCTTTGATTAATTTCTTCGCTTCAGTTAAAAACTGGGTTGCTAAATTCCGTTGCAACGAAACTAAATTATCTACTTTAGGTCTTAACTCATTAAACTCGTGACGATCTCCTTGTGGAACAGGTCCTGAAATAATTAATGGCGTACGAGCATCATCAATTAATACGGAATCCACCTCATCGACTATCGCATAATTGTGTTTGCGTTGTACCAAATCTTGTGGCGAGTGAGCCATATTATCTCTTAAGTAGTCAAAACCAAATTCGTTGTTGGTGCCATAAGTGATGTCTGCTTCGTAAGCTTTTCTTCTGGATTCGGTATTTGGCTGGTGGTTGTCGATACAATCAACTGTTAAGCCGTGAAATTCAAATAAAGGTGCTTTCCAAGTGCTGTCACGTTTGGCCAAATAATCATTCACGGTAACCAAATGAACACCATTTCCGGTTAACGCATTCAAATAGAGTGGGAGTGTTGCAACCAATGTTTTACCTTCACCCGTTTGCATTTCAGCAATTTTACCTTGGTGAAGTACGACACCACCAATCAACTGAACGTCGTAGTGAATCATGTCCCAAGTAATTTCTTTACCGGCGGCATTCCATGAATTGGCCCATACAGCATGGTCACCTTCGAGAGTAACATAAGACTTGGTTCCGGAAAGTTCAATGTCTTTGGGTGTGGCAACAACTTTAATTTGAGTATTTTCTTTGAATCGACGAGCGGTTTCTTTAACAACTGCAAAAGCTTCCGGAAGGATTTCCATCAAAACTTTTTCAGAAATGTCATACGCTTCTTTCTCTAAAGTGTCAATGGATGAGTAGATGTCTTCCCTTTTGTCGATATCGGCAATTTGTTCTACTTCTTCTTGTAAAGTTGCTATTTTAGCATCATTTTCTGCACGAGCATCTTTTATTTTTTGTTTAAAAAAAGCAGTTTTAGCACGTAACTCGTCATGAGTTAAAGAGGCAAGATTGCTTTCAAACGTTTTAATTTTAGCTAACAGGGGTTGTATTGCTTTGACATCTTTTTCGGATTTGTCTCCCACAAATGCTCTAAGAATACTATTAATGAAACTCATTTTGTTTTTATTTAAATTGTTGTTAATTCCCGATACCTCGAGACGCAAATTTACACAAAAAAAAAGCCTCTAGTTGAGACTTTTTTTCAGCGGGTTATATTTTTTAATACTCATCCTCGTTCCAAAGATAATCTTCGTCCGTGGGATAATCTGGCCAAATTTCCTCCATTGATTCATAATTTTCGCCTTCATCTTCTATAGATTGCAGATTTTCCACAACTTCAAGTGGAGCTCCTGTTCTGATCGCATAGTCAATAAGCTCATCTTTGGTGGCTGGCCACGGTGCATCACTTAAATACGATGCTAATTCTAATGTCCAATACATCTTTTATGGATTTAATTTTATGCAAAAATAAATTTTAAACTGAAATAGTCAAGTAAAAAGTGTTTTATTTTACTTTAAAAGTTAAGAACGTTGTTTTAAAAATTCCAATTTTAAAAATTCCAAATAACAAAAAGAAGAAAAATCTTCCTTTATATTATTTTTTTTATTGGAATTTGGGATTTTAGTATTGGATTTTTAAGAAAGTTTATTTTCTAGGTATCCATTTTACTTCTTCCGCTTGTAGGTCAAAAGACAACTTTCGTGCCAGCACAAAAAGGTAGTCAGAAAGTCGGTTCAAGTATTTTAAAACCTGCTCATCTGTCGGTTCCAGCTCATGAAGATGCACCGATAGACGCTCTGCTCTTCTACAAACACATCGGGCAATATGACAATATGACACTGTTGTATGTCCGCCCGGCAAAACAAAATGCGTCATTGGAGGCAACGAATCGTTCATGTTGTCAATTTCGTTTTCCAATAATTTCACATCTTCTTCTGAAATTCGGTTGATGTTTAATCGTGGCTGACCATTTTTTAAAACTTCTTTTTCAGGTGGAGTGGCCAAAATGGCTCCAACAGTGAAAAGTCGATCCTGTACTTCAATTAGTACATTTTTATACAATTGATTGATGTTTTGGTCGCGAATTAAACCAATATGCGAGTTTAATTCGTCCACTGTTCCGTAACTTTCAATACGAATATGGTGTTTGGGCACGCGTGTTCCGCCAAAAAGTGCAGTAGTTCCGCTGTCGCCGGTTTTGGTGTATATTTTCATTTGAAAGGTGCTGAGGTTCTAAGGTGCTAAGGTACTAAGATTTTTTGTAGTGGAATACGTTATTTATTCCAAATTAGGTTTTAACGGCCTCCAAAAAAGCATCTACAAATCGTTCTCTAGAACCAATTGCAATATCAAAATACAAATCAGGTTCGATGAGTTCAATTTCCATTAAATGCAGTTGGTTGTCTTTTACAATTCCGTCAATTCGGGCATAAAGCAGTTGTTCTGGAATTTGATTGAGAATAGCTTTGGCTTGAGTAATTAATTTAATGCTAGGTTCAACCAATGTATAGTTTCCTCCGTATTGAATTTGCACTCGAAAGTCGCCTTCCGCCGGTTTTTTGTTGATGGCATGTGAAAAAATTCCATTAAAGAAAATGAAGGATGTCTCCCCTAATTCTTTTATTTCAGGTCTGAACTCCTGCAAAAGAAAGTCTTTTGTGATTAAATGTTCTTGAAATTCATCTTGAATGGAGGCTATTTCGCTTCTATCAACTAATTTAGTAAGATAACTACCTGCCGAAAAAGCCGGTTTGATTACAATTTTTTGCCAGTTTTTAGGAAGAACAGTTTCCAGGTTTTTATTGGAATTCTTTTCCAGAAAAATTGTTGGAAGGATTAGAACACCTTTATTTTCCAGTTCTTTTAAATAAAATTTGTGTTTGTTTTGTTGAATAGTAGCAATGGGGTTCAGCGTTTTGATTCCCAGCGATTCTATTTTTTGGAGCCAATCTTTAAAAGCAGCTTCTTTTTGATAGTAGTCCCAAGTATTTCGAAAGAGTAAATAATCAAAAGTAGTCCAATCAATCGATTCATCATCCCAAATAACAGCTTTGGCAGTGATATTGTATTCTTTGAATAGCGGAATTAATTTTTGATCGGATTTTAATAATTCAGGCAAACGGGCACACGTGAGAATTCCTACTTTCATTGGAATTATTGTTTCTTTTTAGAATAGTAGTTGGTTTTAAAATTCCGACCTTTTCGATTTGCTCGTTGTTTGTTAGCCATCCTAACTACAAAAAAAACGGCTACCAAAAGAACGCCCATAAAGATAATAAGTGTTTTCATAAACAATTGTATAAGTATACAAAGTTACAAATTGTTTATTTTACTTGTTCGTCTTTTTCTACCATACCGTCACGAAGGCGGATGATTCGATGAGCATGTGCGGCAATGTCTTCTTCGTGTGTGACCAAAATTATGGTGTTTCCATTTTTATGAATGACATCAAAAAGACCCATGATTTCTTCGGATGTTTTACTGTCCAAATTTCCTGTTGGTTCATCCGCAAGAATAATCGAAGGATTATTCACTAAAGCTCTAGCAATGGCCACACGTTGGCGTTGCCCACCGGAAAGTTCATTCGGTTTGTGGTCCATTCGATCGGCTAAGTTTACTTGTGTTAAAACTTCAGTTGCTCTGATGTTTCGCTCACTTTTGGGGTATCCGGCATAAACCATTGGTAATGCCACATTGTCCAAAGCAGATGTTCGAGGCATTAAATTAAAGGTTTGAAAAACAAAACCTATTTCT
>NZ_JBILTE010000021.1:0-21537 GCF_044371705.1 Flavobacterium sp. | reverse complement strand
GAGGGACCGATTGTTCCTGAAAACAATGTAGTTGTTGAAGAAAAACAAGCCGAGAAAGGTAGTGAAGAACCAATGGTTCTGAAGAATGCTCCAAACTTACAACCCAATCAAAATAAAGCAGTTGCTACGCTGGTTTTTGATGAGAAAAAAAGTAAAAATTCGACGAATATCGATCCAAAAAAAGACCAAGTTTTAGATGTAGCATTAACAAAAACTGCTGTAAAGGAAGTTGAAAATTCAACCCAATCAACGATGCCAATCAAGATTAATCCGGAAACTCTTTTGGCAAACGTTGAAAAAGGAGAAGTACTAACAACCAACGCAGAAGTTTTGTCAACAGGCGTTAAAGTTGATGCCAGTTCATTGCTTTCATCGGTTGAGAAAGAAGTAGATGCGTCCTTCAGAGACATAGCCATTCAAACATTAAATAAAAATTACAAATCAGTAAAATCAATGTTGGCCAATAGAAATAGCCAATAATCACCGACTAAAACAATCAATCACGAACAGTTAAATTTTAAAATTATGCAAAAAATTATTTTTTATGTAGCCGTACTTTTATGCACTTTTGTTACCCAAATGTATAGTCAAAGTACTTTTGAAGAACAGGCGAAAGTGATCGCCCAAAACATTTCTAGAATCACTTCGGAGGAAAAAGATGCTCTGAAAAAAGAAGTCGAAGACATTAACAAATTGCTTGAAAGTGGGGCAATTAACGCAAGTGTTGCTGATGAACGTAAAATTAAAGCAGCGGAAGAGCGAGCAAAAAATATCGAGACCCGTGTGGCTCAAGAGCAAGCAAAACTTGACCTTTTAGTAAAAGACCAAGTGGAAGGTAAAATTGCAAGTTCATCCGACAGTGTAAGTACTTCCAAAAATAAAGTAGCCATTACTTGGGATTTAGATGATGACGATTTTGACAATTGGAGTTGGAAATCAAAAAATGAAAAGAGAACGACTTCGCAGTTTGTATTTGCTGTTGGTTTGAATAGTCTACTGACTGATGGCGATCATGATTCATTAGAAAACAGCGACTTTAAAACATGGGGTTCTAATTTCTTTGAATGGGGATTCACGATGAACACACGTTTGATGAAAAACCATAATTTACTTCATTTAAAATACGGTTTATCATTAATGTACAATAATTTACGGCCAACAGATAATCGTTATTTTGTAAAAAATGGAAATGTAACCGAGTTACAAACATTCCAAGATCACGACCTATGTGAGAATAAATTCAGAAATTCCATGATCGTATTGCCGTTGCATTTAGAATTTGATTTTACTCCAAAAACAATCGGCGATGATGGCGTAACTCGCTTTAAAACCCACAAAAGTGTTCGTTTAGGTTTAGGTGGATTTGCAGGTCTAAATTTTCAAACTACTCAAAAATTAAAATGGGAAGAAGATGATATTCGTATCAAATACAAACAAAAAGGAGATTTCAATGTCAATACATTTGTGTATGGTTTAAGTGGTTATTTAGGTTATGGTGCCACCTCAATTTATGTAAAATACAACTTGAATGAGTTATTTAAAAATAATCCGGTAGATCAAAACAACGTTTCTTTAGGATTGCGTTTCGATTTTAATTAAAAATTGAATTAGTTTTTTTAAAACCCTCCCAGAGTTTCATAACCTGTGAGGGTTTTTCTATGCAAAAACTTTGTAACTTTGAAATCTTAATTTTTTTAAGTGATTACACAAAACACGATCGATTTAGTATTTGAAACCGCCCGAGTAGAGGAGGTTATTGGCGATTTTGTGCAATTGAAACGTGCGGGAAGTAATCTGAAAGGATTGAGTCCGTTTTCCAATGAAAAGTCACCTTCGTTTATGGTGTCGCCCGTGAAGCAAATCTGGAAAGATTTTTCATCGGGTAAAGGAGGGAATTCTGTTTCTTTTTTAATGGAACACGAACATTTTTCCTTCCCGGAAGCAATTAGGTATTTGGCAAAAAAATATAACATTGAAATCGAAGAAACCATTTCGAGCGACGAAGACAAAGAAGTAGCCAATGAAAAAGAAAGCATGTACTTGGTTTCAGAATTTGCCCAAAAGTATTTTCAGAATACTTTGTGGGAAAGTGAAGAAGGCAAAGCGATTGGTTTTACTTATTTCAAAGAACGTGGATTTACAAACGACACGATAAAGAAATTCGGACTTGGATATTCTCCCAATCAATGGGATGCGTTTACAAAAGAAGCTTTGGGAAAAGCCTATAAATTGGAATTTCTGGAAAAGACCGGACTCACAATTGTAGGTGAAGACAAGCAGTTTGACCGGTTCAAAGGCAGAGTGATGTTTCCCATACAAAGCATGTCGGGACGCGTGCTGGGTTTTGGCGGAAGAATTTTAACAAATGACAAAAAAGCTGCTAAATATTTAAATTCACCTGAAAGTGAAATCTATCATAAAAGCAATGTTTTGTATGGAGTTTTCCATGCCAAACAAGCCATTGCTAAACAAGATAATTGCTATTTGGTTGAAGGTTATACGGATGTCATTCAAATGCAACAAGCCGGAATTGAAAATGTGGTTTCTTCTTCCGGAACAGCCCTGACTCCCAATCAAATTAGATTAATCAATCGATTAACAAAAAACATTACTGTTTTATTTGATGGAGATGCTGCCGGACTTCGTGCTTCCATTCGTGGAATCGATTTGATTTTGGAAGAAGGAATGAATGTCAAGGTATGCACTTTCCCTGATGGAGAAGATCCCGATAGTTTTGCCAAAAAAACACCGCACGATGAATTGCTGAAATATTTTGACGAAAATGCCAAAGATTTTATTCAATTCAAGGCTTCTTTATTGATGTTGGATGCTAAAAACGACCCAATAAAAAAAGCCGATTTGATTCGGGATATGGTTACAAGTATCTCTAAAATTCCGGACCGAATTAAAAAGGAGATTTATATCCAGGAATGTTCCCGAATAATGGATATTTCTGAGGATGTGCTTTTTAACACCTTGGCACAATTAGCTCAAAAGGACCTCTCGGAAGCAAATAAAAAGTTCAAACAAGACCAAAAAGCTTTTGAAGTTGTTAAAAGTGAAATCATCGATATTAATTCAATTAAACTCTTGCCAGATATTGAAAGAACTATTATTTCATTAGTTATACTTTATGGTAATATTGAAGTAGAATTCGATGAATCTTTTGACAAAATTAATAATGCAGGTAAAGAGATCACAGAAGTGGTTAAAGTAAAAAGAAAAGTTTTTGAAAAAATCTACCTTAGTTTACAAGAAGATGAAATTCAATTTTCAGATTCTGTGTTTCAAAAAATTTATGAGAATTTGATTTCTTCTTTTATTCAAAACCCCAATTTTAATGGAGTAATTATGATAAAGGGTTTAGAATCTGAATCAGATATGATTGTAACAGATATTCGTATGAATGAAGATAAATATGCACTGCATGGATGGCTGGATAAAAAAAAGGTTTTTGTAAAAGACAGAGAGGATGAAGAATCAATAAGAGAATTGGTTGATCAAACAATAGTTGCTTTTAGAGAAGTCTTAATAAAGAAAATTATAGACGAGTTATTGGAAAATGTGCTTATGGATGCGAGTGGATCTATTGAGGATGAAATAAAAATTGCCATAAAGGATTATGGAGGATTAAAAGCAAAAATGTCTAATAAAATAAAGAGAGTTAGAATTCAACCCATAATTAAAAAAGACCTCATTTGAGGTCTTTTTGTCTTTTATACAATCTCCAAAGTTTTGGCTTTGTTTACCAAATCTACAAGATTTGTAACGTTTAGTTTGGTGAGCAATCTTAGTTTGTAAGTACTGATTGTTTTTTCGTTCAGATTTAGAATTTTGGCAATTTCATTATTCTTTTTCCCATCACTTAAAAAACGCAAAACTTCAATTTCTCTATTAGATAGCTTTCTATATAAACGCTCGCTTTTATTTTGCTTTGCAATTAACGCAAGATTCTTTTTAATGACATCACTAAAAATAATGGCTCCGTTATTAACCTTCACAATGACATTTCCTAACGTTTCGAGTTTAGCTGTTTTGTGCAAATAGGCAGCAACTCCGGCTTTCATAGAATTGGGAGCATAAATGTTTTCAGATAAATTGCTAAAAACAACAACTTTGGTGTTTGGAAATTCTTTAATAATGTATTTGACCAGATTTAAACTGGTTAAACCTTCTAGCTCCAAATCTAAAACCAGAACATCTATGGGTTTGATTTTTAACAAATCCAGAATCATATTGTAATTTCCTACATGGCCAACGACGCTAATCTCGGCATGGTCCTTAAAATA
Organism: Flavobacterium sp.; assembly: GCF_044371705.1. Classification (GTDB taxonomy): domain Bacteria; phylum Bacteroidota; class Bacteroidia; order Flavobacteriales; family Flavobacteriaceae; genus Flavobacterium. The sequence continues at coordinate 17,248 of NZ_JBILTE010000021.1, read as the reverse complement.
TGATTTCACCCCAAAGTGCACAACGGGTTGATTATCGGCTAAACAAACTTTAATCATAATTGGTGGTATTTATGTTAGACAATGATTAATATTTAATTTAGGGAGAATAAAGATACAATAATATTTTTGTTAAAATCAACAAAATGTTAAAAAAATACAGAATAAAATTATATTTCCCATAATTTTTTCGGGATTTTGCAAATAGGTATCGGATTCATTTTATGTTGATTAATTAAGTTTAAACGATTATAAATTCTAAAAACTTCCAACTTTCTGCCGTTAAAATCAGTGGTAGTTTTTCCGTTTTCAGATTCAGTCATCGCCCATTCTAGTTCGTCATAACTCGCTCCTAGTTGGTCTTCATCCGAACGGTCATCGCCAAAAAGCCCATCTGTTGGCGATGCGGTCATTATGGAAGAAGGAACATTTAAATAGGCTCCTAAAGCATATACTTCTGACTTCATCAAATCGGCAATCGGACTCAAATCAACGCCTCCGTCACCGTATTTGGTGTAAAATCCAACACCAAAATCTTCAACTTTATTTCCTGTACCGGTTACCAATAGTCCATGAATTCCGGCAAAATAGTATAAAGTTATCATGCGTAAACGCGATCGAGTGTTGGCCAAGGTCAGGTTTAAAGCCTGTTCATTAGAGGATGTTGGCACTTCTTTTTTAAAAGTTTCAAAAACATTCGATAAATCAACAGTCGTACTTTCTACATTTGGGAATCTCTTTTTTAATTGGGAGATATGTTCCTTTTTTCTAGCTACATGGCTTGCAGCTTGATGAATTGGCAATTCAACACATAGTGTTTTGAGGCCGGTTTGGGCACATATTGTAGACGTGACCGCACTGTCAATGCCTCCGGACACTCCCACAACAAATCCATTTACTTTTGCGTTTACAGCATATGTTTTGAGCCAATTGACAATGTGCTCATTCACTTTCTCAATAGTACTATTTTGAATTTTTTGGTTCATCTTGGTCTTAATTTAAAATTACGGAGTGTATATTTGCACGAATATTATTGAATGTAGTAAAAGTAAAAATAATTGATAGAATATCTTTATGCCAAACACCAGTTATTATTCAAATGTGATTAAAAAAGCGGCTTTTTTAATAGTGACACTATTTTTTGTAGTTTCCTGTACTAAAAAGAATAAAATTAATGAAGAAGTTGAAGCGGTTGAAGTAAATTTAGACATTGTTCGGTTCGATAAAATTTTCTATGAAACACCTGTTGAAGAATTTCAAACGATGCGGATGAAATTTTCAAGTTTTTTCCCTGAACAATTTGCAGATACAGTTTTTACAAATAAAATGACCGACCCGCTTTACAGAGAGTTGTATACCGAAGTTCAAAAAAAGTATGCCGATTTTAGTCCGGTTCAATCTGAAATTGAAGATTTATTCAGGCATATCAAGTTTTGTTTCCCCGAAAAGAAAACTCCTTCAAAAGTAACCACTTTGATTTCTGAAATGGATTATCAAAGTAAAGTGATTTATAACGATACCATCCTATTGATTTCGCTAGATTTATATCTTGGAAAAGACCATAAGTTTTATGAGTTTCCCGATTATTTTAAACAAACATTTGAGCGTTCGCAAATCATGCCGGATATTGTTTCCGATTTTTCATCAAGTGTTATTCAACCACCAACCGATAAAACATTGCTGGCTCAAATGATTTATTTTGGTAAAGAAATGTATTTAAAAGACATGTTTTTACCGGAGTATTCCGATTTTGATAAAATGGGTTATACAAAAGAGCAACAAGATTGGAGTTTGGCAAATGAAAATGAAATCTGGCGGTATTTTGTAGATCAAGGATTATTGTATGACACGAATAGCGACTTAGTACAACGTTTTATTGCTCCTGCACCTTTTTCGAAGTTTTATTTGGAAATAGATAATGAATCTCCCGGCAGAATTGGGGTTTGGATGGGATGGCAAATTGTTCGTTCGTTTATGAACAATAATGATGTATCACTAAAGCAACTCATGACCATGGATGCAAAAGAAGTTTTTGAACGATCTAAATACAAACCCAAAAAATAATGGCTACTAAAAAATCTGAAATAAAGTTTTTTGTTGAATTAGATGACAATAAAGTTCCTGAAAAATTAAGTTGGACCGCAGAAGATGGCGGTATAGAAGCAGAGGACTCTAAGGCAATTATGCTTTCCATCTGGGATCACAAAGTAAAAGAAACCATGCGAATTGATTTGTGGACAAAAGACATGCCTGTTGATGAAATGAAAATATTTTTTCATCAAACGTTAGTTGCTATGACTGATACTTATGAGCGTGCTACAACCGATCAAAAAATGGCAGATACTATGCGTGATTTCTGTGAGTATTTCGCAGAGAAATTAGAGTTGAAATCTTAAAAAGTCGACTGCTCTTTAAAAAAAGATTGGTTCACATCGTCTATGAATTCTAAAATAGTCTCTTTGCCTGTAGCTTCGGTTGAAGAAGTAACAAAATATTGAGGCATTTCTTCCCAACCATTGGCTAAAACTTGTTTGCGATAAGCGGCAATGTGTGAATCAACTTTTGTTTTACCTATTTTGTCCGCTTTTGTAAAAACGATGCAAAAGGGTACCTCTGTAACTCCTAAATAGTTGATAAATTCTAAATCTATTTTTTGAGCTTCCAAGCGAATGTCAATCAAAACAAAGGCACAAACCAATTGTTCTCTTTTTTCAAAATAATCAGTGATGAATTTCTGAAAAACTTCTTTCGTTTTTTTAGATACTTTGGCATAGCCATAACCCGGTAAATCTACCAAAAACCAGTTGCTGTTGATTTTAAAGTGATTGATAAGTTGTGTTTTTCCCGGTTTGGAGGAAGTTTTAGCCAGATTCTTATGATTCGTGAGCATATTAATCAAAGAGGATTTCCCAACATTTGATCGCCCAATAAATGCGTATTCCGGCAAGGGGTCTTTTGGGCATTTGCTCACTTCGGAGTTACTGATGATAAATTCTGCGGTGTTAATTTTCATATGCTAAAAAAAATCCCTTTTGAAAAAAGGGAATTATAATTTCGACTTTTGGAGCCATTCTAATAACAATCGGTTAAATTCATCCGGATGTTCCATCATTGCTGCATGACCACATTTGTCAATCCAATACAAATCGGAATTTGGAAGTAATTTGTCAAATTCTACAGCAACTTCCGGTGGTGTAACTTTGTCATTTTTACCCCAAATAATACACGTTGGTGTCGTCATTTTTGGTAAATCTTTTGCCATGTTGTGACGAATCGCACTTTTAGCGATAGTCAACGTTTTTATCAATTTTATGCGATCATTTACGGTGTTGTAAACGTCGTCTATAATTTCTTGTGTAGCAATTTTAGGATCATAGAACACATCTTCTGCTTTTTTTCGTATGTATTCATAATCACCTCTTTTTGGATAGCTGTCACCCATGGCACTTTCATACAAACCTGAACTTCCTGTAATCACCAATCCGGCAACTTTATCAGGATACATTTTCGTGTGATACAAGCCAATATGACCGCCTAAAGAATTGCCTAATAAAATGACTTTATCATAGCCTTTGAAAGTGATAAAGTCCTTTACATATTTTGAAAAAGCTTTAACGTTTGTCTTAAGGATGTTTTGCGTATAAATAGGCAACTCAGGTATTACTACTTTGTATCCTTTGGTCGGAAAAAAATTAGCTACACCGTCAAAATTACTTAAACCTCCCATTAATCCGTGTAAAACGATAATTGGAGTTCCTTCGCCTGCTTCAAAATAGGAGTACTTCCCTTCTTTTTTAAAGTTTTCTGTCATCAAAATCGAATTATGCAATTGCACACAAATATATGATTTTAAAGAATAAAAAAAGGTATCCGATTATTTATTTGGAATTCTTTTACTACAAAATGCTAATCTCCTATTATTCAGCTTAAAATGTTAAATAGCTTGCTTTTTTGCTGGTGCTCCAAGTTGCGGTTTTTATGTCTTTTATTGCAGATTTTGCAACAGAATTGCTTAATCTCATCCTATTTTTTTTGAATAACGCGTATTGGTTGATTTTTGTTAAAAATAATTTAAAATTTCAAAATCATAATTTTCGGCAAATAAAGTTCTAAAGTGGTAAAACTTATTAACAAAGTGGTATTTTGTGGTAAAATGTGGTAATATATTTTATATTTTTGCTACAGAACTATCAAATTTTTAACTGCTTGAATACCATTATTGGAACATATGAATGTAAGGTCGATGCGAAGGGGAGACTGCTGTTGCCGGCTCCTTTGAAGAAGCAATTGGTCGCCTCATTACAAGAAGGTTTCGTTTTGAAACGTTCGGTGTTTCAACCTTGTTTGGAGTTGTATCCCATGGCAGAATGGACGGTGTTGATGAATAAAGTGAACAAACTCAATCGGTTTGTGAAAAAGAATAATGACTTCATTAGGAGGTTTACAGCAGGTGTAAAAGTGGTTGAAATTGACAACTTGGGCAGATTGTTAATCCCAAAAGATTTAGTGGTGTTTGCATCTGTTTCAAAAGATATTGTGTTGTCTTCAGCGGTGAATATTATTGAGATTTGGGATAAAGATTTATACGAAAAGTCAATTGACAATGCAACTGTTGATTTTGCAGATTTAGCCGAAGATGTAATGGGTAATGTAACAGATGATAATGATGGAGTATCATAATCCGGTTTTATTGAAGGATTCTGTGGACGGTTTAAAAATTAGGCCCGACGGTATTTATGTAGATGTCACTTTTGGAGGTGGAGGACATTCCAAAGAAATTCTTAGTTGCTTAGGCCCAAACGGGAAATTATTTGCATTTGACCAAGATGAAGATGCATTGAAAAATGCGATACCGGATGACCGCTTTCAGTTAATCCATGAAAATTTCAGATTCATCAAGCGATTTTTAAGGTTTTATGGGATAAAAGAAGTAGATGGAATTTTAGCAGATTTAGGTGTTTCTTCCCACCAGTTTGATGTTCCTGAACGTGGATTTTCAACAAGATTTGACTCTGGTTTAGATATGAGGATGAGTCAGCGAGGCGATTTGAATGCGTATCATGTAGTGAATGATTACGACGAACAAACTTTGAAAAAAGTTTTTTTTGATTTTGGTGAGCTCAAAAATGCAAGTGCAATAGCAAATACAATTGTCCTTGCCAGAAAAGAACTACCAATAAAAAATTCGGAGCAGCTAAAAACAGTTCTGAAAAAGTTTTTACCCGAACATAAAAGTCATAAAATATTAGCACAGATTTATCAAGCAATACGTATTGAGGTCAACCAAGAAATTGAAGTTTTGAAAGAATTTTTGGAACAATCCTTAGATATTTTAAAGCCCGGAGGAAGATTAAGTGTGATTTCCTATCACTCTTTAGAAGATAGATTGGTGAAACGATTCATGCGAAACGGACTTTTTGAAGGAGAACCGGAACGCGATTTTTTCGGCAATTTCTCTGTTCCTTTTACAAATGTTGAAAAATTGATTGTCCCTACAAATAGTGAAATTCATGCCAATAACAGAGCTCGAAGTGCAAAACTGAGAATCGCAGAAAAAAAGTAAGATGAACGGAGGAGTCTACAACATATTAAAAGCAAAATTTCTCGTGAATGAAGACGCTTCAAAGAACTGGAAGTTTATAGTTTTTTTGATTGTTTTAGCGATGATCATGATTAATAATATTCATCGATACGAAAAAAAAGTATTTCAAATTGTCGAATTAAATAGAGAAGTAAAAGAATTGCGATCAGAGTTTGTAGACCGACGCTCGGAGTTGATGAAATTGAAAATGGAAAGCACTATTTCTACAAAAATGGAAGAACGCAAAATTTATCCTTCCAATGTTCCGCCAACAAAAATTAGAGTGGTAGAACCGAAGCAAAAAACATGGATTGAAAAGGTATGGCAGTAGATAGTAAACATATTTCTTACAGATTGTATTTGGCGGCCTTTGTGGTTTTCCTGATTGCTGTTGCAATAGTTGTAAAACTATCAAACATTCAATTGGTTGAGGGCGATCATTATCGCAAACTTGCCAAGGATCGAACGGTTAAAAACATTGTGATAGAGGCAAACAAAGGAAATATTTATTCTTCCGACGGCAGTTTATTGGCTACATCCATTCCAAATTATAACATCCGTTTTGATGCAATTGCTTCAAAGAAAGAGGATTTTGACAAATTAGTACAGCCTTTGTGTGATTCCTTGTCGGTGATGTTTAATAAACCAAGTCAGTTTTACAAATCCGATTTGCTTCGGGCTCGTGCCAATAAAAACAGATACTACTTATTAGCTCGCAATCTCAGTTATACAGAATATATGCGACTTAAAAAATTTCCTCTTCTGGATAAAGGTCCGTACAAAGGGGGAATTATTACTGAACAACGAACCGTAAGAGAACATCCGATTGGATTAGTAGCAGAAAGAACCATTGGTTATGAAAGAATTATGCCAAATGGAAAACCGGATGGTAAAGGAATTGAGTGGGCTTTTAAAGAACATTTAGATGGTACCGACGGAAAAAGACTCATGCAGAAAATGGCCAAAAATCAATGGAAGCCTATTCGCGATGAAAATGAAGTAGAACCAAGAGACGGATATGACATCATTTCTACGATTGATGTTTACATTCAAGATATTGCTCATCATGCATTATTAAAACAATTGGAGTTTTATGAAGCAGACCACGGTTGTGTAGTAGTTATGGAAACTAAAACAGGCCACATCAAAGCCATCTCAAATTTAGGAAGAGACCCAAAAGGAAATTATACTGAACGTGTTAATTATGCGGTAACTGAATCTCACGAACCCGGTTCTACTTTTAAAGTTGTTGATTTAATTGCTTTGTTTGAAGATAAATTGGCTGATTCAAGTTTTGTATATGATTCTAATGGTGGTGAAATTACTTATTACAACAGAAGAGTTAGAGATTCCAAAAAAGGCGGCTACGGAAAAATTTCATTGGCTCGCGGTTTTGAATTGTCATCCAATACTATTTTAGTTCAAGCAGTTTACAACAATTATAAAGACAACCCAAAAAAATTCATGGGTCATATCAATCGAATGAAATTGAATGAACCTCTTGGACTGCAAATTAAAGGAGAAGGAAAACCGGTGATTCCGCAACCCGGTGATAAAACTTGGTACGGAACGACATTGCCTTGGATGGCTTATGGTTATGGTGTTTCAATGACGCCTTTGCAAACTTTGACGCTTTATAATGCTATTGCAAATGATGGCGAAATGGTAAAGCCCTTGTTTGTTAGTGAAATCAAAGAATGGAACAAGACTATAAAAAAATTCGACAAAGAAGTAATAAATCCAAAAATAGCTTCTCAAGAAACGCTTGATAAAATTAGAGCTATTTTAGAAAATGTCGTCAAAAGAGGTACGGGTTCAAAACTGTATTCGAAAGATTTTTCAATGGCAGGTAAAACAGGAACCGCACAAGTAGACTATGCAAATAAAGAAAATCTTTATTATGCTTCTTCATTTGTTGGGTATTTTCCAGCAGATCAGCCTAAATATTCTTGCATTGTTGTCATTCATAAACCAAGTACATCCAAAGGATATTATGGAGCCGATGTTTCAGGACCGGTTTTTAAACGGATTGCCCAAAAAGTATTTACCGATTTGCCTTCAACCAATGAGATAAAGAATTTAAAGAAAAGCAATTCGGTTCAGGATGCCAATTATGAAAAGTATTATTCAGTTTTAAATAAAGAATTACACACTGTACCCAATGTGAAAGGAATGTCAGGAATGGATGCAGTGGCACTTTTAGAAAATTTAAAAATTAAAGTAAAAGTGATTGGAATTGGCAAAGTAAAAAGCCAGTCCATTCAACCCGGCGAACCATTGCAAAGAAACAGTACAATCCTATTAGAATTATCGTGATTACTCTAAAAGACATATTATATAAAGTACGGATTGAAGCTGTCAAAGGTTCAACAGATATCGCTATCAATAATTTGGAGTTCGATTCCAGAAAAATTGAAATGAATGATGTTTTTGTTGCCATTCGTGGCACGCAATCCAATGGTCACGATTTTATTGAAAAGGCATTAAATTTAGGTGCAATTGCTGTAGTTTGCGACACTTTTCCGGAAGTCATTGTCAATGGTGTAACATACATTCAAGTAAAAGACACTAATCTAGCCTTGGCTTATTTGGCTTCCAATTTTTATGAAAACCCTTCTAAAAATTTGAAGTTGATTGGGGTAACCGGTACCAATGGAAAAACTACAATTGCCACCTTATTGTATCAACTATTTAAAAAAGCAGGTTTTAAAGTTGGATTGTTATCTACTGTAAAAATTTTAGTGGATGAGGTAGAATTTCCGGCCACACATACAACGCCGGATTCGATTACTATAAATCACTATTTAAGCGAAATGAATAAAGCTGGAGTGGAGTACTGTTTTATGGAAGTCAGTTCACACGGAATCCACCAAAAACGTACCGAAGCTTTGCATTTTGTGGGCGGATTGTTTACTAATTTATCACACGATCATTTAGATTATCATAATTCGTTTGCGGAATACCGCGATACAAAAAAATTATTTTTTGATTATTTACCAGCTAACGCATTTGCGATCACCAATAATGATGATAAAAATGGCAGTTTGATGCTACAAAATACTAAAGCAAAAAAAATCACTTACGCTTTAAAATCATATGCGGATTACCGCACCACCATTTTAGAAAATCAGTTGAGTGGTTTGCTTTTAAAAATTGACGAACACGAAGTTTGGGTCAAATTAATCGGTTCTTTCAATGCCTACAATATACTGGCAATTTATGCTATTGCAGTTGAATTAGGTTTAGATAAATTGGAAGTTCTGCGATTGTTGTCGGAATTAGAAAGTGTTTCCGGACGTTTTCAATTTGTAGTTTCCAATCAAAAAATTACTGCAATTATTGACTATGCTCATACCCCGGATGCTTTAGAAAATGTATTAGGAACAATCAATGATATTCGAACAAAAAATGAGCAATTAATCACTGTGGTGGGTTGTGGAGGCAACAGAGACAAAGCAAAGCGGCCAATCATGGCAAAAATTGCCACCACTCTCAGCGATAAAGTGATTCTGACTTCTGACAATCCGAGAAATGAAGACCCAATTGATATTATTCAAGAAATGGAAAAAGGTGTAGAGCCTCAAAATCATAAAAAAACACTGTCAATTGTTGATCGATTTCAAGCAATTAAAGTGGCAACACAATTGGCAGGACCTAATGACATCATATTAATTGCCGGCAAAGGTCATGAAACCTATCAGGAAATTAATGGAGAACGTCATCATTTTGATGATATGGAAACCATCAAAGAACTTTTTGTACAAATGAATAAATAGACATTATGTTATACTACTTATTTGATTACTTAGACAAAACAGTAGATATTCCCGGGACTGGAGTATTTCAATACATCACCTTCCGATCGGGGTTAGCTGTGATTTTGTCCTTATTGATTTCAACTATTTACGGAAAAAAAATCATTGAGTTTTTAAGAAATCAGCAAGTAGGTGAAACTGTCAGAGAATTAGGGTTGGCAGGTCAGACTCAGAAGGCAGGAACACCTACCATGGGTGGTTTGATAATCATTTTAGCAACGTTAATTCCAGTTTTACTATTCGCAAAATTGGATAACATTTATATTGTTTTGCTAATTGTAACCACTCTTTGGATGGGAACTATCGGTTTTATTGATGATTACATCAAGATTTTTAAAAAGGATAAAGAAGGTCTAAAAGGCAGATTTAAAGTAATTGGGCAAGTTGGTTTAGGATTGATAGTTGGCAGCGTGCTGTATTTTCATCCGGGTGTGACTGTTCGCAAGGATACGCAACGGACAAATATCATGTCGGAGTCCAATCAGACGATGGTTCAAGCTGCCGCAGAAGAAAAATCTACTGCTACCACTATTCCTTTCTTTAAAAACAACGAATTTGATTATGCCGATTTACTTTCGTTTATGGGCGATGGTTTTCAAGACTATGCTTGGTTGATATTTATTCCTATTGTTATTTTTATCATCACTGCAGTTTCCAATGGAGCCAATTTAACCGATGGAATTGATGGTTTAGCAGCGGGAACTTCTGCCATTTCGGTCTTAACACTCGGAATTTTTACATTCGTTTCAGGTAATATAATATTTTCCAATTATCTCAACATCATGTATATACCTAATGCGGGTGAGATGACCGTGTTTATTTCTGCTTTTGTAGGATCGCTCATTGGGTTTTTATGGTACAACAGTTACCCCGCAGCAGTTTTTATGGGCGATACAGGAAGTCTAACCATTGGTGGAATTATAGCAGTGATTGCAATTGCCATCAGAAAAGAGCTTTTAATTCCCATTATCTGCGGAATTTTCTTAGCAGAAAATCTATCTGTGGTAGTTCAAGTGGCTTATTTCAAGTATACCAAAAAGAAATTTGGCGAAGGCAAACGTATTTTCTTGATGTCGCCTTTGCACCACCATTATCAGAAAAAAGGCTATCACGAAAGCAAAATTGTCACCCGATTTTGGATTGTTGGAATCATACTCGCAATTCTTTCAATCGTAACCTTAAAATTAAGATAAGATGCGATTGGTGATACTGGGAGGAGGAGAAAGCGGTGTGGGAACAGCCATTTTGGGAAAGAAGAAAGGATACGATGTTTTTGTGTCCGATTATGGGAAGATTAAAGAAAATTATAAAGAAGTTCTTTCAATTAACGGCATTAAGTGGGAAGAAGAGAAGCACACAGAAAAGAAAATTCTAAACGCTGATCTAGTCATGAAAAGTCCCGGAATACCTGATAAAGTAGAAATTGTAAAGAAGTTGCATCAAAACAACATTCCGGTCATTTCGGAAATTGAGTTTGCGATGCAATACACAAGTGCTGTAACGATTGGGATTACCGGAAGCAATGGAAAAACCACCACCACGATGCTCACCTATCATTTGCTTAAATCAGGAGGTTTAAATGTGGGTTTGGCTGGAAATATAGGAAAGAGTTTTGCATGGCAAGTAGCCGACGAAGACTTTGACGTGTACGTACTGGAGATAAGCAGTTTTCAATTGGATGGGATTGTGAATTACCGGCCCGATATTGCCATTATTACAAACATTAGTCCCGATCATTTGGATCGGTACAACTATAAATACGAAAATTATATTGCTTCAAAATTTAGAATTACAATGAATCAAACAGCAAAGAATTATTTGATTTATGATGCGGATGATGAAACGATACACAATTGGTTACAAAATAATAAAACAAAAGCTCAATTAATTCCTTTTTCATTGCTGCATAAGCCTGAACAAGGAGCATTTATAAACAAAGACATTATGGAACTCTACATCAACGAAGAAGAATTTTCAATGGAAACCAAAGACATCGCCTTGGAAGGTAAACACAATTTGAAAAACGCAATGGCAGCAACATCGGTTGCTCAATTAATGCGAATCAGAAAGCAAACCATCCGCGAGAGTTTATCCAATTTTCAAGGGGTAGAACACCGTTTGGAAAAGGTTTTGAAAATTCAAAATGTACTTTACATCAATGATAGTAAAGCAACAAATGTAAATGCTACGTTTTTTGGTTTGGATAGTATGACTAGTCCCACTATTTGGATCGTAGGAGGCGTTGACAAAGGAAACGATTATTCTGAATTGATGTCATTAGTGCGTGAAAAAGTCAAAGCAATTGTTTGCTTAGGTATAGATAATACAAAGATTATTGAGGCTTTTGGGGATGTCGTAGATGTAATGGTTGAAGTCGCAACTATGAACGACGCGGTTCGTATGGCTCAACGTTTGTCTGAAAAAGGCGATACAGTTTTGCTGTCACCGGCTTGTGCCAGCTTCGACCTTTTTGAAAACTATGAAGATAGAGGCAGACAGTTTAAACAAGCAGTTAGAAATTTATAAAAGTTTATTCTAGTAATGAAAACCATAGTAAATCATATTAAAGGAGATAAAGTCATTTGGGCACTAGTGGCCTTATTGGCCTTGTTTTCATTTATGCCGGTTTTCAGTGCAAGTAGTAATCTAGCTTATGCCGGACACGGAACCGGAAACACCTTAGGTTACCTAATTAAACATTTGGTGCATTTGGGATTAGGATTTTTTATCATTTATCAAGTACATCGAATTCCTTTTCATTATTATCGAAGTATTTCTTGGCTATTGTTGCCTTTTATTTGGGTGCTTTTGGCCTACACTTTATTCTTTGGAGTGGAAAAAGGGAATGCCCGACGATGGGTTGAAATTGGAGGTATTTCGTTGCAGCCGTCTACTTTTGCGTTTCTGATTTTGATCATTTTTGTAGCAAGGTATTTATCCAAAACGCAGAAGGAGCCAATCACTTTTAAATCCTCATTTATTGAATTGTGGATACCTGTAGGGTTAACGATGTTATTAATTTTGCCCGCCAACTTTTCATCCGCTGCTTTTATGTTTCTAATGGTAACTATGTTGGTTTTTATTGGAAAGTATCCTTTAAAATATTTAGGAATTGTTTTTGGAATGGGAATTTTGATGTTTTCAGTATTTATAGGAACGGCCAAAGTTTTAAAAGCAGTTAATCCTGATAAAGTACCTAGTTTGTTTCAACGGGTTGATACTTGGGAAAGCAGAATCACTCGATTTACAAACGATTCTATTAACGATCCGGATGAAGTGTATCAAATAGAACGAGCCAAAACAGCTATTGCAACAGGCGGATTGTATGGTTTAGGTCCCGGTAAAAGTGTGCAAAAGAATTTTTTACCACAATCATCTTCCGATTTTATTTATGCAATTATTGTGGAAGAATTTGGCCTTTTTGGAGGTATCGCTATCATCCTTATTTAGAATTGTTGTGGCAGCTCATCGAACAGAAAATTTATTTGGAAAATTAGTCGTCGTTGGATTAGGTTTTCCTATTGTTTTTCAAGCGATGGTCAATATGGGTGTGGCGGTCGAATTATTTCCAACCACAGGCCAAACATTGCCTTTAATAAGTAGTGGAGGTAGTTCTATTTGGGTAACATGTATTGCTATCGGAATTATATTAAACGTGACAAAAAAGGATGACGAAATAGCTGCTGAAAATGCAGATAAAGCTAAAAGAGAAGCAGCTCTTCAAAAAATGATTGATAAGCAAATTGAAGAAGATGAAAAGGGAGAAAAAGCAGAGAAAGAAGAGGTTGAAGATTATTCGATTGTTGACAATCCAATGAACGCAGTTTTAAATAGATAAGCCATGGAAAATTTAAAATTTATTATCAGTGGAGGCGGAACAGGAGGACATATCTACCCTGCAATTGCGATTGCTGACGAATTAAAATTTCGATTTCCCGATTGTGAAATATTATTTGTGGGAGCAAAAGATAAAATGGAAATGCAAAAAGTGCCTCAAGCGGGTTATCCTATTGAAGGACTTTGGATTTCGGGTTTGCAGCGAAAAATGACTTTGCAAAATATTTTATTCCCCATAAAAGTACTGGATAGTATTTTAAAAGCAAAAAAAATCATAAAAAAATTTAAACCGAATGTGGTGATTGGAACCGGTGGTTTTGCATCTGGACCTTTATTAAAAGCTGCAGCTGGCATGAAAATACCAACTGTCATTCAAGAACAGAATTCCTATCCCGGAATTACCAATAAATGGTTAAGTAAAGATGCCAAAGTTATTTGCGTAGCCTATGAAAATTTAGATCGGTTTTTTCCAAAAGATAAAATCGTGATGACCGGAAATCCGGTTCGGCAGGATTTGATTTTTATCGATGAGAATACAGAAGATGCGGTGACTTATTTTGCTTTGGATGCTTCAAAAAAGACCTTGCTGGTTTTGGGAGGTAGTTTAGGAGCACGAAGAATCAATCAGTTGATGGCGAAAGAATTGCAGTCAATTTTAGCTTTGGATATGCAAATTATTTGGCAATGCGGGAAATTATATTTTGAAGAATACAGTCACTTTAACGAAATTCCAAATGTAAAAGTGGTGTCGTTTATTGACCGAATGGATTTGGTTTATGCAGCTGCCGACATCATTATTTCAAGAGCCGGAGCATCATCTGTTTCAGAATTGTGTTTGGTAGGAAAGCCGGTCATTTTTATTCCTTCACCTAATGTGGCTGAAGATCATCAAACAAAAAATGCAAAGGCAATTGCTGATAAAAAAGGAGCGATTTTAATTAAGGAAACCGATTTGGACAATCAATTTCTGGAGACTTTTTCCAAATTAATTTCTACTACTAAAAAGCAACAGAAACTAGGTAAAAAAATAAAAAAATTGGCGAAGCCAAATGCAACACAAGATATCGTTCAACAAATTATAAAATTGATAAAAAAATAAATTAGTTAGTTCAAAATAAATGAATCTTAATCAAATACATAACGTTTTTTTTATCGGAATTGGAGGCATCGGCATGAGTGCTTTGGCTCGCTATTTCAAGTTGATTGGAAAAAATGTTTCCGGTTATGACAAAACACCTTCCACTTTAACCGATGAGTTAATGGCAAGCGGAATGTCTATTCATTTTGAAGACCGTATTGATTTGATTCCGGCCGATTTTTATATTGAAAATACTTTAGTGGTTATTACTCCGGCCGTCCCTTCGACACATTCGCAGTGGAATTACTTTTTGGAACGCGACTTTACAGTAAAAAAACGTGCAGAAGTATTGGGAATCATTACTAAAGACACCTATTGCTTTGCAGTTGCCGGAACGCATGGAAAAACTACGACTTCCAGTATTTTAGGTCATATTTTATATGAAAGTGGGGCAGATGTTACATCCTTTTTAGGGGGAATTGTTGAAAATTACAACTCAAATTTAATAGGATCCGGTAAAACCATCACTGTTGTAGAAGCGGATGAATTTGATCGTTCCTTTTTGTATTTGCATCCCAATATGGCTTGTGTGACCTCTATGGATGCAGATCATCTAGATATTTATGGCGATTCTTCTGCAATTGAAGCATCATTTTTAGAATTTGCTAATAAAGTAACCAATAAAGATTTTGTTTTAGTTCCAAAAGGAGTTCCTTTAAAAGGAAAAACGATAGCCATCAACCAAGAAGCCGATTTTCAAGCACACAATATAAGAATTGAAAATAGCGAGTATGTGTTTGATGTTCAAACGCCAGTTGAAACTATAGTTAACATTAAATTCAGTTTGCCCGGCAGACATAATTTAATGAATGCTCTCATGGCTTTGGCAATGGCAAAAACGTATGGCACCCCAACCGCCGACATTGTTAAAGCTTTGAGATCATTTAAAGGAATTAAACGTCGGTTTTCATTTCAGATTAAAACTGATAACTTGGTGTATATTGACGATTATGCCCATCATCCAACGGAAATTAATGCAGTGCATCAGGCAGTAACCGAGTTGTATCCCAATCAAAAAGTCTTGGCTGTTTTTCAGCCGCATTTGTTTAGTAGAACCAGAGATTTTGCAGATGATTTTGCTAAAAGTTTATCAGCTTTTGATGAAGTTTTGTTATTGGATATATATCCGGCACGTGAACTTCAGATGGAAGGAATTACTTCCGAATGGTTATTGTCAAAAATGACTCAAAAAAATAAGAAATTGATTTCAAAAAATGATTTAATTCCTGCCCTATTAATTAGTGAAGCAACTGTTTATGTAACCATTGGTGCGGGAGATATTGGCGAACTTGTTCCATCTATTAAAAAAGCGTTGTATGAAAAGACATTTTAATTGGACAAATCTCCGTTTGGTTCTTATTTTATCTATGGTTGTGTTTTTGTACTCGTTTTCATCCATAAGAAATGAGCAACGAAAACTGTTAAAATCAACGATAGAATTTATAGGAAAAGAGCAGCTTTTTGTGACGCATGAAACGGTTAATAAATTGTTAATAGAAAATAATAAAGATGCTTCAGCTATTAGGAAAGTTGCTTTAGATTTGAATAGTTTGGAAAAGTCTATCAATAATCACGAGATGATTGAAAAATCAGAAGTGTTTGTGAGTGTTGATGGCGTGCTGAAAGCAGTTGTAAAACAAAAGACACCTGTAGCAAGGGTTGTATCAAGTCAAGAATCCTACTATCTTGATTATATGGGTACTAAAATGCCTTTGTCAGAAATTCATACAGCACGTGTTCCGTTAGTTATTGGAAATATTACTAACGAAAACAGCGAATTAGTAAACGAGTTATTTCGATACATCCATGCGGATGAATTTTTGAAGAAAAACATCATTGGAGTTGAAATTTTACCGAGTGGTAGCGTAAAAATGAAGAACAGAAATTTTGATTTTACGATTGATTTTGGAAAAATCATCAAAATCGAAGAAAAATTTAAAAACTATCAGGCCTTTTATCAAAAAGCTGTTCAGGATAAAACGATTGAAAAATATAAAAACATTAACCTAAAGTTTACACAACAAGTGGTTTGTACAAAATAGGAACGTATGGAAAATCAAAATATCGCAGTAGGTTTAGATATTGGAACTACAAAAATTGTAGCAATGATTGGCAAGAAAAACGAGTATGGTAAACTCGAGATTCTTGGCGTTGGGAAATCTAAAAGTCTTGGTGTACACCGTGGCGTGGTAAATAATATTACACAAACTATACAGTCTATTCAGGCCGCAGTTGCCGAAGCAGAAGAAAATTCCGGCTACAAAATCAAAGATGTAGTTGTCGGAATTGCAGGTCAACATATCCGCAGTATTCAGCACAGTGATTACATCAGTAGAAGCAATGTGGAAGAGGTAATTGGTGATAAAGATATTGAGCAATTAATCAACCAAGTACATAAGCTGGCTATGTTGCCGGGTGAAGAAATTATCCATGTTTTGCCACAAGAATTTAAAATTGATGGTCAATCTGAAATTAAAGAGCCTATCGGAATGTACGGAGGACGATTGGAAAGTAGTTTTCACGTAGTAGTTGGTCAAGCAGCATCCATTAGAAATGTTGGCAGATGTATCCAAAGTTCAGGAATTGAATTATCCGGATTAACATTAGAGCCTTTAGCTTCTGCAGATGCCGTTTTAAGTCAAGAAGAAAAAGAAGCCGGTGTGGCTTTGATCGATATAGGTGGCGGAACAACCGATTTAGCCATTTTTAAAGATGGAATTATTCGTCATACAGCAGTAATTCCATTTGGAGGAAATATCATTACTGAAGACATAAAGGAGGGTTGTTCAATTATTGAAAAACAAGCCGAATTACTAAAAGTAAAATTTGGATCAGCTTGGCCCGGAGAAAATAGAGACAATGAAATTGTTTCTATCCCCG